>DATMKQ010000242.1:0-14859 GCA_035571275.1 Trebonia sp.
GGGGAGCATCGTTCTTGCCGGGGCGGCCAACGGTCGACACACTGGGGGCATGGGGCAGGTGACGGTGCACGCGGGGATATGGACGCTCGAGGACCGGCTTGCCTCGCCGTTGCACTACCTTCCCGTGGAGGTCGCGCCGGGCACGGCGGCGCTCCGGGTGGAGCTCGAGTACGAGCGTGCTGGCGCGATCCTTGACCTGGGATGCTTCGGTCCTTCCGGGTTCCGCGGCTGGTCAGGCGGGGCACGGGGGTCTTTCGTCATCGCCGAGGATGCCGCCACCCCCGGGTACCTGCCGGGCGCGGTGCAGCCGGGCCTGTGGCAGGTGGCCATCGGGCTGCACCTGGTGCCGGCCGATGGCGTGCGGTACCGGGTCACCGCGGAGCCGGCGAACGGGCCGGACTCGGCCCGTACCGCGCGGTCCTGGCCGCCGGCGCCGGCGAGCAGGCCTGCCCCGCGGGAGTTGCCCGCGACACCGGGACGCCGCTGGCTCGCCGGGGACCTGCACTCGCACACGGTGCATTCGGACGGCGCGCTGACGGTACCAGAACTGACATGCCTCGCGATCGAGCGCGGCCTGGAGTTTCTCGCGGTCACCGACCACAACACCGTCAGCCACCACGCTGAGCTGCCAGCCGCGGCCCGCCGGTACGGGGTCACGCTGATCCCCGGCCAGGAGGTGACCACCGGACAAGGGCACGCGGGAGTGCTCGGCGACACGGGCTGGATCGACTTCCGCGCCAGACCGGACGACTGGCTCGACGCGGCCGAACGCGGCGGCGGGCTGATGTCGGTCAACCATCCCATCGCGGGGCCGGTGAGCTGGCTGTACCAGATGCGGCGCCGGCCGCCGCTCGTCGAGGTCTGGCACTGGAGCTGGCTCGATCCGACCTGGACCACGCCGCTGGCCTGGTGGCAGGCCTGGGACCCGGCCACGATCCCGGTGGGCGGCAGCGACTGGCACAGGCAGGGGTCGGACGCACCGCTTGGCACGCCGACGACCTGGGTCGAAAGCGCCGATGATGGCGCCGACGCGATTCTCGACGGCCTGCGGTCCGGCCGCGTCGCGATCAGCGGCCAGCGCGACGGCCCTGTCCTGCTCCGCAACGACGGGGAACTCGTGGCAATCGGCGCGGACGGGCTAGTGCTGACCGGCCCGGACGGAGCCTATCGCCGCGTGTCAGGCGACCGGGCCAGGCTGCCCGGCAGGCCCGGCTACCATCGCCTGCTCACCCCGGCGGGCGCGACCCTCGCCCTGACCCCGTAGGACGGGGCCCTAGCTCGCGGCGAGAAAACGCATCCTGGCGAGCAGCAGCGCACGGTGCGCGGTCAGGTCGTCCGCCTGGTCTTGCTTGTCCGGGCACTCTCCCGCGCCGATCGCCTGCTCCAGGCGGCCGCGGGCATCGTCGGCGTCGATCGTCTCGAACACCACGAGCGGGTCGTTCTCCGCGGCGAGCCACGTCTTGTCGAGCAGGCCGTCGGCCTCGCCGACCCACGCGTCCTTGATCCGGCCGCCGTGGCCGTGGTCGATCAGCACCGACAGGGCGTGCTCGGATTCGCCGTAGCCGAACGTCATCGTCACCGACTCCTGCCGGCCTCCGACATCGCTGTAGTGCCAGCACTTCCCCACGGTGGGCGAGCCGATGAGGCTGGCCCATGCCGGGTCAGGCACGCCCGTCGCCGCGACCCGTTCCGCGGCCGCGTCGGCCGCCGAACGCAACTCCGGCGACCCGATCGCCGCGAATATCCGCAGCAGCGCGAGCGCCTCCGGCGTCGCGTCCTCTTCCGCGGCAGGCACCAGGGAGGTGGCGAGTTGCGCCATCACGTCCGACTGGCCGCCGGCGGACAGCGCGCCGAGCATGTCCGATCCCCACAGTTCAGCGTCGACAGGCTGGTGGATCTGGGCGAGCACATCGTGCGCCTCGCTGAGCACCACGCCGAGTGCCTTCGACGGATCGATCGGCGCGAAAAGCTCAGCCATGTCCGGATCTTCGTGCTCCATGCCGGGTATTTTCGCACGGCGCGGCCCGCCGGGTCCGACACAAGCGTCAAGCCGAAGCGTGCCAATCCCTAGCGAAGCAGTCGGCCAGGTGGTCATTCACCAGGCCGCAGGCCTGCATCGTGGCGTAGGCCGTGACCGGGCCGGTAAAGGTGAAACCATGTTTGCGCAACTCGGCCGCGAGGCGCTTCGAAGCCGGCGTCTGCGGGGGGACGTCACCCAGCGTGCGCGGCGCCGGCGCCGGCTCGCTGTCGGCGAAACCCCAAACCAGGTCGCTGAGCCCGGCCGGCAGCGTCAGTGCCGCCCGCGCGTTCGTGATCACCGCGTTGACCTTGGCCCGGTTCCTGACGATGCCCGGATCGGCCAGCAGCCGCTGCACGTCGTCAGGCCCGAACGCCGCGATCGCGGCGGGATCGAAGCCCGCGAAGGCCTTCCTGAAGTTCTCCCGCTTGCGCAAGATCGTGAGCCAGGACAGTCCCGACTGGAAGGCCTCCAGGCTGAGGCGCTCAAAGATGACCCGGTCGCCGCGGACCGGTCGGCCCCATTCCTCGTCGTGGTAAGCGAGATACTCCGGGGCGCTCAGCCCCCACGCGCAGCGCAGCCTGCCGTCCGGGCCAGGTACCGCCGCCCCCGTGGGGATCGGTTGCTCCTCAGTCATGCGACCGCTCTGGTGGCGTGGCTGGGCCCTCGCCGCCCGGCTGGCCGGCCTCGGGGCCCCGGGGCGCGGCGGCGTAGGGGCTGGCGGGCCGCGCCGCCGGTCCCCTGCTCATGTCGGTGACAAGCTGCTCGAGCGCAACGATCCGCACGTCGCGCTCCCTGATCGACTCGGCGATCCGTTCCAGCGCCTCATCGGTCGCTTGCACGTTGTACCCCCACAGCGCGGTGGGCGGGTGCAGCAGCACGACGTCGGTGGCGGAGACCGG
Organism: Trebonia sp.; assembly: GCA_035571275.1. Classification (GTDB taxonomy): domain Bacteria; phylum Actinomycetota; class Actinomycetes; order Streptosporangiales; family Streptosporangiaceae; genus Trebonia. The sequence goes on from DATMKQ010000242.1 coordinate 2,920, forward strand.
CCCGAGTTCAAGCGGAACGTGGTCGGTGCGCTCAGCCGGCATCTGACCGCCGCGGCCGCGCGCGGTGAACACGGTGACGGCCACGATGGCCAAGACAGTGATGATCAATACGACAGGCACATAAAGAATCGTGCCATGCTCTGAGCGTGAAGTCGCACTCCCGAACCGTTCTGCCCGACCCTGGGACAGCATTGCTGGCCCGGGTCGGCAGCCTTGACGACGCGGTCACCGCAGGTCACGCGGGGGCAACGGTGATCGAAGTCGGCGCGGGCGGCCCGGCGCTCATCGCCGCGATCAGGGAATGGCTGCCCGGCGTGGTCATCTGCGGCGCCGACGCGTCCGCGGACCTGGTACCCGACCCCAGGCTGGCGCTGCGCAGCGGCGCGAGCCTCATCTGCCCTGGTATCGCGGCGGCCGAGAAGGCCCGCCGCAACGGGATCGACCCTGAACGCATCCTGGTGACCGTGCCGATGACGCGCCTCGACCGTACGCTGCAAGCCGGCTGGTCGACGCTGACCGACGTGGACTCCGGAGCGGACGACCTCGGGGTCGCGGGCGCCGAAGCGCTCGCCGCCGCCTGCTGCTGGCTCGGCGGCACCGCGGTCAGGACCCGGCACGTCGCCGAGGTCCGGCGCAGTCTCGACGCGGCCGAGGCCGCGCTCGGCACGCCGCGGCCCGGCTGGAACGTCCGCCGGGCCCTGGCCAAGATGGCGGGCGCCCTAGGGCAGCGGAAAGACCCGAATCACCGCAAAGACGCGGATCACAAGGACAAGTCGGTGTGAGCTTCCTTGATGATCTCGATGACTTCCTCGGGGTTATCAGCGACCCGCAGCAGGGCTAGCTCACGGGCGCCGATGTTCTCCCGGCTGAGCATCGTCTGCTTCATCCACGCAAGCAGGCCCGACCAGTACTCGCTGCCGACGAGCACGATCGGGAACTTGGTGATCTTCCCCGTGGCTACGAGCGTCAGCGCCTCGAATAGTTCGTCCATCGTCCCGAACCCGCCGGGGAGCACCACGAACGCCTGCGAGTACTTGATGAAACAGGTCTTCCTGACGAAGAAGTAGCGGAACTCGATGCCGACGTTCGCGTAGTCGTTGAGCCCGGTCTCATTGGGAAGCTCGATGCCCAGGCCGACGGAGACTCCGCCCGCCTCGGTAGCGCCCTTGTTCGCCGCCTCCATGACGCCGGGGCCGCCCCCCGTGATCACCGCGTACCCGGCCTGGACCAGCGCGGCCGCGATCTGTTCGGCCAGTTCGTACTCGTCACTGCCCGGCCTCGAACGCGCCGAGCCGAAGACGGAGACCGCCCATCCGAGCTCGGCGAGCAGCCCGAAGCCCTCCACGAACTCCGCCTGGATGCGCAGGACCCGCCACGGGTCCGTGTGCACCCAGTCCGAAGGCCCGCGCCGGTCCAGCAGCCGCTGGTCGGTCGTGGTCGCGGGTATCTGCTTGTCGCGCAGCGTCACGGGTCCTTGTCGGCGGACCCGGCGATTGTTGTTTCCGTTCATGTCGCTATCAAAGGTAGCGCTATCAGGCGTCCACTCCGTGACTCCGGGATGCCGTCATCCTGTCGCGTCAGCCGTCTGGTTCACAGCGTGCGAGCCTACCGGCAGCGAAGGTCTCGCCAGCCGGGTACCGTCGGGGTTGTGCCGACGACCTCGGGGCGCGCTGTGCGCGGCAATTACCGACGCCCCTCGTGGCGTCGCCCGGTTACGGTGCTCGCTGTGATAGTGGTGCTGCTCGGCGTGGGCGGCTACGCCGCCTACACGGCCGTCCAGCACTTTGTCACCCGGGCGCTCATCGTGCCTGGCTGCCAGGCGGGGAACCCGGCCAATCCCATAGCGCTCGACTTCGCCCAGACCGCGGACGCGGCCAGCATCGCCGGCGTCGCGCTACGTAAGCACTTGCCCCACGAGGCACTCACGATCGCGTACGCGACCGCGCTCCAGGAGGCCAAGCTCGAGAACCCCGACTACGGCGACCTGGACTCCGTCGGCATGTTCCAGCAGCGTCCCTCCGAGGGCTGGGGCCGCGCCGCCCAGCTCGAAGACCCGGCGTACGCCGCGGGCGCGTTCTTCGCCGCCCTGGTCAAGGTCCCCCGCTATACGAAGCTGCCCGTGTACGAGGCCGCGCAGGACGTGCAGCGCAGCGCGGACGGCTACGCCTACGAGCAGTGGGTGCCGACCGCCCAGGCGCTCACCGCCGCGTTCACCGCGACCCCGCACGCGGTCACCTGCTGGTACGACCCCACGAGCCAGGCCGCCAGCGAGAACGTGAGCGCGCGGCTTGACCTGGCGGCGGCTATCAAGGGCCTGGCCGGGACGTTCGGGCGGCCGGGGGAAAAGGGGCCGGTGCTCAGAGCAAGCACCGCTCGTTCGGGAAACTCCGGAACATTTGCGGTTACAGCGGCCGGCGGGTGGGCGGTGGCCAACTGGCTGATGGCCAACGCCCTAAGCTACGGGATAACGCAGGTGCGCTATGGCGGGTACCAGTGGACGGCCGGGCTGACAGAAACCGCCTGGCAGACCGACCCCGGCGGTGGGGCCCGGAGTATTGTCGCCAGCTAGCGCACGATGCCAGGGGAACCGCCATACTGTGTTGTAGCAGGGTTAAGAAGTTGAAGAGGAGTTTACGTGACCTACATCATCGCGCAGCCGTGCGTCGATGTGCTTGACAAGGCATGCATCGAAGAGTGCCCGGTGGACTGCATCTACGAGGGCGACCGCATGCTTTACATCCACCCGGATGAGTGCGTGGACTGCGGCGCCTGTGAGCCCGTTTGCCCCGTTGAGGCCATCTACTACGAAGACGACGTGCCCGAGCAGTGGAAGGACTACTACAAGGTCAACGTCGACTTCTTCGATGAACTGGGGTCTCCGGGCGGCGCATCCAAGGTCGGCAAGATCGGCAAGGACCACCCCGTGGTCGCGGCGCTTCCGCCGCAGGCCGCGGACGAGTGACGCATCCCACACGGCTCCCCGAATACCCCTGGGACGAACTCGCGCCGATCCGGGAGAAGGCCCGCGCCTTCCCTGGCGGCGCGGTCGATCTGTCTATCGGAACACCGGTCGACCCGGTGCCACCGTTGATTCAGCGAGCGCTCAAGGCAGCCGCGGACGCGCCCGGTTACCCGTTGACCGCGGGAACCCCCGCACTGCGCGCGGCGGCGGCTTCCTGGCTGGCGCGCTGCCACAACGTGCACGTCGACGCCGATAACGTGCTCCCGGTGATCGGGACCAAGGAGTTCATCGCCTGGCTTCCCGTCATGCTCGGGCTGGGTGCGGGCGACTCGGTGCTCTATCCGGCGCTGGCGTACCCGACGTACGACATCGGGGCGCGGCTGGCGGGCGCCGAGCCGGTCGCCACCGACTCGCTGCCTGACGGCCCGGCCGCGGCGCGGCTGCTATGGGTCAACTCGCCGTCCAACCCGACCGGGCGGGTGCTGTCCGCCGGCCGGTTGCGGGACGCGGTGGTGTGGGCGCGCTCTCGCCCTGGTGGCTGTGTGCTCGCCTCCGACGAGTGCTACCTCGAACTCGGCTGGTCGGTCTCCCCCGTCTCGGCGCTGCACAGGTCGGTGACGGGCGGCTCGCTGGACGGCGTGCTCGCGGTGTTCTCGCTGTCCAAGCGGTCCAACCTGGCGGGATACCGTGCCGGGTTCGTGACCGGCGACCCGGCGCTCATCTCCCAGCTACTGCTGATCCGCCGGCAGGCGGGCATGATCGTGCCCGCGCCGGTGCAGGCCGCGATGACCGCCGCGCTCTCCGACGACGAGCACGCGGTGCAGCAACGGGCGCGGTACGGGGCCCGGCGCGCGGCGCTGGCCGACGGGCTGACCGCCGCCGGTTTCCGCATCGACCATTCAGAAGCCGGGCTGTACCTGTGGGCGACCCGCCCTGGCCTTGACTGCTGGGCGGCCTGCGAGCTGCTCGCCTCCGAGTGCGGCATCCTCGTCGGCCCCGGCTCGATGTACGGTCCCGGCGGCGCCGAGCACATCCGCGTCGCGTTCACCGCGACCGACGAGCGAGTCGCCGCCGCCGCCGCCCGCCTCCACACCCTCGCCTAACCCGCCCCCGAGCCCCCCCGAGCCCCCCGGCGAGCCAAAGGGCGCGCCGCTGTCTGGACTGAGGAGCGATGAAGCAAAGCTTCATCGCGACGAGGGAAGACAGCGGGCAAAAGCGCCCGGAGGCGAGCAGGAAAACAGAGTTTTCAAGTAGTATGAAGGTCATGACGATGGCGGCAGAAGTAAACCTCAGCGACCTTCTGAACAAGCCCGTGGCCACGCTCGCGCGGCTGGCCACCAACAGGCGGCTGCTGCTGCACCGCCGCGACGCCGAGGACCTCGTCCTGACCACGGCCGAGCGCGCGGCCCAGGACACCGCCGTGGTCCGCGACACTACCCGCCTGTTCCGGGAGATGATGCGGCGCGACCCGGCCGTGATGACCCTCGCGGTCCAGGTAATGCCTGCCATCTTCCCCTGGGTCAGGCATCTGAACGAGGACGAAAAGGCAGAGTTCGCCGCGGAATGGCTCGGGACCCTGAGCGCTGCGGCCGAGATGGACAACAACGCCTCGGTCGAGGGGGTGGTCGCCGCGTGGCAGCACACGGCCGAGATCATCGCTGACCCGGAGCTCTACGCGATCCTGACCAGGGAGCACGATAAGGGCGACTTTGGCGCAGTTCTGCCCCCCGAGGTGCCCGAGTGAGCCCCAAGAGGGGCGATCGCGTAGCAGCTCCGCCAGGCCCAGAAGAGTGGGAAATCCGCTTCCACACCACCGAAGCGGCCAAAGGCTGGGAGGAGCTGTGCCGACAAGCTCCGGGAAACACACGCGCGGCTTGGATAACAATGCGAGAGAGACCTGCTCCTCTCGCGCAATCCCCACGTCATCACCGGCTACACGGTGACCTGGCGACAGGACCTGCGAGAGGGCTAGTCCTTGACCGTTGGCAGATCGAGGTGACCGGGGCTGCCCCCATCTGGTACCTCGTGGATCGCGAGAACGCGACCATTTGGATCGACTATGCCGGGCCGGGGCACCCCAAGGCGACCGACTAGCGTGAAGGCGTGCTGAGGCTTAACGATACCGACGTGCGCCCCGGGCACCGGGGGGAGTTCCGGGTGCTGGTCGCGGCGCGCCGCACGGGGCTGGGGCAGGTGCGCGCCTACCTCGTCGCCGACATTCTCAGGCGATTGTCCGAACGATCGCGGCTTGCTCCCACCGTCATCGATCTCGCTCCCGAGCGGGAGGACGACCTGCGCGCGGTCTGCGCGGAGTTGAACATCCACCCGCCGCCGCAGACCCTGACGGCGCCGGTCATCGCGGACCAGCTAGCCGGCTTGTTCACGGACGGGATCCGCGAGCCGGTGTTCGACGTGGGCGTCCGGTTGGAGCCGGCCGAGCCGGCCGTCGAGAGGCTGGCCGCGTACTGGATCGACGTGGCGGGCGCGGGAGACGGAACGCCGCGGGAAACGGAACGCCCGTTGCGGGAGCGGCTCGCGGTGGCAGAGGAGCCACTATCCGTTCGGATGAAGCTGATGCGGCATGGGTACGGCGAGGCGGTCGGGGACGGCGGGGACCTCGACGGGGAGATGGCGACGCTGACGCGGTGGCGGCAGCTTGTCGCGCTCTGGGCGCGGTCGCCAAGCGGACCGATGTCGCGGCGGTACGCCGACGCGATCAGCGCGTCGTTCGCGGGCGACCTGGACACCGCCGCGGCGCTGCGCGAGCTGGACGCCCTGGCCGCCGACCCGGGTGAGCCGGTCGGGGTGAAGTTCGAGACGTTCGCGTCGGCAGACATGCTGTTCGGTTTGGATCTGGCCCGTGACGTCGGTTGGTGACACAACGAATCGCCGCCGTGCGGCGGGAAAACGCAACGAATCGCTGCTGGGACGCATGATCACCTGCTGTTATCAGCGCAGCTGGGTCCCTAGCCTTGACGGCATGACGACCGACGAGACGCGCCGGGTCGCGACCCCGCGGACCTACCTCATGTGCCCGCCGGCGCATTTCGCGGTGACGTACGCGATCAACCCGTGGATGCGTCCGGACGAGCCGGCGGACGCCGGCCTGGCGCTGCGGCAGTGGGACCGGCTGCGGCAGACCTACCTCGAGCTTGGGCACGAGGTGCGCGTCATAGCGCCGGTGCCGGGGCTGCCGGACATGGTTTTCGCCGCCAACGGGGCGATGGTGGTGGCCGGGACCGTGCTTGGCGCCAGGTTCCGGTACCCGGAGCGTGCTCAGGAAGGGCGGGCCTACCTCGACTGGTTCCGGGCCAACGGCTGGTCTGACGTGCGCGAGCCGGCGTCTTGCAACGAAGGCGAGGGCGACATCCTCGTCGCCGGGCGGACCCTGCTCGCCGGCCACGGGTTCCGGACCGACGCGGGCGCCGCGAGCGAGCTAGCCGAGGTGTTCGGCCTGCCGGTCGTGAGCTTGCGGCTGGTGGACCCGCGGTTCTACCACTTGGACACGGCGCTGTGCGTGCTCGACGCCACGACCGCGATGTACTACCCCGCCGCGTTCGACGACGCTGGCCGGGCCGCGCTCGGGTCGCAGTTCTCCGAGTTGATCGAGGCCAAGGACGAGGACGCCGAAGTCCTCGGGCTTAACGCCGTCAGCGACGGCTACCACGTGGTGCTGGCCGCGCAGGCGACCGGGCTGGCCCGGCAGCTTTCCGCGCGCGGGTTCGCGCCGGTCCCAGTTGACATGTCCGAACTGCTCAAGGCCGGCGGCGGCGCCAAGTGCTGCACGCTGGAGCTGCGCGGCGGCGAGTCCTCCGTCTGAGCCATTGCCGAGGGGAGCCCCAACCATGACCGAGACGATGCCAGACCTGGCCGGGCTGACGCGCGAGTACAGCGCGCATAACTATCACCCGCTGCCGGTCGTCGCCGCCACCGCGTCCGGTGCGTGGGTCACCGACGTGGCAGGCCGGCGGTACCTGGACATGCTCGCCGGGTATTCGGCGCTGAACTTCGGGCACCGCCATCCGCGGCTCATCGCTGCCACGCAACGCCAGCTCGAGCGGGTCACGCTGGTGAGCCGGGCGTTTGACCACGACCAGTTCGGGCCGTTCTGCGCTGAGCTCGCCGAGCTGTGCGGGATGGAGATGGTGCTGCCGATGAACACCGGCGCCGAGGCGGTCGAGACGGCGATCAAGGTGGCGCGCAAGTGGGGCTACGAAATCCGCGGCGTCCCCGCCGACCAGGCGGTAGTCGTAGTGTTCGACGGGAACTTCCACGGGCGGACCACCACGATCGTGTCGTTCTCGTCCGACCCGGACGCGAAGGCGGGCTTCGGCCCGTACACGCCCGGGTTCGTCTCGGTTCCCTACGGGGATCTCGCCGCGCTGCGTTCGGTTTTCTCGGCGTACGGGTCGCGAGTGGTCGCGGTGCTCGTCGAGCCGATCCAAGGAGAGGCCGGGGTCGTGGTGCCGCCGCCCGGGTTCCTCACCGGCGTCAGGTCGCTGTGCACGTCGATGGGCGCCCTGATGATCGCCGACGAGATCCAGTCTGGGCTCGGCCGGGTCGGGACCACGTTCGCGTGCGAGCTTGACGGGGTCGTGCCGGACGCCTACCTGCTGGGCAAGGCGCTTGGCGGCGGCATCATCCCGGTCTCGGCGATGGTGTCCACCCGGTCGGTGCTCGGCGTGCTCCGGCCCGGCCAGCACGGCTCCACGTTCGGTGGCAACCCGCTGGCCTGCGCGGTCGCGCGGGAAGTCATCGCGATGCTGCGGACCGGACAGTACCAGGCGCGGTCGGCCGCGCTCGGGGCCGTGCTGCACGCGCGGCTATCCGAGCTGCCCTCGTCCGTGGTATCGGCGGTGCGCGGACGCGGGCTGTGGGCCGGGGTGTCGTTCGTCTCGCTGGACGGCCGCGCGGTCTGCGAACGGCTGGCAGCGCTGGGCGTGCTGGCCAAGGAGACCCACGGCTCCACGATCCGGCTGGCCCCGCCCTTGGTCATCACCGAGGAGGACCTGGGCTGGGGCCTGGACCGCTTCGCGGACGCGGTCTTGTCGGCTGATTCGCCCGCTTTACCGATAGCGTGGATCGGTTTCCATGCTCCAGCCTGTAAACCGATCCACGTTCATGGAATTCGGGGTCAGCGGCGGCGGGATTTGGTGCGGGCCCAGAGGATGAAGGCGGCCGAGCCGCCGGCCGCGGCGGCGAGCGCGCCGCCGTAGAGGTACCACTCGCCCGCGCTGGTGGCGGTGATGATCACGCTGCCCTGGGAGTCTGGCATCGACAGCACGAACGAGGCGATGAACCACCCGATGGCGGGGATGATGCCGCCGAGAAAGGTTCGCAGCCCCCAGCCGCCCAGCAGGCAGGTGACGAAGATCGCCAGATCCAGGACGATCGCCACCAGCGGAACGGGGCCACGGGGGTACTGGAAGCTGCCGATCACGCCGAGCAGCACCCCGAGCACGAACAGCACCACGTAGACGGCGACCGTCAGCGCGCGCTGTCCTCGCTCCGGCATTCCTTGCGTTGTCCCCATGATGGAGCAGGCTACCGAGTCCGGCTCAGTGCGCGAACAGATCGCGCTCGAACGGCGCGCCCGGACCGCGCTGCCCGGCGAGCAGCGTGTAGTACTCGGTGCCGAGGGCATGCAAGCCCATGCCGTTGGACAGCGCGTAGAACTCCCCGTCCATAGTGATCTGGGTCTCGTGCGCCCGCATGGCGGCGAGTTTGGCGTCCAGGTACTTGGTCGCGTCGATTTCCGTCGTCACCTGGTCGTCGGGAACGCCCACCGCCGGGTCGGTAACCCGCTCGAACCAGGAGTCCGCGGGAAGCTGGGTGGCATCGGCGAGCACCGAGCGCGGCAGCGCGGTCGCGTAGAACTTCGCGCTCTCCCCTGTCATCTGGTGCGCGCGGCGGGCGACCCGGTGCGCCTGGATGTGATCCGGATGGCCGTAGAAGCCGTTCGCGTCGTAGGTCACGATCACGTCCGCCGCGACCTCCCGGATGATCGCCGCCAGCGCGGACGCCGCCTCGTCCATGTTCGCCTGCCAGAAGCAGCGCGGGTCGTCGTTGTCCGGCAGGCCCATCATCCCCGAGTCCCGCCAGTGCCCGGCCCCGCCAAGGAACCGGTGGTCGGACACCCCGAGCGCCTCGCACGCACGTTCCAGCTCGCCGATGCGGTATTCGCCAAGCTCGTCTGGGAGCAGGTGCTGGAGCGCCGGCGGAATGATCTCCCCGAGCTCACCCAGCGTGCAGGTCACCAACGTGACCCGGGCGCCTTCCGCCGCGTACCTGGCCATCGTGGCGCCGGTGCCAATCGACTCATCATCCGGGTGCGCGTGCACCAGCAGCAGACTGCGTTCCATAGCCCGATTCTCCCGGATGCCGCGACCTGAAAGGATGCCAGGTATGACGGATGGGTTTCCCAGGCAGCAGGCACGGACGCGGCGGTTCACGCTGGGGGTGCCGAGGGCCTTTCAGATATCACCTGATGGCGCGCGGATCACGTTCCTGCGGACCAGGGGCGGCGACGATCCGGTGACCTGCCTGTGGGAGGCGGACGCCGCCACCGGCGCGGAACGCGTCGTGGCCGACCCCAGGGAGCTTGGCGCCGACGAGGAGAACCTGCCCGCGGAGGAACGCGCCCGCAGGGAACGGGTCAGGGAGACCGCGGCGGGCATCGTGTCGTTCGCCACCGACGCCGCGCACAGTCTGGCGGTGTTCGCGCTGTCCGGGCAGGTGTACGCCCTGCCGCTGGCCGATCCGTCGACCGGGCCGCGGCTGGTGCCCGCGCGCACCCCCGCGCTCGACCCACGGCCCGACCCGGCCGGGCAGCGGATCGCCTACGTGCACCAGGGCGCGCTGCGCGTCATCGACCTGGGCAGCGGCGAGGACCACGTGGTGGCGGCCGAGGAGGGCATCACCTTCGGCCTGGCCGAGTTCGTGGCCGCCGAGGAAATGGGGCGCGCCCGCGGCTACTGGTGGTCGCCTGACGGCACGCGGCTGCTCATCGCCCGGGTCGACGAGTCGCCGGTCAGGCGCTGGCACATCGCCGACCCGGTCCACCCGGAGCGGCAGCCCGCGGTCGTCAGCTACCCGGCGGCGGGCACGCCGAATGCCGAGGTTTCGCTGATCATCGCTCCGGCGGCCGACCCGGCGCCGGGCCCGCAGACGTCCGAGCCGAAGGGCTGGGACCGCGCCGAATTCCCTTACCTCGTCACCGCCTGCTGGGACAACGACCTGCTCATCGTCATCCAGAGCCGCGACCAGAAGACCATGCGGGTCGTTAACGGGCTCACCGGCGAGCTCATCCGCGAGGACACCGATCCGTGCTGGACCGACATCGTCGGCGGCGTTCCGGCCCAGCTAGCCGACGGCCGCATCGCGTGGACCGAGGTCAGCGAGGACACCCGCCGGCTTATCGTCGCTCCCGCGGCAGACCTGGCGACCGCGGCTCCGCTCACCCCGCCTGGCCTGCAAGTCAGGGAGATCCTGGGCACGGACGGTGCGGCTGTGCTGCTGCGCGGATCGATCGAGGCCACGGAGATCGGCGTGTGGCGCCATGGCCCGGAAGGCCTGACCGAGGTCGCGACGGCGCCCGGGCTGCACAGCGCCCTCGCTCATGGCGGGACCACCCTGGTGAGCAGCAGAACGCTGGAGGGAAACCAGGTCACCGTTCGGATCACTATGAATGGAATTTCTACCGCGGAAATCCCGTCGCTGGCGCAGTCGCCTGACCTGCCGCAGCCCGAGCCGCGATTCCTTGACGCCGGGCCGACGGGAATCCGCACCGCCGTCCTGTTCCCCTCCTGGCACGAGCCGGGCTCGAAGCTCCCGGTGCTGATGGACCCGTACGGCGGGCCGCATTCGCAGCAGGTGCTGAAGGCGACCGGCATATTCCTCGCCCCGCAATGGTTCGCCGAGCAGGGCTTCGCCGTGGTCGTCGCGGACGGCCGCGGCACGCCGGGGCGCGGACCGGCGTGGGACCGCGCCGTGGCCGGCGACCTGGCGACCGGAGTGCTCGAGGACCAGGTCACGGCGCTGCGGGTGGCCGCGGAGTCGTTCCCCGACCTCGACACCAGCCGGGTCGCGATCCGCGGCTGGTCGTTCGGCGGGTACCTGTCGGCGCTGGCCGTGCTGCGCAGGCCGGATGTCTTCCATGCCGCGGTCGCGGGCGCTCCGGTCACCGACTGGCGGCTCTACGACACGCACTACACCGAGCGTTACCTCGGCGATCCGGCGGAGAATCCAGCCGCCTACGAGAACAGCTCGCTAAACAATGATCCGGAACGTGCGGTGGCGTCTGTCGTCCGCCCATTGCTCATCATCCACGGGCTGGCCGACGACAACGTGTTCGTCGCGCACTCGCTGCGCCTTTCCTCCGCGCTGCTGGCGGCCGGATATCCGCATTCGGTGTTGCCGCTTTCCGGTGTGACGCACATGACCCCGCAGGAGGTCGTCGCGGAAAACCTGCTGCTGTTCCAGGTGAATTTCCTGCGCTCGGCGCTGCGGGAACGGACGTGAACCTGCTCACATCACCCCGCTCAGCGCTCGCTCCGTGCCTGGTCGGGCCGCCAGTGTAGCCAGGCTCACATGCTGGAAGAGCGCTCCGATGCGGCATCCTGGGTCTTACTGGAATAAGTTCAGGGCAGCGCATGCGCGGGCATCCCCGGGCCCGTATGTCAGGGGCAAGGGCTGGTTGGACGCACGTGGCGTTACGATCACGGACAAGGCAGCGAGGACGCTGAAGGATGACTCAAGTTTCTGATGCGCCGGCCAGAACGAGGGCGCAGATCTCCGCGCGGACTCTCCGCAAGGACAACTGGAAGCAGTCGCCGATTATCACGGCGACGCTGCTTACCATCTGGGTGACCTACGCGACGGTCCGCGTGTTCACCGGCCACTGGTACTGGGTGCCGCAGTATCACTACCTGACGCCGTTCTACTCGCCTTGCGTCAGCGGTGAGTGCGTGCCAGGGTCT
>DATMKQ010000243.1:0-31373 GCA_035571275.1 Trebonia sp.
ACTTCGCTCTCCTTCGTCTCTTACTTCGCATTTCGAAGGATCGCGAGGTGGCCGTCTCGCGTCACGGCGGCGCGCCGGACTAAGACAAACCGTCACATCGGGATCAGGAACCTCATACACCACATCCCTGGACGCAAACGCCTCCTGCACGTCCCGCAGCGGGACTCCGGCGCCAAGGGCGGCTGGGCCGCCGCGAGTCCCAGCGATGAACGATGCCCGCAACGTACGCCGCCCTTTAGGGGTGAGCCACGCCACGATCCGTAGATGAGGCACGCCCTCGACCATGAGCAGAGCGTGCTGTATAGCGCCGAATATGGCCCTGTCAAGTACTGCGATCGCAGATGCGGGTCCCGCGCATATTCGCCGGCTCTGGGCGTGCTGCCGCGTAATCAGCGTTAATTACGTAACGTGGCGACGCGCGTTCGTCGCGCTAGACGCGTGCTCAAGCGCTAGCGGGTGAGGATCACGGCGATAAGCGCGCCAGGCTTAGGTGGATAGTGGCCGGTCGCCGACCTGGCCGTCGCTGGCTTCGATGACCTGCCATGCCCCGTCCGCGCACCGGGCCGGATCGGTGGTCACGAACAGGCCGAGAGCTTGGATCAGCCCGGCGAATGGCGTCACGTCCAGGCCTGGCGACGGGACGGCGGGCGTGTCGGGGTGTGCGATTATGAGCCGGCAGGTGCGCCGACCTATCAGGTGCGGATCTCCGGCAAGCTGGGCGACTGCCGTCGTACGGTCAGCTAGTACGGCGCGTGTGTACGAACGGGTTCGCGCTGTGCGAACGGCGTTGCCACATGCTGGGGCGCGCGACCCCTCGGTGGCGTAGCCCATGTAGCACGCAGGTGAGCCCTTTCGGCCCGGCGGGCTCGTCACTGCCCGCCACTGACGTAGCAGGCCCCTTCCCACGTGTTGCCGCCGATGTTCACCACGACCGCCGCGGGTGTCACATCGCCGAACGCGCAGACCGCGGGTTTGGTATTGAACGGCTCGTATCCGCCGAACGTGACCTCGTGGTCCCACGGGCCGTAGGCGACCAGGCCGCTGCTAAGCATGCCCGCTCCGCGCAATGCCGCCAGGACCGCGGAGGGGTTCTGGCGCTGCGCCCGCGTGAGCCGTTTGAGCGCGTGCCGTATCCGCTGGGTCTCCGGTTGCGCTTCGGCTGCCAGCCAGCTGGGCATGGGTGCGCGCACGTTGTACATCTCGTTGGACTGCTGGTTTTGCTCGACTCCCACGGACACGCATGGTGACGCGGGCACCGCTGCGGCGGCCTGAGGGCAGATCGGCGGCAACGCCTTGTGTGTCTGCGACGTGCCGGACGTCGCGGTGTCCGCGTGCAGCGACCCGCACGCGGACACCAGAGCAAGCACGGCGGCAGCGCAGCCCGCCCTGGTGTATCCCCGCATATGAGGATCATCCCATACCGATCAGGGCGGGCAGGGATGTTGCGCCGGCTCAGGTCGCTTTGGCGCGCCTTCGGTTACTAGCGGCGCTGCCGCCAGGGCACGTCCGCCGAACCAACCAGGTCGGGACGTGCGCGCTGAAGGTAGGCTTGGTCGATGGGGTGTACCGCGCGGCGGAAGCCTGGTCTAGTGCGTTCCGGCAGGAGATGGACGACGCCTTGGAGCAGTTCCCGCGGCCCTGGACCCGCAGCATCCGAGAGCGCATGGATTGGAAGCGGCGTGGTACCCGCGGCCCGATTCCGACAGGACCTGCCAGCGCCGACACGCGATAGCGATTTCACCAGGACGGAAACGTCCATGCATCAAGAACGGTGATCGCCGCGATCACCCCGGGACCGACACCGGGGACGTCATGCATAGCCTTGTCGTGGGACGACCGCACGTCTCACGGCGGCAGACGCGCTGCGACGTCGCTCCGGCCGCCGCCGTCGGCAGCGAGCTCAGCGTCCCCGCCGCTGGCCAGATCCGCGAACTGCTGCTGGCGCCACCCACCCCGGCGCAGGTGATCGAGGACGGCGAGCGGAGAGTCTTTCGGACTAGAGCATCACCAGCCATAGCCCGCCCCTGAGCCGCCTCGGGGGCGAACCCTGCGAAAAACAGCGTGATCAAGAGCGACCTGTACCCGGCACGCGGATGCCCCAGATCGACCATTCTCGCGCGGCAGGGTAGCTCCTGCATGGGGCGGGCCAGTCGTCGGTGAACCTCATGCGGCTTGCCCGTGCCCTTTCGGTGGCCTTCACGGTTTACGTCCCTGACCGGCGTGGCCGGGGCAGGAGCGGGCCGTACGGCGGGTTCCGCGGGCTGGGCACAGAAATCGAGGACCTGGGCGCGCTCTTGGATGCCTGCGGCGCGACCCGGCTGTTCGGGCTGAGCGCCGGGGCGGTCATCGCGGTCGAGGCGGCCCGCATCCGTCCGGACATCACCTGGCTGGCGCTGTATGAGCCCCCGCTGACCTTCGACGGCGTCGTTCACAGCGACTGGGCGCCGGCCTATGAGCGGCGACTCGCGGCGGGCAGGCCCGGGACGGCGCTTGTCACGGTGCTCAAGGCGACCGCCGACCGGACTTCCCCGGTCCGCTGGATCCCCCGGCGGCCGCTGGGCGCCGCCCTGGACTTCGCCATCAGGCGGACCGCCGGAAGGGCGCCGCGCGACGGCGCGATGTCGCCCCGCGAGCTCATTCCCACCGTCCGGTACGACGCCCAGACGGTCAACGGCGCGGCCGGTCCGCTGGAGCGGTTCTCGGCGCTCTCCTGTGAGGTCCTCTTGCTCGGCGGGTCCAGGAGCGCCCCCAACCTCACCGCCTCGCTCGACGGCCTCAGCCGGGTCCTGCCGCACGCGAGACGCGTAGTGCTGCGCGGCACAGGGCACACCGCCCCGGACAACAGCGGCCAGCCCGACCGGGTAGCCGCAGAACTGCACCGCTTCTTCTCCGCCTAAGACAGACGGTTGCACCACCAGCAGCGCGCGGGCGCCGGGAGCGCCGATCACAGAACGTGACGGGGCTCGCCGGTCTCGCGTGACGCCGAGCGCCGATTCCGCACGCAAGATGACCGCTGACAGTGTTGTCAACCATGCGAACAGATCATCCTATTCGGCGTCGCGAGATCGCACAGTGCGCTTCAGTACCGTCCGGCTCGCGAACGCACTGAAGCTACGCCGGGAGCCAGGCCTGAATCAAGCTGGTCGCCTCTCAGAAGATCGGCCAACGCAATCTTTAGCCGCATTTAGTCTGGCATTCCAATTGGTCGGCCCAAGAGGGTCCGACGGTTCCGTGCCTGCCAGCGCGTGCTTCTTCGTGAGCACGGATGCCTTATTATCGGCTAGTATCAGCCCGTCGATCCCAGAACGGAAGCATTTACCTGACCGCCGCCGCTGAGCGTGGAAAGACTATCGGATGGCGCTAAACGCGGGACAGCCATGCTGCCCGGCCGAGTGACAGGATAGCGTCACCATGGGGAGTGTTCCACTTCGCAAGCGTCCCTCCACCGACCTTGTAGTCAGCTGGCGACGAGGCGTTAGGTCACTGATGCTTATTTTGCTGTCGCCATTGACGCCGCAGTCGGCCAGCTTGGGACAGACGAGAACACTACTTCATCGAGCGGTCAGCGTGACGATGTCGCTGAACAGGGACGGCATCTGAACGTCGCGGCGCTAGACAGGGCCACCGGGGTGCGGGCGTCGACGACGATCGTGCACGAGCACTGGTCCACAGACGGCAGCGACGCCGCGGTCCGGATGATCGCCACTATGCCAGTCGATTGGGGCCAGTCGATTAGCGTTCGCCGCCTCGCGTGCGATTCTATAGATGCTATGCAGCAACTGGACTGGTTCGAGTACCTGAGGCTGGCGCCGGACGCTACGGCGCAGGAGATCGAGCAGGGCGTGGAGCGGTTGAGCCGTCAGGCGGCCGCTCTGGCCGTGACCGCGCCTGAACGGTCGCAGCGGCTGCGGGACACCGTCCGCGAGATCAAGCGCGACCTGTTGTCGGGGCCGGAGAACCGAGCACGGTACGACGCTGCCCGGGCTGCTCTTGCTCCCCCTGGTCCACTTGCGCCTCCCGCTCCTGTTGGCCCCGGGCTCGCGCGGGCGGCCTTTCCACAGGGAGCCCGGGTGGCAAAGTTCCTCCGTGGGGAAGCCGAAGCAGATTCAACCGCCGTTGGCCAGATGGAGATTGACATCTACCTGGACACCGACGAAGAAAGCGTAGCCTCATCAGTCTTCATGGCTGTCGATGAGCTTGCGAAGGCGGTCGCTGTCGACGATACCGTACTAATGGAATTCAGGCGCGGCTCGTTTATTAAGCGCTCCAAAGCATCGATTCAGTCCGGACTATCGGATGCCGCCGTCCAGCAGCGCCTTCAGTCGCTAGAGCGTTTCGTGGGGTTGTGGCAGATTGATCCGCGCCAGGCGGAGGTGGACCAGCGAACTTCCGAGGCCTTCGAGCGGATGATTAATTGCCTGGAAAAAGTACCGAGAGCCTGCATCCGTTTCGGCTCGCTCTTGATTGTTAAGTATCCTGATGGCGCAGGTTACGTCCTTCTCTGCCGCCAACTATCACAATCGGAAATAGGGGTATTCGAGAAGTACCCCGAGCTTCAAACTCATCCTGAAACGATACTCGCCGCCCTGGCCTTGGCCATATCCAGGAACAATGAGCCGGAACCTCCTGAAAGCGGCGACCCGATTGGAGGGCTGTAGAATAATAGCTACGCTAGAGACGCCTGGCGGCTGGACAGGCCGTCCGAGGGAAGTTCACAAGCGAAAATGGCGGATTCGTGGAAGAACTAGAGCCGGCCAGAGGTAGGGTCTTTCTGGCTCTTGCAATTACCGATCAATGGAGTTCTGGGCGTATCCTGAGCCGCCCATCATGGTCAGATTGCCGCCCCTATCGGCGGATATCGCTTGTCAACCCGATACGCGGCGCAAACTACAGTCTGTAACGGGAGTGCGCTGGCTCCATGCGCCGGATCGCCGATTACGAGCGGCGACTCTACTGTGTCGGCAGTGCACGTGTCCGCGCACTGATTGTCCGGTTATGCACACGCCGAGTCGCTGACCCGGACAACCGTCACTGCGGCATGAGTGTGCATCGCCAGCAATGGCGCAGGCCTGTCACTCCACGAGATTAGCCTTGCTCCTCGGGACTTTCGTGAATTATTGACAAATTGAGTTTCGTGCGCGCCGAGTCATCGACGTCGATTCTGTCCAATCGCGTCTTCGAGTCAAGAGTTACCCTATCAAAGATGGCGCCTCGAAGATGAGCATCCGAAAGGTTAGCGCCACTAAAATCGGAGTCAGAAAGGTCTGCCCCTTCAAAATGGACTCCTGTGAGAATTGCGTTCTTGAAATTAGCGTTCCGCAATGTCGCGCTATTCATGATCGCTCCGGAAAAATCGGCATGCTCAAAGACGCCGCCGTCTAGGTCTGAAGTACTCAAATCGGCGCCGGAAAAATCAGCATGGCTGGCCTGTACGTCCCTCAGGATAGCTGGGGTTTTCAGGCCAATTAGCGCCAGACTTAGCTTCGAGTGTGTAAGGGCCGCACCGCTTAGGTCTGCTCCCGAGAGGTCGGCATGCTCGAGGACAACGTTTCGCATGTCAGCCTGGACAAGGCGAGCACCTCGGAGATCGGCGCTAGGGAGCCTCGCGCCAGCCATGACCGATCCGCCGAGTTCGGCGTCCTGCAAGTGAGCGAATGGAACAGAGATCAAAGATAGGTCCAGCCGACCCGCCTCCGACCGCAGCCACAGCTTTTCTGTAACAAGGATGCGCAGAACGGCTTGCAGATCAGCCCAGTTAGCCGGCGATGAGTCAGTTAGGAGAGCGTCATCTAGTGACGCTTTGCCCCCACTAGCCAGAGTAGGGGGATTTGGTGAGGCCGTCTTAAGGTAAGCCAGCAGCACTTCTGCTACAGCCCTAGTATACTGAGGGCTCTCTGCGACCTGATTCAGGGCATAGATACCGCCGAGACGAACTTCCTTTTTGTCATTTCCAAGCTGATCGACGGACTTGGTTAGTCGATCCGTTAGCTGGCCTCGTCTGGCCGTCTGCACCTGCGCCCAAGCGATACCACCTGATATAATAATCAGAGCACCGCCGATCGCTTGCACGAGCGTAGTCCTTACTGCATTACGGGTCTGCGCAAGATCATTCATGGCGGTCACGCGCTGTACAGCGCTTAGACCCTTCGTGTCTGACTGGCTGGGTGCATTTACGAGTAGATAAGGAAACACTATTATCGACAATATCAGGAAGGCCAGGATAATAAGCCCTAGCGTGCCAGCCGAAAGGCGTAGGCCGATTTTCTGGGCTGCGAGGCGTTGATACCAGGGAGAACGATTTACCGGGGGAAGGTCTTGGCGGATCTCCGCGACGGAGAGCGGGCCGGCATGCGGAGGTGATTCACTCATTTGGAACCAACCTAACGAGGGTAGCTATAGCAACGGTATAAGAAAGGCGGAAGTAGGCAGTCTGCAGGCCATCCGCGACTATTACGCCAATAAAAAAGATGACGTCGTTCACGTCTTCTTTGAGTTTGCTCTTGTGTCGCCGCAATGCTATAAACCCTGACGGC
Organism: Trebonia sp.; assembly: GCA_035571275.1. Lineage (GTDB taxonomy): Bacteria > Actinomycetota > Actinomycetes > Streptosporangiales > Streptosporangiaceae > Trebonia. The sequence goes on from DATMKQ010000243.1 coordinate 6,534, forward strand.
GCGTTTGCTTGGAGATGCTGAAGATAGCCGTGTAGGCGATTTATCAAGCTTTGCAGGTCGTCAGAGCTCTTGAGTATTGCTGACTTTCCTGCAGCGCTAGGGGACGAGCGCGCCCTCTCGATATAGCGCCGGACCTGGCTAGATGAAAAGCCGAACAGTTCTGCAAGGATCACTTCGGCTTCAAGTTCACGCTGCCTGACGGTTCGCTGACCATTGAGCAGGGCAGTATCAAGCTCAGTGCCACGCAAGAGCCTGTCAAGAGCAGGTTTAACCTGACTGTGGTTTAGTAGGCCGTACAGTTCGCGGAGCGCTCTTTCGCTATCTTGGGTCTGCACTCCTTTCAGGTACTCTGTGTGTAGCTGCTTGACTCGATCGAGTACAGGGCAGAGTACCTTTTGATCGTCGCTGAGCAGAAAGCCCGCCACGTCGCCCACATCGCCCCCAACAGTCGCATGACAGGTTTTGACGCGCTGTCTTTAACCAGTGAGCGCAGCCTACACGTTCTGGTGTAAGGGCGGAATAGTGCCAGCACGTTACGTTGGCGAAGAGATAAGGCGCCGCCCGACGCACGGCCAGGAAGGCAACGATTTTCAAAGAACATTCACAAGATGGAACGTGGTGTCTCTCTGCTGTTCTCTTACGGGCGCGTCCAACTGATCGAGCTGCTTGATGGTTCGCTAAGCAGCCACAGCCAGCCGCGACTGGTCAGTGAACGGCGTAAGAGGTCAGATTCGGCGCGCACGCCAGATCGACCCGTTATGGACGCCTGATCTCACGGATGCCGAAGTTCCGACCACCGCGCAGAACGGCGGATCAGGCGCGGCCGCCGTGGTCTCGACGGACGCATTTCGTGATCGGGCTGGCTCGGTTCGGGCAGTTGTTCGGCCTGCTAGTGGCAAATCCAGGTGATCTCCCGTGCCCTTGGGCCCAGCCGGGCGGTATCCGGTGCGGCGGGCCGGGCCGTTGAGAATTATCGGGCGCGCGCCCGACGCGGGAGCCTGTTGTATTGCGGTGGGGGCCAGGCGCGTTCATCAGCTTGTGCCCTGCCCGGCGGTGCCGGACAGGTTGCTGGCCGCTCCGCCTGGCGGGAGCAGGCTAGGCAGGCGTGCCCGTGCGCCAGGCCAGTACCGGTGCGTGGCCGGGGTCGAATAGTTCGATGTCGCTGACCGTGGCACCGCGGTAATGGCGCCACGCCAGGCCATATTTGAGGAAGATGCCTATGTTAGAGCCGCACTGGCCGCAGACCGGGGCGGGTTCTTCACTGCCGTCGCCACCGCAGGGCTCGACGGCGTCCAGTGCCGCGTCAAAGGCCTGCGGCGCGTATCCGGCCAGCCAGATCATCGCGTCGCTGACCTGTCCGGCCGAGAAGCCGCCGAGCCGCTGCATTCGCTGGCGTCCGTTGATGTCGTGCGCGGGCTGGCCGTGCACCGTAAGAATGGGTTGCATGACTGTTCCTTCCGGACTGATCGGATGGCAATGGTCTAGGGCCGCCGCCGGTGTTGGAGCACCGCGGCGGCCCGCCCGGGGGTCCCGGCAGACCTGGATGTGTTACGAGCAGTCTAGTCGCATGCGAGTGCGGTATCCAATATGTGCTTCGGATAGCACTCGATTTTGTGTCGGAAGAGTTGGCGGGTATGTCATCGGCCTGCGGAAGTGCCCCGCGCGGGCCACTTGGGGCCGGTGAGAGCACCACACTGGTTGAGGCGGTACCGCGCGGTGCCCGTACACGGGCAACCGGCCACCCGCTGAGGACTGCCAGGCACCCCGGGCAAGGACGCTGTTGGTCTTGACGTTGATTTTGACTTTTTCTTTTCGGCGGCGGAGTGGAGTCTGCGGGGTTCCCGACCTCGCCGCCTCTAGGAGGGGTGAGGTCGGGAACCCCGCAGACGGAACGGAGCCGCCCCCGCCGCGGGTGGGCGCGGGTTTTATCTTTCCCAGGGCGGCACACTGCCCGTACGGGCGGACGGTGTGGTGTACGGCGGGAATCCGGTCGCCGTATGGCTTGGCTGCCGGCCTGCCTCGTAACCGGTGGGTTTGGCTGAGGGGGTGGCTGGCAGGGGGGTGGGGCTGCCCCCGTCCCGTCGGGAATGGGCTGGTACGGCTGGTCTCGCCTATTCCCGGCTAGGCTTGCGAGGATCGCGCCGAGGATCACACCCGCGCTGCCGATGATGACGCCGCTTATCGGCCAGCCGCGTGGTCGACGCTGCCGTGATCGTTCTGCGCGGCGGTTGTGGACGCGGTCCCACCGTTCCTCGTTCCGTTGGTGCACTTGAGCTCAGTGTTCGGCTCGCAGGTGGGCCGAATGTTCTTTGCGTTCTACACGTTGTAGTGCTGCTTGCGCCTGCAGCGCGTGCTGCTCGGCCGCGTCCTGTTTTCGTTGCAAGCTGCGCGCATCCACCTGCGGAGCGCGCTGCCGTACTGCTGTCTCTCGGTGCTGTCCGGCCAGAGCGAAACCACAACGTTATGGGTTCTCTTGCCGAGACGCTGCGACGTATCCATTCACGGGTGTGGTGACTACAGAACCTGAATGGCTAGAGTCTGCAGTCGAGGGATTGGTCGAACCGGATATGTCGGATGATTGTCGCATGCCGGCGTAGTGAGGCTCGCAGCAGGCCGTCGGTGGACGGCGTGATTGCCAGGCCTGCCGAGCTGGCGATGGCGTCGGCTACCTGCGCTATGGTCGTCGGCTCGGCCAGCAGGGTGAAGGTCAAGTGGTGCACCGCCCTGCCCGGTAGCCGCCTGTTCAGCTCATGGGCCGTCGCGGTCTTGCCGTCTCCGAAGGGGCCGTTGATCCACAGCAGCATGTGCCGGACGCTAGCGGCGGACGGCCCCGGGCAAGCCTGGCCCGGTCCGGTGGGGCCCTTGCCGGGTGAAGGCGACGGATCAGCACCGTGATCGCCGGCTGCGGGGCCTGGAGGGCCAGAGCCGGACATCTACCTCACATATTCGGCGCAAGCCCGCCAGCAGCCGGGATCACACAGCAGCGCCGTGGATGATCAGGCAGGCACCGCCGCGGGCCTTGAATTTGCGCAGGTAGGCTCTGGCATTCGCATTCTCACTTGCCCGGGTTGCAGGATTCGGCGGGCGCCTATTTGCTGTGCGGCGCTGGCCGTGAGAGCCTGCAGCGCGTGCCCGGTGAGCCGTTGCCTGATGATGCCGCCGGGCTGCGTGCTGCGAACGCGCGGCTGACGCCCTCGCCGGAAAGTCCTAGCTACCGCCACGCCCCGCCATCGCCTGACACCAGATCACGGGCCCCCGTGAATGGACGCGCTGCCACGGCGACTACGGTATACGCGGCGAGGGTACGGGGAACCTCGCCGCCCTCACAAACCGCTCGGTTCAGTTGCTGTATGCTTTCTCGGTCATCGCCATGGGAGGAGCCACTGTGTCGCAGTCATCGGACGACGCTCCAGGGAAAATCAAGTCCGTCGATAGGGGCGCGCCTTCGTCTTGGCGCAAAAGCACCTGGAGCATTGCAAACGGTCAATGTATTGAGACCGTCGCGCTTGACGGTCGCCTAGCCGTGCGTGACAGTGTGGACAAGTCTGGTCCATCACCAACATTTACTGTAGGTGAATGGCGTACTTTTATAAAAAGCATCAAAAATGGTGACTTCGACACGATATAGGCGACGTCCCACCGGACCGCGATCGCGAGGGCCAGCGCGGCCGGCGTCATCTCCTTGACGGGACGCGGCGGCTCATTTGCCGCCCTTGGGGTCGAGGTGATAGCGGTACAGCCCGGCGACACGGAAGGCCAGGTCCAGGGACTGGCTGCGGTTGAGCCTGGGATCGCACGTCGTCTCGTAGCGGTGGCCCAGGTCGCTTTCGGCGATGTGGTGGCCGCCGCCGATGCATTCGGTGACGTCATCTCCGGTGAATTCGATGTGGATGCCGCCGGGATGAGTACCGAGCGCTCGGTGCACCTCGAAGAAGCCGGCGACCTCGTCCAGCACGTCGTCGAAATACCTGGTCTTGTGCCCGCTGGCCGCCTCGACCGTGTTGCCGTGCATGGGGTCGCACACCCAGACCACGGCGGCTCCGCTTGCCGCCACCTTCTCGACCAGCGGGGGCAGAACCTGGCGGATCCGGTCCGCGCCCATCCGGGTGATCAGGGTGAGCCGACCTGGCTCGTTGTCCGGGTCAAGGGCTTCGATCAGCGCGAGCACGTCCTGCGCGGTAGCCGCCGGGCCGATCTTCAGGGCGACGGGATTGCGGATCCGGCGCGCGAATTCTACGTGCGCGCCGCCGGGAGCACGAGTACGCTCCCCGATCCATAGCAGGTGCGCCGACAAGTCGTAGACATGCCCGCTCCGCGCATCCGTCCGGGTCAGGGCCCGCTCATAGTCCAGCAGCAACGCCTCGTGGCTGGCATAGAACTCCACCGCGCGGAACTGTCCGGGGTCAGCCCCGCACGCGTGCATGAACGCGATCGCCCGGTCGATCTCATCCGCCAGCTGCTCATAGCGCTGCCCAGCCGGACTGCTGGCCACGAAGTCCTGGTTCCAGGCGTGTACCTCGCGCAGGTCGGCATACCCGCCGCTGGCCAGAGACCGGCACAGGTTCAGCGTGGCCGACGAGCAGTGATACGCCTCAAGCAGCCGGCCAGGATCAGGCGTCCTGGCCGCGGCGGTGAACTCGATGCCATTGACCGCATCGCCGCGGTAGACCGGAAGCTCCACGCCATCCCTGACTTCTGTGGCCGCCGACCGCGGTTTGCCGAACTGGCCTGCCATCCGGCCGACCTTCACAACCGGCACGCTGGCCGCGTACGTGAGCACGACCGCCATCTGCAGCAGTGTCCGGAACTTGTCCCGGATGCTGCCGGCGCTAGTGCCGGCGAACGTCTCCGCGCAGTCTCCGCCCTGCAGCAGAAAAGCCTCTCCGCGCGCCACCGAGGCCAGCCGCTGCTTCAGCTGGTCGCATTCGGCGGCGAGGACCAGCGGCGGCAGGCCCTCCAGGCCGCGCACCACCGCCTCCAGCCGACCACGGTCGGGCCACTTCGGCTCCTGAAGCGGGGGTGAGGTCACGAGTTCAGGCTACGCGGAGCGACCCGCGCCGACGGAGTGGTACGCGTGCCCGGGCGTCGTCCAGAAATTTTTACCCCATCGGGTAAGCGTGTGAGTGCCGCCAGGCGTAAGAGACAAGCGTGACTGCAGATTCGACAGAGTTCACGGCGTTCTACCAGGCTGCGCGGAACAACTGCTTGCGCGCGGTCTATGTCAGCACGGGCAGCAGGGACGCGGCGGAGGATTTGGTCGCGGAGGCGTTCGCCCGGGCCTGGGCGCGCTGGCGGCAGGTCCGCCGGCATCCGGCCCCGCAGGCCTGGGTGGTGGCGACGGCGCTCAACGCCAACGTCTCGTCCTGGCGCCGACGGCGCCGCGAACAGCGCTTGCCCGATGACCAGCAATTGCCCTGGGCCGACCCCGGCACGTCGGCCGATCCGGACGTGATGGCGGCACTGCTGCGCCTTCCGGTCCGGCAGCGGCAGGTGATCGCGCTGCGGTTCATGCTCGACCTGGACACGGCACAGACGGCCCGGACGCTCGGTATGGCGCCCGGTACCGTCACCGCGCACACCGCGCGGGCAATCGCCAGGCTCAGGGCCGAGCTCACCTCAGGAGGAAAGCAGGAGGCGTGGCAGTGAACGATCTCGACCTGAAGGCCATTGTCCGGGACGGGCTGGCCGCGGTGCGGCTGGAGGTACCGGCCGAAGCCGTCCTCGCCCGGGGACAGGCGATCAAGACGCGCCGCCGGTCGGTGCTGGCCGGCGCGGCGGCAGTGGTCGCGGCAGCGGTGGCAGCCGGCGGCCTGGCCGTCGCCGGGCCGGGCCGGCCTGCGGCGGAGGCGAGCGGCCAGACCGGGGCCCGGTCGGCCGTCAGCCGGGCCGCGAGCACGCAGCCGCAGCCGAGCACGCAGCCGCAGCCGAGCAGGCCGGCCACTGTGACAGCGTGGACGGTAACGCACAGCGGTCGCTGGCTGCGCGTCACGATCCGGCAGCTGGCTGACCTGCCGGGCCTGCAGGCCACGCTCCGGGCCGATGGCGCCCGGGTGGTCGTCACCGGCTCGCTGGCCTGGCCGTCCGCCTGCAGCCCGTGGCGCAGCGCAAACTACCAGATGGGCGACGTGATCCGGATGCAGAACGTGACCGGCCTGCCGTCGCGCGACGGATCTGAGTTCTACATCGACCCGGCACAGATCCCGGCTGGCGCCCTGTTGTTTATCGGCCAGTCACCGGTCGGCAAGCCGCCAGGCGTGATCGGGCCTCCTGGTCCGATGGCCTCGGGCTACCTCACCGACACCCCGGCCTGTTTCGGCAGCTGACCCTCAGGCAGTGCCGCCTCGTGGACGGACCAGTCCCGCCGCTCGCCCGGCATCAGCCGCGTAGGTCGCCCTTGGCTCCGCAGGTGAAACCCGCGCTCCGTTCGGAAAATTCAGAACTTTTCATTCCGAACGGATGCGTGGTTCCTGCATACGGACACGACTGCTCACATCGACGAGCGCCACCTCGAAGGGGCCAAGCTCGACCGTCAGGGCGCCCGGGCCAGCCGGCCTTACATTCCTGGCCGGGGTGTAGTAGTCGGCCGGACGTCGCGCCTCGAGCCAGGGGGCCAGCGTGCACGTCGTGGTGAGCTGGCGCTCGGAAAGGTTCACCAGCACCAGTGTGGCTACGCCGTCGAGCTCGCGAACCACCGCGAAAACCTCGTTAGGGTCTGTGCTGACCGCATCGAAACGGGCCGCCCCGTGAGCAAGCTCGGCGCGCTCTTGGCGCAGCCGCAACGTCCGGCGCAGGGCGTCCTCTATCTCCTGCTCCCCGCCGGTGAACATCAGGAACGCCCCGCCGCACAGGGCCATCACGTGCATCCAGGCTCGGGCCGCCGGGACCCCCAGCTGCTCGCGGCGCCATTTGCGGCCAGGGCGCGGCCACCAGAACGTGTCGTGGGAATCAGAATGATGTGCCGTCAGCGCGTCGGCGGGCAGCGTCGCGTCTCGCTCGTCCATCCACCGCGCGACATCCGCCCCGCTGAGCGCGGGCGGGCCGGCGGGCTCCGGCGCCATCACCGCCGGGATCAGCCACAGCTCGTCGTAGTTGTAGTTCATGTCCATCGACTCGCGGTGCAGCACGCCAGATGGCTCGGTGAACATCATGAGGTCCGGACGCAGCTCCCGGAGCCGGGGTCGCAGCCGCTCGAACAAAGTGACGCTACCCACCGGCGACGCGCTTGCGCGGGCCCGCCGCCCCGGGGCCCAGTTCGCGAAGTTGTTATAGGTGGGGGCGTCGAACCTGAACCCGTCGATCTCGAAGCGGCGACGAGTTCGGCCAGCTGATCCTAGCCCGGCGCCTTGCTGGCGAAGGCGCGCGCACCGTGGTGGTCAGGCGCGGTGCCGCGGGCGCCTTCTCGGTAGCCGGCGGCACCGTCTTCCGGCAGCCCGCGAGGCCTGTCACCGCGGTAGACCCCGTGGGGGCTGGCGACGCGTTTACCGCGGGTTACCTGTGTGCCCTGCTGGACGCCGCCGGCGAGCAGGCCCGTCTTGCGCTGGGCTGCGCTGTGGGTGCGCATGCCGTCACCATCGCCGGCGACTGGGAGGGCCTTCCGACCAAGGAAGACCTGGCCCTCGCCGACCTCGAAGATGGCACCGCCCTGCGGTTACATCCCACTTGTTGACCGCGCACGCGCGGGCCGGAAGAGTCACCACCCTCCGTTCAGTGAATCAAAAGACTTTTCCCGAACGGAGCCGGGGTGACTCGATACCTCGCTGTTATTCCCGGCCTAGCCCCAATTGCGCCAGCGGCTGCGGAAGGTCCGCGAGATGCTGTTGTTCCGCGGATTCAGATGGCGCAGGCTAGTACCTGGCGGACGTAGTTGGGGTCCTGGCCGCCGTTGTTCTTCTTCCAGTCCTTCGAACCGACGGCATCGATGGTCAGATCCGGTCCTTGCTCGTACTTGAGGTCGAAGATGTACTCGCCGCCGCTGTAGTTGTAGAGCCTGATGGCGTCATAGACGATTTCGGTTTCGGTGAGATCCCTGACAAGCACTGGCCTATCCGGGATCGGGTCCATGTGAGCCCTGGTGCGCTCAGCGTTCAGGCGTGCGCGCAGCTGCTCGTACTCGGTATCGAGCGCCGCCTGCGTTCTGTCCCGGAGAGTGGTGGCGGTGGCGTAATCGAATTCGAACTCGGCGATCCCGGCCGAAACGTTCAGCTTCCAGTCCCAGTTCTCGTGAGGGAAGCTGGCCGGGTCTAGCTGCGCGATGCCGATCCCGGCCGGGGGCTCTCCGAACAGCGGCCGGTCGGTGGCGGGGTTGGGGAGCGAACGGGGGACGCCCGGTGTCTTCTCCTCACCCGTATTCTTGTCCGGGTTGAACTGGTTGAATGTGTGATTGCTTTCCAGGCAGTCGATATGCATGATGACGAACGGATACAGGTCAGCGTAGGCCTCGATGTAGAGCTCGACGGACGCCCGGCCAGGATTCGTCCCCGTGATGTTGATCCACCTGGGGTCTGAGTGAACCGTGCCGCCGAGGACGCCAGGCAGGCTCGCGGTGACCACGAGGCGCCCCCAACCGCCGATGTCCTCGGGGAAGTCCGGCGACCATGTAGCGGAGGTGCCGGTCTGGCTCCCGCTGTAGTTCTGGCTGTAGGCATGCCAGCCGTGCCGGTCGATGTATTCGCCCTTGATATCCAGGGTCCAGCTGAACGATACGGCCGAAGTGTCCCCGGAGTACCCCTCGACCTGGACCTTCGCCCCTATATCCGGCATCTTCGGTGCGGCGGTGACCGGCGCCTTGTCGCCGTCATTGTCTGGATGAATGATCTTCAGGTTGATCAGGGTCACGGTAGACGTGGTCTGCGCGGCGCCGGACGCGGCCCGCCGGGGACCTGACACGCCCTTGTCGCAAGCCGCGGACCCGGACCCGTGCGCGGTCAGCGTCTGCGGGCCGAGGTCCTTGACGGGAAGCCTGGCGTCCCAGTTGTCGCCCTTGACCGTGGCCTTGACGCTGTCGAGCGTGACATCCGGGCAGGATGTCGTGCCCGCGACGATGAGGAACCTGTGCGCGGGTGCCACATCGTTGTCCTCGGCCGGTTGGGGCTCCACATACTTCGCGTCGGTGAGCGCGACTGTGCTGCCGTCCGGTGGGCTCGTTATGCACAGTCCGCCCGGCGGAGCGGTGCCGCCACCGCACGACGGGGTGATCGTCAGGGTCCCTGTGACGCGGTAGCTACCCGTGTCGGTTCCGCCTGTGAATGTTCCTCCGCCTGTGTACGTTCCCGAGCACCCGAGGTTGGCAGTGGCGTCGGGGTACGTGCCGTCGAGAGAGCCGTCGAGAGGACCATTTTGATAGAGCGGGTTACCGCTGCTGTCAAGGCATTCCGGCAATCCTTCCATGCCCCCGGGTTCCGCGACGGTTCCGTTGGAGCAGGGCGGGGGCCCGCTAAATGTGCGCGTCGCCGCCTCGGGGTAGTTGACGTTTAGAGTCACGGCGATCGAGGTCAAAGAGGGGTCGAATGCGACATACATCGCGGAGTTCAGCCCGGGTCGCCAATAAGGGAGAGGTCCGCTGCCGGCCAAGCTGCCCTTGTCGGCAACGGTACAGCCGGAGCTACCAGTGAATGACCAGTTCAGGTTATCGGTAACTGAGTCCGTGCTGCTGTCGCCGCCCACTGCCGCCAGGCCGGTGCCATTGACCACATTCGTCAAGTCGATGTGGTAAGTTCCGGTCTCTTTATCATCTCCGGTCGTTGTGACGCCTCCGCCGAAGACAGGGTGGTGGACCCACGTCCAGGTGATGTCCCCCCTTATATCCACCGGCACCGGGGAACTGGCGGTCGAGTTGGCCGCCGCGGCCGTCAGCGTTCGGGCGCCCGCCGGGACAGCCATGGCCGCGATCATCGCAGCGGTGATCCCCGCGCCGATGACGATCCTGTTTCGCCGATGGATCATGGGGGGGCCTTCTTTCCGGTGATGCGGCCCGCTTGCCGCGCGGACCCGGCCACTTGACGGACCACGCTAGGCCCACGGCACGGCGGGGTGAACGTGGAAAACCACACGCTTTGACCGTTGGCGCGTACCAGGCCATGCGCCAGGACAAAGGCGGATCGGCGTGCATATTGCCGCCGGGAGCCGCTGGTGATCAAATGACAGTGGCGATGGGATTCGCCGCGACCGTGATTTCCGCGAATGGCCTCTCCTCGACGAGCGACACGGTGGACGGATGACATGGGCAGCCTGGCCTGGGCAGCGGACTGGGAGCACATCGTCGCACGTGATCTTGCGCCGCACCTGGTAGCCGCGGAGGATCATCGGCGCGTGCGACGGCCAGCCGGGCTGACGGGGCTGCCGGATGGCGCGCATGCGGCGCTTTGCCGTAGCGTCGGACGGGTTGACCCGGGCAGCCTGCTGGTTGTCCCGTCGGCCGTCTGGCCCTGGCGGAGATGGCGGCGCAGCCTCTATACGCCGCTAAGCGTCGCGGGTATCGGTCAGCAGGGGGTCGGGCTGTGGGTGCGGACGTTGCCCACCCCGGGGGTACGGGTTCGGATGCCGTTCAGTGACATCGCTGCCGTGGAGGACCAGGCTGGCAGGTCGTGGCGGGCCGTCGCCGTGACCGGGCCGCCGGGTCGGTTGCTGGTGCGCTTCCACGACGAGTGGTGGTCGGACGCAGACGGCTGGATCCGCTTGCTGCGCCTGCGCGCTGCCCCGATGGCCGAGACCATTCCGGCAACGCCCGGTGGCGGCCACCGTCCGCCGGGCTGGCCGAGTGTTGACTCGGTCCTGCTCGACGTGCGCGAGGGCATCGCCTGTATGTGCTGGCGCTCACGTACCCGCAGCGCCACATGCCTGCTGGCGCTGACCTCTCGCGAGCTGATCGTCGTGCTGTCCCGGGCCGAGCACATCATTCCCCGGCGCGTGATCCGGCGCACGCTGTACCTGCCGCGCCAGTCTCTCCAGGGCGCCGAAGGCCGTGCGAAGACAGTCTGTGTGCGGACCGCGGGCACCCAGGTGGATTTCAGGCTCTGGTCCAGAAGGGCCGCGGCGGACGTGTCCAGCTGGCTGGGCACGGTGCTCAGCTCGCACGAGCGCGGCGACGTCGGCTTGTGGCCGGGCCAACAGAGCAGCCCGTTAGTTGGCGTTAGCCCGCCAGCCGATGCCCTCGTCCCGCGCCTGCTGGCGCAGGTTAGCCTGCTGCGGGCATTGTGCCGCTCCGAGAACTTCCAGCAGCCGCGTCACCTCCCGGGCGATCGCGTCCCGCCCCGCCGCTACGTAGCGGCGAGGGTCAACGACCACGGTGTCGCGAGCCAGGTAATTCCTGACCGCCGCGGTGAATACCTTGTTCAGCTGCGTGGCTATGTTGATCTTGGTTAGGCCCGCGCCGACCGCCGCCGTAAGCATCTCATCCGGCACGCCGGAAGAGCCGTGCAGGACGAGCGGGACCGGGACGGCCGCCCGGATCTCGGCGATCAGTTCCAAGTCGAGTACCGCGTCGCGGGTCAGCATCGCATGCGAGCTGCCGACCGCCACCGCCAGCGCGTCTATTCCGGTCGCACCGGCGTACGCGGCGGCCTCGTCCGGCCTGGTCCTGGCGCCGGGGGCGTGCACACCGTCTTTGCCGCCGATCTCCCCGATCTCGGCTTCGATCCACAGCCCGCGATCGTGACACCAGGCGGCGACCTCCGCTGTCGCCTTCACGTTCTCCGCGTACGGACGCACGGAAGCGTCGTACATGACCGAGCCGAACCCCAGGTCGGCCGCCGCCGCCACCAGGTCCTTGTCCGTGACGTGGTCCAGGTGCACCGCGACGGGTACCAGCGCGCTCCGGGCGATCGCCAGTGTCGCCAGCCCGATGGGACGCGGATCCTTGTGGTAAGCGACGCAGTTCTCGCTGATCTGCAGTACTACCGGCGCGGCCGCCGCCTCCGCGCCCGCGACGATGGCCTCGGCATGCTCGAGGCTGACGACGTTGAAGGCGCCGACTCCGCGACGTTCGGCCGCCGCGGCCGCCACGATCGTTCCGAGCCCCGCGACTGGCATCAGGCCGCCTCGATCCGGATGAGCTGTACCTCGTCAAGCGCCCGGAGATAGTCGGCGCGGCTGAATTCACCCGCCACGGGCGCGGACGCGGTGGCGGCGCCGAGCGCGGTCGCGTGCCGCAGCCGTTCCGGCCACGAGTCGGCGCGGACCAGGCCATGCGCCAGCCCGCGGTCCCTGTCGACGACGGCGAAGGTGCGCCTGCTCTCGGCCGCGATGGGGGTGAACGCTCCGGGTACGCCCGCCGACGCGAGTCCGGCCGAGATCGCGTCCCCGGCAGGCCCGCCGAGCAGGCCGATCACGAGTACATCCGCGCCGAGGGCATGCAGCGTCCGGCCGACGTTGAGTCCTTTGCCGCCGGGGCGCGTGCTGACGGCGACCGGCCGGTTCACGCGCGACCAGTCGACCCCGGCCAGCTCGTGGGTAATGTCGAGCGCTGGATTGAGAGCGGCGACGAGGATGCGGCTCACTGCGGTTCACTGCGGCGCGGTCACGGAAGGATCACCGATCGGGCCAGGTTCCTCGGCCGGTCTGGGTCCAGGCCCCGGGCACGCGCGGTCGCGACGGCCACCCGGTGCGCGCGCACCAGCTCGGCCATCGGATCGTCCTGGCTCTGCAGGGCAAGCCCGCCCGCCGCGGCTATCTCCTCGGGCAGCCCGTCAGGTGCCGCGCCGAACAGCCAGACCACGCTGCCGGGTTTGGTCACCGCGATGGGCCCGTGGCGGTATTCCATGGCCGGGTAGGACTCTGTCCACATTCCGGCGGCCTCCCGGAACTTCAGCGCCGCGTCGTTGGCCAGTCCGTAGCTCCAGCCGGTGCCGAGAAAGGTGAGCTGGCGGGCCTCCAACAGCTCCCTGGGCATCGGCTCGGCCATGGCTCGCCGCGCGGCCTCCGCGACCGGAGTGAGGTCGTGTCCCAGGTGGGCGCGGAGCAGCGCGAGTTCGGTGGTGGCGAACCGCGTCTGCACGACCGACCGCTCGTCAGCGAAATCGAGTGGGATCACGGCGTCGGCGGCAGCGGCGATGGGCGTGTCCGGATCAGCGGTGATCGCCACTGTCGGCATGGTGCGGCCGATGCGGGACAGCAACTGAAGGACCTCGGTAGTGGTGCCCGAACGTGACAGGACCACGATCCGGTCGTACCGCCTGCCGACGGGAAACTCGGAGGCGGCGAACGCGTCGGTCTCGCCCTGCCCTGAGGCCTCGCGCGCGGCGGCGTACGACTGCGCCATGAACCAGGAGGTGCCGCATCCCGTCACCGCGACCCGCTCCCCGCGGGCGGGCAGCAACGAGCCGGCCTCAGCCGCGAGAGCGGCGGCCCGTAGCCAGCACTCCGGCTGCGAACTGATTTCCGCCTCTGTGTTCCCGGTTTCCCTGACCGCATCGTCAGCTCTGCTCACTACTGCGCACCTCGCTTCTCTTGCCCCATCGGGCCGGGCAGCCGTTGCCGGCGCCCTTCCCGGCTCGTGCACGAACGCCAGTCAAGTGGCTGCTCGATTATGCTCATTATGCTATAAGAAACAGACGATTTATAGCGTTCGCGAGCGCGTACGGAGCATGTAGCTGCTCGCTGCGGTCAGTATCCGAGAGTGGTGCGTCACCGAGCCCGGCTCGTGTTTGATGCAAGTAGCACGAAGGAGACACAGGTCAGGAGATGTCGGTGACTCGTTACAGCCGCTGGAATGAACTCCTTGAGCTGCTCGCGGCCGATGGGCAGCTGCAAGTCGAGGAAGCTGCCCAGCGGCTCGGCGTGTCCCCGGCCACGGTCCGGCGCGACTTCAACGAGCTCGCAGGCCAGCAGATGCTCACCCGCATCCGGGGCGGCGCGGTTGCCCACGGGGTCAGCTACGATCTGCCTCTGCGGTACAAGACGGAGCGTCATCCCTCAGAGAAACAGCGGATCGCGGTGGCGGCCGCGGGGCTCGTGCAGGTCGGCCAGATCGTTGGCCTCAATGGCGGCACCACAACCACCGAGGTCGCACGGGCCCTCGCGATACGCGCCGACCTGAATTCTGAATCCACGTCGCCTGCCGTCACCATCGTCACCAATGCTTTGAACATCGCCACGGAGCTCGCGGTCCGCCAGCACATCAAGATCGTCGCCACCGGCGGGGTTGCCCGCCCTCAGTCCTACGAGCTCATCGGGCCGCTGGCTACCGGCGTGCTGGAGAAGGTGACCCTGGATGTCGCCATCCTCGGCGTGGACGGAATCGATCCGGTGAGCGGGGCCACCGCCCATCACGAGGGCGAGGCGAGCATCAACCAGCTAATCGCCGAGCGCGCCGACCAGGTCGTGATCGTCGCGGACAGTTCGAAGGTAGGACGCCGGGCATTCGCGACCATCTGCCCGACGCGGGACCTGGACGTCCTGGTCACGGACTCCGGGCTCGCTGACTCCGCCGCGGCCAGGTTCGCGGATGCGGGAATTCGGGTGATCGTCACCTGATCAAAACTGAGCGGATGGTGAAGACAACGGTGACACGCTCCGGTGCGAAGCCAGCCTACGACCTCCTTGTCGTCGGCGACTGCAACCCGGACGTCCTCGTGCTCGGTGACGACGTGACGCCGCGCTTCGGCCAGCAGGAAAAGCTGGTCAGCCAGATGTCTCTCGTCGTAGGCGGGTCGGCCTCGATTACCGCCGTGGCCGCGGCCCGGCTCGGGCTGCGCGTGGCGCTCGTCGCCGCTGTCGGAGCGGACGGGGCAGGGAAGTTCATGCTGGACCAGCTCACGATGGAAGGCGTGGACGTGGCCGGGGTCGCGGTGCGCCCCGACGGCGCGACGGGGATGACTCTCTCGCTGTCCCGCGGCGATGACCGCGCGATCCTGACAGCGCCCGGTGCGATCGCTACCCTGACCGCGGACGACGTGCCCGCGGTGCTGCTCGCGAGCGCACGGCACATCCACGTCAGCTCGTACTTCCTGCTGGAACGCTCGCTCGGTCCTGGCCTTCCCGCCGTGCTCGCCGCTGCTCGCGCGGGCGGGACGGGCACGTCGCTCGACACGAACTGGGATCCGGCGCGGCGATGGGGCAGCGACACGCTCCGCGCCGCCATCGCCCAGACCGACCTGCTCGTGCCCAACGAGGCGGAGGCCCTGGGCATCAGCGGCAGCGACACGTTGCCTGACGCGGTGCGCGCCCTCGAAAAGGCGGCGGCCAGGCTCGTCGTCAAGCTCGGCGCGCGGGGCGCGCTCTGCGCCGAGAACGAGCGCCGCTACCACGTTGCGCTCCCGCCAGTGCGCCCGGTTGACACGACTGGCGCCGGGGACTGCTTTAACGCCGGGCTCATCGCTGGGCTCAGGCGCGGCCTCGACCTGGCCCACGCGGCCGCGCTCGGGTGCGCTGTCGGTGCCGCGTCCACGCAAGCACCCGGCGGGACCGGGGCCGCCCCAGATCTTGCTTCCGCCATGTCCATGGCCGCGAAGGCGACCATCCGGCCGGCCGGCGCTGGGATTTGATCGCTACGCGAAAGCGATGCCGACTTACCGTCGGCAGGCCGGTCACTTTGTGCACGACAGTACGGTCGTACACGCGCATTAACCTTGCGACGGTGACTGAAGCTGCTCTATATTTCAATCTATGAGCGGAATCGATCATCAGACCGGCCAGCGATATCTTGCTCACGGCCTGCGATCGATTTGGACCCGTCGGCTACGGTCGCGACCAGTAGCCGGCACCTCTGACGCGCTCGGCGGTTCTCCCGCATCCGCGTCCACGTGAAAGAGGTGACAGATGAAGATTCCGCGATCGCATATGAGGCGGCCCCTGGCGCCGGCGCTGGCGCTCACGGCGGCCATCGTCCTGGTCGGCACCGCCTGCTCCTCCGGCGGGTCAGGCACCGGCACCAGCACGGGCCAGGGCGCCAGCCAGGGCACGGGACCGAGCACGATTACCGTCGCCGTCGCGTACCCCGCGCCGCCGGCGGCGATGCTCGACCAGTTCACCAAGCAGACGGGCATCAAGGTCAACTGGGTCAACATCGGCTGGGATGACCTGCAGACCAAGATCGCCGCCGCCATGACGTCGAACGCCTACTTCGCCGATGCGACCGACGTTGACTGGTCCAAAGTCGGCGAGTACTACAAGACCGGCTGGTTCCTCCCGCTCAACAGGTGGTTCAGCGTGAGCAGCCTACGGTCGGACATGCCGCAGCTCGGCACGTTCATCGTGAACAACGAGCTGATAGGCGTCCCGTTCGACTCCTCGTTCATGGTGACCACCATCAACACCAAGGACTTCGAGAAGGCGGGCATTTCAACCGCCCCGACCACGCTCGGCAACTTCTCCGCCGACCTCAAGAAGGTAGCGACCGCGACCGGCATGTCGAACCCGCTCGATATCCAGCTGGCGACGGCTGAAGGGCTGTCCACTTGCTGGTACCAGATGACCGCCGCGTTCGGCGGCCAGGTGCTCAGCGCGCAGTACGCCCCCGAGTTCACGTCGCCGAGCTCGCCCGGCTACCAGGCCATGAACTGGATGGTCAACGCGTACAAGAACAGCCTGGTGCCGAAGGGCAACATCAACGTGACGGACTACGACGGCTTCACCACGGAGATGGCGAAGAACCGGGTGGCTGGCGTCCTGTGCGACTACTCGGGAAGCGTGGCGTCGATATACAACGTGGCGTCGTCATCCAGCGTGGTCAACCAGACCGAGTACGTGCAGACGCCAGGGGCGACCGGCCCTGGTCCCGCGGTCGCCAACCCCGACGGCATCGGCATTCCGAAGAACGCCAGGAATCCGCAAGCCGCGGCCAAGTTCATCCAGTGGTTTACCAACACGGAGAATCAGGCGATCTGGGCCGGCCTGAAGGGCCAGACCGATGTCGTCCCCACCTTCCCGCTCCCGGCGCGGCTATCTAGCTTTGCCCTGCTGAGCAAGGCAGGCGACATCGGCCAGGCCTCGCAGCTCGCGGCGATCCTGAGCGCGCATGCGCAGCCCCCGTTCCCGAACGGAGCGCCGCCCTGGTACACCCAGTTCAGCAACGCCGTGCAGACGAACATCCACCAGGCCGCCATCGGGGCGGAAACCGTGCAACAGGCGGTGAATAACATCGCAAGCGAAGTGCAGCAGCTCAAGGCATCCGGGTAACGGCCTCGTTGAATCCGACCCTCGGCAGGCGGCTGCTGCCGTACATCCTCATCTCGCCACTGGTGGTGTTCATCGGCGCACTGTCCTTCGTGCCGACGGTGGACACCACCGTGGAAGCCTTCTTCCAGGTGATGCCGCTTAACCCGCCTACCAGGTTCACCGGCTTCGGCAACTTCCGGCGACTGTTCGCCAACCCTGTCTTCGTCACCTCGTGGGTCAACACCGTTGTCTACGCGGCGATTGGCGTCGTGCTCTCCGTCGTGATCGGGATCGTGATCGCGACCTCGCTGAAGCGCGGGTTTCGGTTCCGCGGCGTGGTACTCGCCCTCGTGGTTCTCCCGTGGGCGCTGCCGGCCGTGGTCGAGGCCGTCATCTGGAACTGGATCTACGACCCGAACTTCGGTGTCTTGAACAGCGCCCTGCATTCGGCTCACGTGATCGGCGGCTATCACGTGTGGCTCGGGCTCAACCGGTGGCTGACGGTCACGCTCATCGAGATCGTGCAGGTATGGCAGATCACCCCGCTGTCCGCGCTTATCATCCTGGCCGCCCTGCAAGCCATCCCCCCGACCCTGTACGAAGCGGCCCGCGTCGACGGCGCCAGCTCCTGGCAGTCGTTCCGGCGCATCTCGCTGCCGATGCTCAGGCCCGCCATCGCCGTGGCCGCGGTGCAGGCTCTTGTCCTCTCGCTGAACATCTTCGACCAGGCGTACATACTCAACGGGATAGCGCCGCTCGGGTCGTCGGTAATGCTGCAGACCTACGTCACGACGTTCCAGAACCTCGACTTCGGAGGAGGCTACGCGCTGTCGCTGATGGTGACGGTGGCGACCGCGCTGCTCTCTATGGCGCTGCTTGCACTGCTGTACCGCAGGACGGAGGCGGCAGCCTGATGATGACGGCATCGGCGACGCGCGAACGGCTGGCGCAGGGGGTGAACCAGGCCGCTCGCGGCCGGCTCGGCGCGGCCATGTCAGCTCGTCCGGCGAGGGCGGGCGGCCGCGTCGCCATGATCGTGGTGATCGTGCTCTGGTCGCTGTTCCCTGTCTACTGGGCACTCAACACGAGCCTCACCACCCTGTCGGCGGCGGACAGCACGCCCGCGCACTACCTGCCTTCGCCGCTTGTCGGGACCAGCTACCGGACGATTTTCGGCTCAGGATCGGATGTCTCCGGCCAGTTCACGAGGTCGCTGCTCAACTCGACGATCGAGGCTGGCGGGGCGATGATCATCACCGTGGTCGTCGCCGTCTTCGCGGCGTACGCCTTCGCCCGCCTGCGGTTCAGGTTCAAGCGGACGATCTTCGTCAGCGTGCTGGCCACCTTGCTGCTCCCCGCCTACGCCACGCTGATACCGCTGTACCGGATCATGGGCACCCTCGGACTCGTCAATACCTACATCGCCGTCATCCTGGTCTACGTATCGGGGTTCCTGCCGCTCGCGATCTGGATCCTGTACAACTACTTCAACAGCATCCCGCGCGAGCTGGAGGAAGCCGCCTTCGTGGACGGCGCCTCACCGGTGCGAGCGCTGCTCACGGTGGTGATACCGGTGGCCGTGCCCGGCATCGCCGCCGCCGCCATCATCACGTTCCTGATGGGGTGGGCGCAGTTCTTGTTCCCGCTCGTGCTCACCAGCGACCTGTCCACGCAGCCCGTCACGGTCATCGTCGCGGCGCTGAACCAGCAGCGCACTGTCCCGTTCACGCTCATGATGGCCTGCGGCGTGACCGCCGCTGCCATCCCGGGCGTTATCGCCTTGATCCTGAACCGGTATGTGGTCCAGGGCCTCACAGCGGGATCGATCAAATAGACGACCGCTAGGGCAGCGGGGTGACCCGGAACAGGGCCACACCTTCCGCAGGAACGCTCACGCGTATCACCCCGGCGGACGAGATCACCCTCGTCGTCCGGCCGGCCACCACTGACTGGCCGCCCCAGAGGTTCTGCACCAGGTAGCCGTGCGGGTCGGCGGCCAACCCGAGCGCATTCGCCGTCACAGTAATGGTCACGGCGCTCGAGCTCAGGTTGGTGGTCGTGTTGAACAGGCCCACGATCGCGTCGCCGCGCCGCTCTTTCTTGGCGAACACTTGATGACCGGCGCGATGGCCGGGGGAGCCGGCGTCCGCGATCCGTGACGCGTCGATGGCGTCCTGGTCGACCTCGATGACCTGCCTGTTCTCGATCAGCGCGAGATCCCGCCGGGTGAGGGACGCCCGGGTGCCGTAGGCGTTGGTCACGGCGCTGGTCAGGTCGCCGCCCAGGATGAGCGGTGCCGAGCCCAGGGCCCACAGGCTGAGCTGGCTCTCCGACGCGGCGAGCGACATCCCGGAAGCGGCGCTGCCGTTGCCGACCTCGATCGAGTCGTAGTCGTTGAACCCGCCGGGGCCGCCGTACCGCTGCCACTGGGCCGCGGCGGCGAACCTGTCGCTCCAATGAGTGAAGCTGGTCAGCGGGAAGACGCTGAGGCAGCCCGTGAACGGCGGCGCGTTGCAGCTGTTCGCCGAGCCCTCATCCGGTCCGTTAATCTCGATGTCCGGAGTCCATTCCCACTGGTTGGCGTACTTCTTCAGCACGGGGGCGAGCTTGATGTCGAAGCTGCCCTGGGTGATGTTGAGCACCATCGGGCGGCCCGAATGCTTGATCGCCGCTGACCACGCCTTGACATCGGCGCCGTTGCTGTCGGTGATGCCGTCAAGCTTGATGTAATCAACACCCCAGGACGCGAGGTCGTCGACGACCGAGTCGACATAGGCCTGCGCGCCGGGCTTGGCGTAGTCGATGCCGACCATGCCGCCGCAGTTGTAGTTGTTCTCCGGCGTCTTCGTGGCGATCTCGTCCGCGGTGTAAGGAGTGCCGAGAATCCGGGTGTTGTCCTTGACGGCCTGCTCCGAGATCCCGGGCGTCAGGTAGACGCCGAACCTCAGCCCGAGGCGGTGCACATAGCGGGCGACCACCGCGATGCCGTTCTCACCACGCGGTCCAGGCGGGAAGAAGGCGGGGTTGGTGATCCACCGACCGTACTTGTCGACGTTGGGTCCCTGCGGTCCGGGGCATTCGTACCAGTTGTCGTCCTGGTTGATGTAGTTGTATCCAACCGCGGAAAGGCCGGTGCTCACCATCGCCCTGGCTTCTCGCTCGAGGTCGGTGGCGGTCGACCCCATTCGCAGGAAGCTCCAGCTGCTCCAGCCCATGACGGGCGTCGGGTCGGCGGCAACCTTGGCCAGCTCACGGGGTGCGCTCGCTTCCGCTCGCGCCGCGGGCGCGCTCGTGACAATGGAAACCGCGGCGGGAACAACGGCCAGGGGCGCCGCCACGAGCGAAGCAATCGCGGCGCGCTTCCAACTTCTCATGACACCTCCATGACTGCGTGCTGGGAGTCTGCATACCCCACCATGACGGCTCGTGACTCGAAAGCCAATACTGTTCGCAAAAACGCGCAAAAAATAAGCGGTTCTGGTCCATATCGAGCAACAGGGCTGCG
The DNA here is from genome assembly GCA_035571275.1 of Trebonia sp. Taxonomy (GTDB): domain Bacteria; phylum Actinomycetota; class Actinomycetes; order Streptosporangiales; family Streptosporangiaceae; genus Trebonia. The sequence goes on from DATMKQ010000243.1 coordinate 27,130, forward strand.
AACGACTGGACCTGGCTGGCCCCGCACGACGAACACAAGCTGCAGGCAGTGCGCCGCGGCCAACCGCAAGCCCGCGTCTGAGCAGCTTGTACGCTGGGTTTGGTGAACTCCGCTCACGAGCCCGAGGACGCTCTGCTGGCCGATACCGCCCGGATCGTTCGCTGGGCGGGACCGGCCTTTGTGCTGTGCTCGGTGGTGCTCATCCCGTGGACCATCTACCTGGGGTTCTCGCTGCCATCCCGCCAGCTCTCGCCCCACTACAACATCGCCTGGGCGGGATTTGACGTCATGGAACTGCTAGCGCTGGGCGCCACGGGATACTTCACGCTCCGGCGCTCCCGGTACCTCGCGCTGACCGCCGCCGCGGCCGCCACGCTGCTCGTTGTCGATGCATGGTTCGACATCATGACCTCGCCGCGGGGGCAGGTCCTCACGGCGATCGTCCTGGCGGCCATCATCGAGCTTCCGCTAGCGGCCGTCTGCGGCTGGCTGAGCTACCACACCGAGCACCTGACGAACCGCACGATCATCTGCCGCTTGGCCGTGATCCGCCGCAGCCCTGACCGCCAGGCGTCAGGGTAACTTATCTGGCCGCAGGGCCTGCTCTCGTGAGCACCACCATGTGGACCGCCCGCCGACCGTTCCGTGCGCCATCGGGGCGCCGTCCCGCGGGCACGTACCGCCCGGGTGGCGGGCCGCGATCATTTCGCCGGTGTCTGCGCCGCCGTTGGCGATGGCGGATTCCAGGACCGACTTCAGTGCGCGGTAAAGGCGATTGACCTGAGCAGCGGAAAGGCTGTCGACCGCGGCGAGGGGTGACACCCTGGCCTGCCAGAGAATCTCGTCGGCCAGGAGGTTGCCGACGCCGGCGATCTTGGACTGGTCGAGCAGCCGCGCCTTGACTGCGGTCGTCCCCGTCGTGATCAGCGTGCGGAACTGCGCCGGGCTGACCTGTGTGGCGTCCGGCCCGAGCGCGCCGATGTCGGGATTGAGCCAGACCCGGCCCAGTCGGCGTGGGTCGACCAGCGCGAGGCGGCTGCCGTCCGCGAACGTGAGGGCGAACCGGCTCCACTCGGCCTGGCGCCGCCTCGTGTCGTACCGGCCCTGATCACCGGCCTCGGCCACGGTGCCGTCCGGGCCGGTGACCACGATCCGGCCGCTCATGCCCAGATGGATACCGAGTTCCGGGCCTCCGGTCGCGGGCGCGCCGCCAGTCCCGGAGGTCTCGAGCCACAGTGTCTTCCCGCGTCGGTGCGCGGCGGTGAGGCTGCGTCCGGTCAGCGCGCTTCGCAACTCACCGAGTGCGTGCGGCCGCCTGACGTAGCCGTCGGAATCGTCGACATCCACGATGAGGCGGTGCAGAGCCCGGTGAGCGATCAGGCGGCGCGTGGTCTCAACCTCGGGAAGCTCGGGCACGTACCCGTTCTACCGGACCGGCGCGGTCCGTAGTCCATCCGCCCCAGCAGATGAATGTCCCGTTCAGCTTGCTATTGGCAGCTAAACGGGACATTCATCCGGACTCACCAGCCGCGTGCACAGCTGGCGTGGGGCGGTTCATAACATTCTGGACAAACCACGTCCCCGAGGCTTGACCGAAAATATGTAAGTACAGTGAACTAACAAAAACCTTTCCCCATGGGCAGCCAGCGTCGGACGACCTAGCTCATTCGAACAGAGATGAGAAACCTCTTGATGGACAGGAAGTTCGCGAGGCGTATCTGCGATGGCCCCACTGTCGCGGCTGCCACGCTGGCGGCCTGACGGCGGGAGCGGTCAAGTGAACACGGTAGATATGCGTCCCCGGCCGCTGCGCCCCATCGGAAAGCTGCTTGCCGAGGACACCAGACGCCACCACCGTTCGCTCATTCTCCAGCACCTCTTCGCCGCAGGCCCCGCTTCCCGCGCCGACCTCGCCCGGGCCACCGGCCTCACCCGGGTGACCGTCTCCAACCTGGTTGGCGGGCTCATAGCCGACGGGCTGCTCGGCGAGCTCGGCTCGCCGGCCGAGACCAAGGTCGGCAAGCCGCCGACCTTGGTCGGCCTACTCGCCGACGCCACCCACGTCGTGGCCCTCGACCTGTCACCCGACGACCGGATGACGGGCGCGGTGGTCGACCTATTCGGGCAGGTCAAAACCCGCGCAGAGACGCCGCTCGAAGGCGCCGGCGGCGAGGAGGCGGTCCGCCTCGCCGCAGACCTGGCTGAGCGGCTGCGCGGGACCACCGACCGGCCGCTGCTCGGCGTCGGCGTCGGCACACCCGGCGTGGTCGACGGACGCGGCGTGGTACTCGACGCGCACAACTTCCACTGGGCCGGGGTCGACTTGACCGGCATCCTGCGCCGCCGGCTCGACCTGCCCGTCTACGTCGCCAACGACGCCAACACGGCCGTCCTCGCCGAGTACACCTTCGGCGGGACGACGGCGGCGGACCTGATGATGCTGCGGATCGGGATCGGCGTCGGCGCCGGGCTTGTCGTCGGTGGCGCTCTCGTTCAGGGGCACGCCTGGGCGGCGGGCGAGATCGGCCACGTCGTCATCGACCCGGCCGGCGAGCGCTGCGCCTGCGGCAACGCCGGCTGTCTCGAGACCGTGACGGCCGTCCCGCACCTGCGGCGCGGCGACCGCCCGCTCGCGTCCGTCGGCACGGCGGTCGGCCAGGTGCTCGCGCCAGTGGTCGCCGCACTCAACCTGCACGAGGTCGTGCTCGCGGGACCGCCCGACCTGCTCGACGGCGAGCTGCGCGAGGCCCTCGACGCGACGATCCGCCAGCGGGTGATGGCCACCTCGGCGGCTGACCTGGTCGTGCGCATGTCGCCGCTCGGCGACGACGTCGTGCTCGTGGGCGCCGCGGTCCTGGTGCTCTCCGGTGAGCTAGGCGTCTCGTGAACAGGACGCCCCCCGGGCCAAGTGGCCGTCAGCGCGATCGGTGCCGCCCTGATCGGGAACGCCGCATGAAGAAACGCCGCATGAAGAAACGCCGCATGAGGAGAAGCAGCTGATGGAGGTCGTGCCGCTCGGATCGGCCGGCCAGATCGCCGCGGTCGCGGCTGGCATTGTCGAGGCGGTCGTCCGCCGCAAGCCCGCGGCGGTCCTTGGGCTGGCCACGGGGTCGACGCCGCTCCCGACTTACCGCGAGCTGCTCGGCCGCCACGAGGCCGCCCTCGGGCCGTCTTACGCCGCCGTTACCTGTTTCAACCTCGACGAATACGTCGGTCTGCCCGTAGGGCACCAGCAGAGTTACCGGGCGACCATCGCCCGCGAGCTGACCGATGGTCTGGGTATCGGCGCGGACCGGGTCCATGGCCCGAACCCTAGCTCCGACGATCTGCCAATTGCGGGGGAGTGCTACGAGGCGCTGATCGCGGCGGCCGGCGGTATCGACGTGCAAGTGCTCGGCATCGGCTCCGACGGCCACCTGGCCTTCAACGAACCGGGATCATCGCTGTCCAGCCGCACTCGGATCAAGACCCTCACCGCGCAGACGCGCGAGGACAACGCGCGCTTCTTCGGCTCGCTGGATGAGGTGCCGACCCACGTGCTGACGCAGGGGCTCGGAACCATCCTCGAAGCTCGTCACCTGCTGCTCATCGCGACCGGCGAAACCAAGGCCGACGCGACCGCGGCCGCCGTCGAGGGTCCGGTCTCGGCGTCGTGCCCGGCATCGGTCCTGCAACTGCACCCGCATGTCACGGTGCTGCTCGACCCGGCCGCGGCATCCAGCCTTGACCGCCTTGCCCACTACCGCGAGGTGTACTGCGCCAAGCCGGCCTGGCAGGGCTTCTAGGCATGATGATGGCATCTACTTTCACGGCCATGGCAGACAAGCAAACAGATGCAAGGGAGTTCCTATGGCCCAGATCGTCCTTGACCACGTGGACAAGGTTTACCAGGGTGGGGTGAAGGCCCTCGACGACCTGAACCTTGAGGTGAAGGAGGGCGAGTTCATGGTGCTCGTCGGTCCTTCTGGATGCGGGAAGTCGACCGCGCTGCGGTCGATCGCCGGGTTGGAAGAGATCACTGGCGGCACCATTTCGATCGGCCCGAAGGTGGTCAATGACCTGCCGCCCAAGGACCGGGACATCGCCATGGTGTTCCAGAACTACCTGGCGCGTAAGCCGGCCGCGCTGTCGGGCGGGCAGCGGCAGCGGGTGGCGATGGGCCGGGCGATCGTCCGTGAGCCGCAGGCGTTCTTGATGGACGAGCCGCTGTCGAACCTGGACGCCAAGCTGCGGGTGTCGATGCG
>DATMKQ010000244.1:0-3150 GCA_035571275.1 Trebonia sp.
CCGGTGATGATCTGGTCTCCGGACACCCAGATGGTCAGCGCCGCGATGATCGACCCGGTGGCCAGCGTGCCGATGAACGAGTCGATCCGCATCCGCACGACCACCAGGCTGTTGAACAGCCCGATGGTCAGGCCCGCGACCAGCGTCAGCAAAATGGCCGCCGGGGCCGGCAGCTTGAGAGTGTTCAGCGACCAGCCGACGAAGACGCCGGCGAAGCCGATCGTGGAGCCGATGGAGAGATCGAAGATGCCCGCCGCCAGCGGCATGACCACGCTGAGCGCGGCCAGCCCGGTGATCGCGTACTGGTTCAGGATGCTCTTGGCGGTCTGTGCCGTCGGGAAGAGGCTCGGCTTCCAGATCGTGAAGATCAGGATCAGCACGATCCACACGTACACCGCGCCGATGTTGCGGAAGCTCAGCCGGGCGGCCAGCCGGACCGTCCGGCGCTTGGCAGGTGCCTCGGCGATCTCGGCACTCGTGATCATACCGACTTCCCTCTCCCCAGCCGCTTACCAAGCAAACGCTTGGTAGCCGTCGATCTTAGCCGCGGACTCGAAGGCCAGGCAAGCGACCGGGGGCGCCAGGTCGCCGCTCAATCTACCAAGCGCTTGCTAGGATATCTGCGTGAATCGTGCGACACATTTCCCGGCCGGCGTCAACGCCGAGCGGGCCGCGGAGTACCGGCGTCGCGGCTGGTGGGGCCGGGAGACGCTCGCTGATCACGTGGCTCGCCACGCGGCGGGCCGGGGCCAGGAGCCCGCGTACATCACGGCCGACGGCCGGCTGACCTGGGGCGGCTATGACACCTCCTCGGACAGGCTCGGGTGCGCGCTGCTGGCGCTCGGTGTCGGGCGCGGGGAGCGGGTGGCGATCGTTTTGCCGGACGCGGCGAGCGTGCACGTCGCGCTCCTGGCCTGCGAGAAGGCCGGCGTCGTCGCGGTCGGCATCGGCGCAAGGGCCGGGGAGCGGGAGCTGCGGCACATCGTCGGGAAGACCAATGCGATCGCGCTGATCTCCCATGATGAGCACCGCGGCCAGCCGATGCACGAGGTAGCGGCGTCGCTGCCCGGGATCCGCCACCACGTGGTCGTGCCCAGGTTCGAGCGCGACCCGGCGGCTCCGCTGCTGGTCGACGGCGCCGTGGCCGGGTCCGCGGCGGACGGCGCCGGGGCTCTCGCCAGGGTGCGATTCGGGCCGGACGAGTTCTGGATGGTCAACTCGACGTCCGGCACGACCGGGATGCCGAAGTGTGTGATGCACGCCCAGAACAGGTGGCGGTATTTCCACCAGATAGCGGCCGAGGTCGGCGCGCTGAGCGAGCACGACGTCATCATGAGTGTCGTTCCCGCGCCGTTCGGCTTCGGTCAGTGGACGGCCCACTTCACGCCGACCTATCTCGGCGTGCCGACCGTCGTCACCGAGCGCTTCTCCCCCGCGCTAACGCTCGAGCTGCTGGAGCGCGAGCGGGTCACGGTCCTGTGCGCCGTGTCCACCCAGTTCCGGATGCTGCTCGCCGATCCCGCGATCGAGCGGCGTGATCTGTCGTCGCTGCGGGTGATGTTCACCGGCGGAGAGGCGATTCCGTACGAGCCAGCCCGGCGGTTCGAGGAGGTTACCGGCGCGGTGATCCTGAACTTCTACGGCTCCAACGAGAGCGGCTTCGCCACCGCTACCTCCGTCCGCGATCCGCAGCACAAGCGGCTCAGCACGTCCGGGCGCGCCCAGCCCGGCACCGAACTGCGGCTCTACGAGAACGGGGCGGACGTCACCAGCGGCGGCCGGGGCCAGCCCGGCTCGCGAGGCCCGGCGGTGTGCCTGGGATACCTGGACGACGCCGAGGCCAACGCGGAGCTGTTCACCGCCGACGGGTTCGTGCTGCACGCCGACGTCGTCGAGGTCGACGACGGCGGCTACCTGTCGGTCGTGGGGCGCAAGTCGGACCTGATCATCCGCGGCGGCAAGAACATCAGCGCCCGCGAGGTCGAGGATGAGGTCGCCGCCCATCCTCGTGTAGCCCTGGCCGCGGCGGTGCCGGTCCCCGATCCGGTCTTCGGTGAGCGCGTCTGCGTCTACGTCGAGCTAGGCGGCGGGGACGCGCTGACGCTCCGGGAGCTGACCGAGTTCCTGCTCGCCCGCGGCGTCTCCAAGGAGATCCTGCCGGAACGGCTGATCGTCCTGGACGAGCTGCCGCGGTCGTCGGGCGACAAGGTAGCCAAGGCTGAGCTGCGGCGGGCAGCCGCGAAGCTCGCACCGACGACCCCTGACCCCGAGGCTGCTTGACCAAGCAATCGCTTGCTCGATATCGTACCGGCCGTGACGTTCGAGACGGTCGCCGTCGGCCTGACGTTTCCTGAAGCCCCGCGCTGGCATGACGGCGCGCTGTGGCTCTCGGACATGCACGCCCATGCCGTGCTGCGCCTCGAGCCCGCCGGAACGTCGGCGACCGTGGCCGAGGTGCCCGGCTGCCCGTCGGGCCTGGGCTTTCTGCCTGACGGCCGGATGCTCGTCGTTTCCATGCATGATCGCCGGGTGATGCGGCTCGATCCGGACGGTCTGCGTGAGCACGCGGATCTCAGCGGGCTGGCGCCATGGCACTGCAACGACATGGCCGTCGACGCGAACGGGCGCGCCTACGTCGGCAACTTTGGCGACGACTCCGCCCCGCCCGCTCCCCCGGCGCCCACCGTCCTGATTGCCGTCGAGCCCGACGGGCAGGCCCGGGTGGTCGCCGACGAGCTGATGTTCCCGAACGGCATCGCGGTCAGCGACGGCGGCAAGACGCTGGTCGTGGCCGAGACCCGGTCGGTGCCGGGCCGCCTGAGCGCCTTCCGGATACTGCCCGACGGCGGGCTTGCCGACCGCCGTGTGCTTGCCGAGTTCGGCGCGGGTGAGCTGCCGGACGGGATTGTGCTCGACGCGGCGGGCGGGATCTGGGTGGCGATGCCGTTCTCCGGGGAGGTCGTGCGGGTCAGCCCGGCAGGGGCCGTCACCGAGCGCATCAAGGTCGAGAGCGCCTACGCCGTGGCCCTTGGCGGGCCGGACGGCCGGGACCTGTTCGTCTGCACGGCTCCGAGCTGGGTTCCCGAGGAGGCAGCCCGGCTGCGCGGCGGGGCGGTCCTGCGGACGCGGGTCGAGATACCCGCCGCCGGG
>DATMKQ010000245.1:0-60457 GCA_035571275.1 Trebonia sp.
GATCAGCGCACGCGGGTCGTGCCGCCAGAACTTCATCGACATGTAGCCCGACGGGTACCCCGGCTTGTCCGTCCCGTCGTCGGGGATATCGTCGATGGCGTCGAACTGGTGCAGGTTCGAGATGTGCGCGGTGTCCAGGTCGCCGTCCATGGACTGCACCCAGTTGCAGAAGATCTGCTCCTTGTTCACCGCCGACAGCGAAGACGGCAGCGCCTCCGTGCCGAAGTCCCTGAAGGGCGTCATGCCCTCCGGCGGTCCCATGTACGTCCAGACGATGCCGCCCGACTCACGCACCGGGTAGGAGGTGATCTTGATCCGCTCGAAGAACGGGTGCAGCTCAGACCGCTGGTCCACGCACTGCCCAGTGACGTCGAACTTCCAGCCGTGGTACGTGCAGCGCAGCCCGCACTCCTCGTTGCGCCCGAAGAACAGCGAGACGCCGCGGTGCGGACAGGACTCCTCGACCAGGCCCACGCGCCCGGACGTGTCGCGGAACGCCACCAGATCCTCGCAGAGCAGCCGGACCCGCACCGGCGGCCCGTCCGGCTCGGCGACCTCCGAGCTCAGGCAGGCCGGGATCCAGTAACGGCGCAGCAGGTCGCCCATCGGCGTCCCCGGGCCGACCCTGGTCAGGATCTCGTTGTCCTCCCTCGACAGCACGGCATAACCTCCAACGGCCCGTCTTGTGTCTTTCTGTCACCGTGTCGCGGTGCGGCCGGGTAGTCAACAGGGCACCGGCACGCGGCGCGCCCGTTAGGTCGGCCACCCAACGCGACCCACCGGAAACTGGGGCAGCGCCACGGTCCGTTCTGGATAAATGTCACGACTTGTTCCACTATGAAGAATTCCTTGTTGCCCGCATTCCGTGATCCGAACGGCGGGCTCACAGTAAGAGGCACGCGGACCTTGAGTGCAGTGAACCCTGAGTGCGAGGGAGCAGCCATGGGACAAGGATTGCGGTGGCGGACGATCAGCGTGGCCGGCGCGGCCCTGCTGGCCGTGACAGCCGCCGCCTGCAGCAGCGGGTCACCGAATTCCAGCAGCACAAGCCCGAGCGCGAGCCCGAGCGCGAGCCCGAGCACAAGCCCGAGCAGCGCCACGAGCACGAGCAGCGGCGCTGCCGCCAGCGTCACGAACGTCACGCTCGGCTACGTGCCTTACTCCGACGACGCGTCGCTGTTCTACGCGCAGGACAGCGGGATCTTCCGCGCGCACGGGCTGAACGTCAGCTTCGTCGCGCAGGCCAGCCCGGTGGCCGTCGAGGCCAGCATGGCCAGCGGAACCGAACAGTTCGGGTTCGTCACCACGCCCGTGCTGATCAACCTCAACTCCAAGGGCGTCGGCGTCAAGTGCGTGTCCACCGTGGACGGCAACGAGCCGACCAACCCCGCGGACGACAGCACCGTGCTCGTCGCCGCGAAGGGCTCCGGCATCACGAGCATCAAGGGCCTGGCCGGCAAGAACGTCGCCGAGGTCCAGCTCACCTCGCTGAACTCGCTGTCCGTCGAAGTGCTGGCCAAACAGGCCGGTATCGACCCGGCCAGCGTGCACCAGATCGCGATCCCGTTCCCGCAGATGCCCGCCGCGCTCGCCCAGGGCCGCGTGCAGGCCGCGGTGATCGTCGCGCCGTTCGCGCAGACCGCGCTGGACGAGGGCGCGACCGTCCTCACCCACCCGAACCAGGTCCTGTTCGCCAACGGCACCCTCACCTGCCTGGACGCGATGAGCTCATACATCAGCGCCAACCCGGCGATCGTCGCGGACTTCAGGGCGGCGATGGACGAGTCCGTCGCGTACTCGGCGACCCACGAATCGGTGGTCAAGCAGACCCTGGTGAAGGGCCTGAGCCTGACCCCGGCGGTGGCGGCCAAGCAGATCCTGGCCACCAACTTCGACACCACGTTCAACACCGCGTCGATCGAAGCGATCGAGAGCGACATGAAGGCGTTCGGGATTATCACCAGCGAGCCGGCGGCCTCGGCGATGCTGTGGAACCCGTGACGGGAAACTCGTGACGGTCCGCCGCCTCGCGCTCAGGTACGGGCTCCGGGTCGGGGTGCTCGCCGCCGCGCTCGGCCTCTGGCAGGGGCTGAGCGCGGCCGGCGTGATCCGCGCCGACGAGTTCCCGTCGATGTCCCAGACCGCGACGGCGCTGTGGGACCAGGCGCGGACCGCCACGCTGTGGACGGCGATCGGGCAGACCCTGGAGGGCTGGGCGATCGGGCTGGCGATCGGCGCGGCCGCGGCGCTGCTCGTCGGCACGGTCATCGCCCTCAATTCCTTCGCCTACCACAGCGTGATCGGCGTGATCGAGTTCTTCAAGGCCATCCCGGTGATCGCGATCTTGCCGATCGGCCTGGTGCTGTGGGGCGCGACGCTCACGATGAAGTTCGCGCTGGTCGCGTTCGCCGTCTTCTGGCCGCTTGTCATTCAGGTCTGTTACGGCGTCCGCTCCGTCGATCCCGTGGTGCGGGACACGGCGTCCGTGCTGCGGCTGCGCGGCCCGCGCAGGTTCGCGCTGGTGATCATGCCGAGCGCCGCCGCGTTCATCGCGACGGGCCTGCGCGTCGCTGTCGCGGTCGCGCTGATCGTGGACATCATCGCCGAACTGATCGGCGGGGGCTCCGGTGTCGGCGTCCGCATCCTGCTCGCCGAGAACGCCGGCCCGTCCGCCTACCCGGTCATGTACGCCTACATCGTCGTGGCCGGCCTGCTCGGCGTGCTGCTCGCCGGGGCGTTCACCATCGCCGAGCGGTACGTGCTGCACTGGCACGAATCCCAGCGTTCGGCCGCGGTGGAGAGAAATATTTATCCGGAACGGACCGAGGTGACTCTTGCGGTCTCCTTATCTCCGGGTCGCTGGCCGGGCGCTGACCCGGGTGTGGCTGTTCGTCGTGTTGTTCGTCGTGTGGTGGGTGCGGTCGGCTGGCTCGAAGTCGCTGTACTTCCCGCCGCTCGAGTCGATCGTCAAGGCGCTGTGGACCCAGTGGGTGACCGGCCCGGCCCGCGCCGACCTGTCCTCCAGTCTTGAGCACCTGGTCGCCGGGTACGCGATCGCTTGTGTGGCCGGGATCGGTCTGGGCATGGCGCTGTGGGCGCTGCGCTACGCCCGCGAGGCGACCTCGCCGTACGTGTACTTCCTGTATGTGCTGCCGGCGCCGGTGCTGGTGCCCGCCGCGATGACGCTGTTCGGCATCGGGTTCAGCATGAAGGTGGTGCTGATCGCGTTCGCGGCCATGTGGCCGACGCTGCTCAACACCCTGGACGGCATGCGCGGCGTGGACGCGGTCAAGCTCGACACCTCGAGGGTGCTGGGGCTGCCGCGGTGGCGCAACGCGCTCCAGGTCGTGCTGCCGGCCGCCGGGCCGCAGATCGTCGCCGGGCTGCGCAACTCGCTTCAGGTCGCGATCATCCTCATGGTGGTCAGCGAATGGGAGGCGTCCACCGACGGCATCGGCTACTACATCGTCAGCGCGCAGCAGTCCTTCGACTACGTGGGCATGTGGTCGGGGATCATCGTGCTCGCGATCATCGGCGTCGTCGCGAACCTGCTGTTCGTGGTGGCCGAGAACCGCGTCCTGCACTGGCATTACGGCGCGCGCGCCGTGGAGGGAGGGACCCGGTGACAACCGCGTTGGTGCCGGTCGTCTCGCTGGTGAAGGTGCGCAAGGTCTACGGCGGCGCCGCGGGGCCGCGGACCGCCCTGGCCGACATCACGTTTGACGTGGCGCGCGGCGAGTTCGTCTGCGTGGTCGGGCCCAGCGGGGCCGGCAAGACAACGCTGCTGCGCTGCCTGGCGGGCCTGATGCCGCCGACGTCGGGGGAGGCGCTGTTCGAGGGCACGCCGCTGCGTTCGGTCCCGGAAGGGATCGGGGTCGTGTTCCAGGACTACAGCAGGTCGCTGTTCCCGTGGCTGACCGTGGCCCGCAACGTCGACCTGCCGCTGCGGGTGCGGGGGATGGGCCGCGCCGGGCGGGCCGCGCGGGTCGCCGAGGTGCTCGCCTCGGTGGGCCTGGCCGACGCGGGCAGGCAGTACCCGTGGCAGCTGTCCGGCGGCATGCAGCAGCGGGTCGCGATCGCGCGCGCCCTGGCCTACCGCCCCGACCTGCTGCTAATGGACGAGCCATTCGCGTCGGTGGACGCGCAGACCCGGTTCGAGCTCGAGGACCTCATCCTGCGGGTACGCGCCGCCTTCGGCGTGACGGTCGTCTTCGTCACCCACGACATCGACGAGTCGGTCTACCTGTCAGACCGGGTCGTGGTGCTGTCCCGTTCCCCGGGCGTGGTCAGCGAGATCGTCGACATCACCCTGCCCCGCCCCCGCGACCAGCTCGCGACGAAACGCGACCCGGCGTTCGCCCGCTTCCGCGAGCACCTCCTATCCCTGGTAATGACCCGCTAACGGCGCAGCCGGTGATCATGCCATCATGGGCCGGTGGATCTCGAGCCGCACCGCGCCGAGCTGGTGGCGTACTGCTACCGGATGCTGGGCTCGGTCCACGATGCCGAAGACCTGGTGCAAGAGACGATGCTGCGGGCGTGGCAGGCTCGGGACCGGTACGACGCCACGCGCGCGTCCGTCCGGACCTGGCTGTACCGGATCGCGGCCAACGTGTGCCTGACCGCGCTCGAGGGGCGGGCGCGGCGGCCGCTACCGTCCGGGCTCGGCGCGCCGAGCACCGATCCCGGGGCGCCGCTGACGCCGAACCTCGACATCCCCTGGCTGCAGCCGTTCCCCGACGCCAGATACGACACGGGGACGCGAACAGACATGCGGCTGGCACTGGTGGCCGCGATGCAGCTCCTGCCGCCGCGGCAGCGGGCCGTGCTGGTGCTGCGCGAGGTTCTCGAATTCAGCGCCGCCGAGGTCGCCGAACAGCTCGGCACCACGGTCCCGGCCGTCAACAGCGCCCTGCAACGGGCCCGCGCCGCCCTCGCGGGCGCGAGCGACGCGGGCGAGGTCACCGAGCCGGACGACCCGCGGGTGCGCGCGGTCGTCCAGCGGTACGTGCGGGCGTTCGAGGCGGCCGACGTGCCAGCGCTCGTCCGCCTGCTGGCGGACGAGGCGATCCTCGAGATGCCCCCGGTGCCGCTTTGGTACCGCGGCCGCCGCGACTACGGTCTGTTCATGCAACGCGTGTTCGATATGCGCGGGCCCGGGTGGACGACGCGCACGCTCACCGCCAATGGCCAGCCCGCGGTCGCCGCGTACGCGCCCGAGCACGGCGGCGGGCATCGGGCGCACTCGTTCCAGGTCTTGACGGTCACGGGCGGTCGGGTCGCGCGCAACGTCGTGTTCGCCGACCCGCGAGTATTCGAGGCGTTCGGCCTGCCCGGGCAGATCTGATTCAGGGCTGAGTTCTAGCCGGGGCTTGCCGCCTTTCCGCGGCCGCGAGTTTGGCGCGGACGCGCTCTCCATCGGGCATATCCAGCTGGGCGTACGCGTCGAGCGCCGCCTGCCAGTGCGGACGAGCTCCGGCATTGTCCCCGGCAGCGGCGCTCGCGTCCCCGAGTCCATCGTGCGCGCGGGCCTGCTGCTCCAGGTTGCTGAGTTGGCTGGCTATGTCTAGCGCCTCTCGGTGATGCGTACGGGCCGTGCCCAGCGCTCCTTCGGCTAGCGCCGCCTCGCCGAGACAATTGCGCGCTTCCGCCTCCCCGGAGCGTTCACCAGCCTGGCGGAAGAGGGCAAGCGCCTGCTCGAATCGGCCGACCGCACCAGTGATGTCACCCTGCCGCAGGTCGATCTCTCCGAGACTGCAAAGCGCGCATGCTTCAGCGGTACTCGCGGCCGCCTTGCGGGTCGCCTCGAGCGCCGAGGACAGCTGGCTGGCTGCTTCCGCGAGGCGTCCTTGACGCAGGTGAGCGAGGCCGAGGAAGTAGGTGGCGTTGGCGTCACCCATCACGTGCCCGATCTGACGGGAAATGGCCTTGGCCTCCTCCAGGTGGCTCATGGCCTGGGCGAACCGACCCTGCCGGACCTCGACTTCGCCGAGGTTACTCAGCGCGAAGGTCAGGCCCGCCCGGTCACCGGCCCGACGGTTCGCTTCCACCGCTTGGCGCAGGATCGCTGAAGCTTGCCGATAACGACCCTGATAGAGAGCGATCTTGCCGAGATTCTCAAGCGCGCGGGCCTCACGGGCCCGGTGGCCCGTCGCGCGGCTGAGATCAAGCGCCCGCTGGCTGCACTCGGCCGCGTTTCCTGACTCGCCCATAGAGAGGTAGGCCTGGCCGAGGTTGATCAGCGCGCGGATTTCGCCGAGCTGATCCGGGATCTCCCGGCTCAGCGCGAGTGCGCGCTGGCAGTGCTGCACCGCCTGAGGGTACCGGCACAGCTGCAGGTAGACGGTGCCGAGGCTGATCACAGCGCGTGCTTCGGCGAGCCGGTCACCAGCCGCGACGCCGGCTCGGACAGCTGCGTTGTGGATCACCAGCGCCTCAGCCATGAGACCGCTCACGCTGAGATAACGGGAAAGGCCAGCCGACAGGCCGATAGCGTGGCGTGCCCTGTCATGACTGGCCGCGTAGGCGGCGGCCGCGGCCAGGTTGGCGCGCTCGGCATCCAGCCAGGCCCGGGCCTGCTGTTCGTCAGTAAGCTCGGCGGCGAAGGCATCGGCGGGGTCGGTCTTCGGCAGCGAGGCTGCTTCGGTGGGGAACAGCAGGCGCGCCGCGTTGACGGTCATGGTGAGGTAGTAGTCGAGCATGCGGGTGATGGCCTCGCGCCGGGCGCCTTCGGGCTCGTCGCAGGCGGCGAGCTCGGCGCCGTACGCGCGCAGTAGGTCGTGCGTGCTGTATCGGTCGTTGTCGGCACGCCACAGCAGGTGAGCCCGGCTCAGTTCGGCGAGCGCCTCGCGGGAGTGCCGGTAGCTGGTCGCGGTCAGCGCGGCCATCGCGCGTGAGTCAAAGTCAGGGCCGGGATGGAGGGCCGACAGGCGGAAGGCGCGCGCCGCGGCGGCGGACAAGTGACGGTAGGACCAGGAGAGCACCGCTCTGACCGCGGTGGCCTGATCGCCGTCGGCGTCGAGCCGGTCCAGCCGGCTGTGGCCGTCAAGCTCGTCCGCGAGCGCGGTCAGCGGACCAGGCCGGGCCGCCGCGAGCTCAGCCGCCACGCGCAGTGTGAGCGGCAACCGGCAGCACAGTCCCGCCAGCCGGGCCGCTGCCTCAGGCTCCGCGTCAACCTGCGGGCCGATCAGCTCTCGCAGCAGGGCCACGGCGTCCTGAAGGGGCAGCGCGTCCAGTTCCAGTCGGACGGCGCCGTCCCTGGCGACCAGGCCGGCCAGCATGTCGCGGCTCGTCACCACCGCCAGGCAGCCGGGCGTGCCGGGCAGCAGCGGCCGGACCTGCGCCGGCTCGCGCGCGTTGTCGAGCACAACCAGGATCCGCCGGCCCGCCAGCAAGCTCCGGTAGGCGGCGGCGCGCTCCTGCGCATCGGCCGGGATCTGCGGTCCGGACAGGCCTAGCGCGGTCAGGAAGCCGGCCAGTGCGTCGACCGGCGCCACCGGCTCTCCAGTGTCGTAACCGCGCAGGTTCACATATAGGTGCCCGTCTGGGAACTGCCCGGCGACTTGGTGGGCCCACTGGATCGCCAGGGCGGTCTTGCCGACCCCCGCGGTACCGCCGATCGCGGTGATCAGAACCGGCGATTGCGCGCCGCTCGGCCTGCGCGCGAGCTCGGTCATCGTGGCCAGCTCGGGATGCCGGCCGGTGAAGCAGCGAACGGCCGCGGGCAGCTGCCGCGGCACTATGCGGTCGACCGCGGTTGGCTGAACAGGCGCTACGGGCGCGCCTCGCGCATCAGGCATGCCGCCGGCATCCCAGTGACCGCGAGCGGAGGCGGCCAGTTCGGCGCGTTGCTGTTCGGCCAGACCCAGCGCCTGGGCTAGGAGTCGCACGGAATTGCGATGCGGCCGCCGGGTTCGGCCCGACTCCGCATTGGCAATGGCGCGGACGCTCAGCCCGGACCGCTCGGCCAGATCCTCTTGAGTAAGTCGCGCGGCCAGCCGATGGCGGCGCAACAGCGACCCGAATGCGCTAGCGTGCCCCGCGCCGACCGCTGCCACGTGCCAATACTGCCATGAAATATGCCAGTCATCCATGAATCGACCGGCCTCGGTTCCGCAAAGCCGTCGATCTTGCCGGAAATCTTGCCGGTCAAACTGCATGGATCCAGGCGAACCGCTCTGACAGCCTGGCTCTGCCAAGGCGTCCATGGGGGATGCCGAAACCTTCCTGAGGCAGGAGGATCAGATGTACTTGCGAAGAGCAGCGCTGGTACTCGCGGCCGCGATCGCCGCTGTGGCGGCAGTTGGAGTTCTGCCGGCAACAGCAGCGCCTGCCACAAGTCACCCTGTGTCATGCGCCCAAGGGCATGCCAATACGCGTGAGGGCCAAACGCCAGTCTGGGTGTGCGAGCAGCTTTTCTCGTCCGGGAGAGAACTCATTTCTTCGCAGGGCTGGATGTACGAAAGGGGAGACGGCTTCCCCGTGCCCAACGTCCACATCGAACTTGTGTACCCGAATGGTCATCTCATCAAGAATTGTCGTGCCACCACGCTGCGCGGCGGCCGAAGCATTCCACGATGCGAATGGACACCGCGCTCCACACGGGTGCCGCATGGTCGATACTGCAGCATCGGCTGGTTTGAATCCCTGCCAGGTCGATATGACAAGATCGCCGAAGCCTGCGTCAGGTTCAATGGCTAGCGACCGTCCGTCACGCCCCTGGCCGCGGCTTCTTGTCGCGGCCAGGGGCAATAAAGTTCCCCGGCGTCGATGAGTCCCGGCGATGCCACCGGTACGTACAGGTGAGCATCGACAGAAGGGAAACTCATCATGAGCGTCATCGTCATCGAGTTCGTCACACTGGACGGGATCGTGTCCGACCCGGACGGGTCAGAAGGCACGACGGGCGGCGGCTGGGCATTCCGGCACGGCCGGGAGGCCGTCGCCGGAGACAAGTTCCGGGTCGGCACCATCATGGACCACGGGGTCCTGGTACTTGGCCGCAAGACCTGGGAGCTGTTCTCGCACATCTGGCCCGGGCGCGACGACCCGTTCTCGCGGCGGATGAACCGCATACCCAAGCTCGTCGCCTCCCGCACGCTGACCGATACGTCGGCGTATCCGAACTCTCAGGTCATCAACGGCGACGTCGTTGATGCCGTGCGGCACGAACGCCGCGACGTGATCATCACCGGCAGCCTGAGCGTCGTGCGGGCGCTGATGGCGCGGGACCTGATCACTGAGTACCGCTGCCTGATCTTCCCCACGGTCCTGGGCACAGGGGAGCGCCTCTTCCCGGCCGGCACCCCGTCGGCGTACCTGGAGTGCCTGTCCGCCGAGCAGAGCGGCCCCGCCGTTTTCGCGCGTTACGGCAAACCCGAATAGGTCAGTTCGAACGCCGCCCGGCCCTGCCCGGGCACAGCGCGTCAGTGGGCGAACGACTGGCGTTTCTTTTGGAGCTCCGGGGGCATCTGGGTTTGCGGGTGGTGCTCGAGGACGTTCAGGTGCATCCGGAAGTCGTCGAGGAGCAGGCTGGCCAGGTCCATGCTGAACCCGTTCCGTATCACGATCCGCATCACGGCCATGTCGGTGAGGTTGTCGGGGAACGTGTAGGCCGGGACCTGCCAGCCGCGCATCCGCAGCCGTTCTGAGAGGTCGTACACCGAGTAGCTGGTGATGTCGTCGCGCAGCTTGAACGCGAACACCGGCAGGTCGCTGCCGTCGCTCAGCAGCTCGAACTGGCCGATCTTGGCGATCTCCGACGACAGGTACAGCGCGATGTCCTGGCAGGTCTGCTGGACGTGCTTGAACCCGGTGAACCCGAGCCGGACGAAGTTGTAGTACTGCGCGGCGACCTGCGCGCCCGGCCGGGAGAAGTTCAGCGCGAACGTCGGCATCTCCCCGCCCAGGTAGTTGACCTTGAAGATGAGGTCTTCTGGCAGGCACGCCGTATCCCGCCATACGACCCAGCCCACGCCGGGGTAGACGAGCCCGTACTTGTGTCCCGAGGTGTTGATCGACGACACCCGCGGCACCCGGAAGTCCCATTCGATGTCAGGCTGCAGGAACGGTGCGACGAACCCGCCGGACGCGCCGTCCACGTGGATCGGAACATCGAAGCCCTTGTCCGCGTGCAGAGCGTCGAGCGCGGAGTTGACCTCACTCACCGGCTCGTAGCTGCCGTCCATCGTGGACCCCATGATCACGACCACGCCGATGGTGTTCTCGTCGCACTGCGCGGCCGCCTCGGCGGCGCCCAGGTGGTAGCGCCCCGGCACCACCGGCACGTACCGCGGCTCGACCTGCCAGTACCGGCAGAACTTCTCCCAGCACACCTGGACGTTGGACCCCATCACGAGGTTCGGCGTGCCCGTGCTCTGTCCGTCGGCCCTGCGGCGCTCGCGCCACCGCCACAGCAGCGACATCCCGCCGAGCATGCACGCCTCGCTCGACCCGGTGGTCGAGCAGCCGATCGCGTCACCGTGCGTCGGCGCGTTCCACAGGCTGCCCAGGATGTTCACGCAGCGCCGCTCGAGCTCGGCGGTCTGCGGGTACTCGTCCTTGTCGATCATGTTCTTGGGGGAGCACTCGGCCATCAGCAGTTCGGCCTCCGGCTCCATCCACGTGGTGACGAACGTGGCGAGGTTCAGCCGGGCGTTGCCGTCGAGGATGAGCTCGTCGCGTACGATCTGCAGCGCGGTGCGCGGCAGCACGCCGCGCTCCGGCAGCCGGTAGCGGGGGATCTCGCAGCTCTTCTCGCGGTAGTAAACGGGATTGATGTCGAGTTCGGCATTCGCCTCGTGGTGCTGGACCTGCCTGTGCAGTGCGGCCATGGCACCAGCGTAACGGTCTGTGAATTCCCGTACTCAGCCGTCTGTCAGGTCGGCCAAATACCTTTAAGCGGGGGAACCTCGCACCCCGCCGTCGCGTCCAATGACGTGGGGATGACAGGGTGCGCTAGGTTACGGGCGGGAGGCCGACATGGCGGTGCGAAAACCTCGTTTTCTTGTTGGCGCAAACCAGTCGGCTCACGGGCTATGGCAAGGAGTGGCCGCGGTGGCGGTCGGCGCCCTCGCCGCGATGGCCGTCGTGCTGCTCGCGGACCTCGCCTCGCCGCGCGGGACGGGGGCCGCGGTCGCCAAGCCGAGGATTCCCGCGACGGCGGTGGTCGTGAAGTCGTTGCGGTACAACCTGGAGACGCACTGCGGCGTCGACGAGGCGCGGATCGACGACAGGTACTTCGAGGCGGTCCACCCGCTCACCGACAGGTCGGGCCAGGCGCCGGCCGGCTGGAAGGACCCGTACCAGGCGGGCACGATGACGCTGGTCTCGACCGCCGAGGCGGTATTCACCGACCACGCCGGGCACCGCGTGGTGTTCCGGCTGCGTCCGGGCGCGAAGGCGTTCCGGCACACGTGCGTGGTCCGGCACCAGCCACCTCCCCGGCGCCGCTAACCCGTACCGCGCTTGCTACGGGGATACCGAGCGCAGCCGGTTGTCGCCGTTGTCCGTCAGCAGCAGGGCGCCCGTGGGGCCCGCGGCTACCGAGGTCGGGCCGGCGAGCGCGGCGCCGGTGGCCGGGCTGGCGTCGCCGGGCACCTGGGTGCCGCCGCCGGCCACCACGTAGGCATGCCCAGCGGTCATCTGCTGGCGGTAGAACGTGCCGGTCCTGACGGCGACCGCCCACACCACCGCGTCGGCCGGGTCGGCGAAGAGCACGATGCCTGAGCGGGCGACTGTCACCCCGTCCGGGGAACCGAACTCGGCGTCCGCGGCCGGCCCGCCGCTGCCGGAGAAGCCCGCCGTGCCATGGCCGGCGATCGTGTAGACGCGCCCGGCGGTCATCTGCTGGCCGTAGAACGTGCCGGTCCTGACCGCCACCACCCGGACCCGGTAATCGTGGTCGGTGACGATCAGGTTCCCGGCCGCGTCTACCGCGACCCCCTGCGGCCACATGCCGGCATAGGTGGCGAGCCGGCCGTTGCCGTTGAACGCGCGGAGCCCGTCGCCGGCCACGACATACGTGTGGCCGGCGGTCATCGTCCGGCCGTAGAAGGTGCCGCTGGTGGCGGCGGTCACCGCCACGCGGAACCCGTCCACGAGCAGTGCGTTGCCGTGGTGGTCGGTGCCGACCGCGCTGGCCTTGGCGCTGACGGCGTAACTGTGACCGGCGATCATGGACTGGCCGAAGAAGCGGCCGGACCTGACGGGGATCAGCCGCACCGGCGACCCGCCGATCACGACGTCGCCGCTGCCATCGAGTGCCACGCAGTTGTCGGCCGTGCACCCCGCCCTGGTCACGATGTACAGGTTCCCTGCTGTCAGGTGCCTGCCGAAGAACGTGCCGGTCCGAGCCGGGATCGTCAGCACCGTGCCGTTCGAGGTGACGGCGACGTCGCCGGCGGGGTCTGCGCTGATCGCGTTGGGGGAGCCGATCTGGGCCGAGGTCGCGCGCTGGCCCCATCCGGACAGCCACTGCGAAGACCCGTTCCCGGCCACGGTGTAGATGTCGCCGGCTGTCATCCGGCGGCCGTAGAAGGTCCCGGACCTTTCCGCGATCACGCGCACCCGGTTGCCGCCGTTGTCAAGGACGACGTTCCCGTCCCCGTCGATGGAGACCGTGTCGGCCGTCACCTTGGCCCGGGTGGCCGGCCCGCCGTCGCCGGAGAAGCCAGCGAAGCCGGGCAAGGCGCGTGGGCCGGGCACCCCGGCCACGCGGTAGATGTCGCCGGCCGTCATCTTCTGCCCGTAGAACGTGCCGGTCCTGACCGCCACCACGCGCACCAGGGCGTCGTCGGCGATCACCAGGTTGCCCGCGTGGTCGATGGCGACGCCGCCGGGATTTTCCAGGTCTGCCTGGGTGGCAGGCCCACCTCCGCTGGGGAAGCCGTTATAGCCGGGCACCCCGGCCACGTCGTAAATGTCCCCGGCGGTCATCTTCTGGCCATAGAAGGTGCCGGTGGCGCCGGCGATCACCTGCACGCTGTACTGGAGGTAGTTGGCTTGGCCGCACGAGCCGCAGCCCGGACCCCCGGCCGCCAGAACGATGTTCCCGGCCCCGTCCATCTGCACCGTGCCGAGCACGGTGCCGAGCCACGCCTGAGTAGCCGGCCCGCCATCACCGATGGGCAACGAACTGGGTTGTTCGGCTGAGATACCCGCGATGTTGTAGGTGTTTCCCGCGGTCATCTGCTGGCCGTAGAACGTGCCCGTCCGGGCAGCCAGGACATCTACCGTGGCGCCGTAATAGAAGTCGTTGCCGTAGGTGTAAAACCCTGACCCGTTATTGGCGACCACCAGGTTCCCCGCGGCGTCCACCGCCACACCCACCGCGGCACCCACGCCCGACATCACCCCGTAGATATGCCCGGCGGTCATCTGCTGGCCGTAGAACGTGCCGGTCCTGGCGGCCACCACCCACACGGCGCCGTCCGCGATCACCAGGTTCCCGGCGGCGTCGACCGCCGTGCCGCACGCCCCGCCCGTGTATTCGGTATCGGAGCTGGCGCCGATGCCGGTGCCCGTGGCCGGACCGCCGCTGGTGTCGGGTCCGCCCGCGTCGTTGCCCGCCACGGTGGCCAGCACACCGGTGGCCGCGCTCACGCGGCGCACGAAGTTGTCTTCGCCGATGTACACGTAGCCGTGCGCGTAGTGCACATCGCACGGGGACAGCGTGTACGACGTCGCGGGTCCTGGGCCGCCTGGTCCGCCGGCGATCGTGGAGATGATGCCGCCGGGCTTAGCGGCGGGTGATGTCCCCGTCGCCGCGGCGCTCGCGGGCCCGGCCAGGCCGGACGCGGCCAGCGCCAGGCCCGCCAGGACAGCGCACGCGAGTCGTACCGGATGACTGGTTCTCATCGCAGTCTCCTTTTCGCGCGGTCCCGCGCGGCGCTGCTTACGGCGATATCGCACGGAGCCGAATCCCGTCTGTCAGCAGCAGGTCGCCTACGGGGGAGATGGCGATCGAGGCGGGGCTGAGAATGGTACTGGTAGCCGGGCCGCCATCATCGGGGGCCCGGGTGCCGCCGCCCGCCACTACGTAGATGTGCCCGGCGGTCATCTTCTGCCCGTAGAAGGTGCCGGTCTTCCCCGGCACCGCCCACACGACGCCGTTGACGGGGTCGGCGAACAGGACGGTGCCTGACGGGGCGACGGTCACCCCGTCAGGGTGTCCCACGTCGGCGGCAGTGGCGGGGCCGCCGTTGCCGGAGAACCCGAATATGCCGTAACCGGCGATCGTGTAGATGTGCCCGGCGGTCATTTTCTGCCCGTACATGGTGCCAGTTCTGGCCGCCACCACACGGATGCGCGAGATCCAATCGGTCACAATCAGGTTCCCGGCGGCGTCCGCCACGACGTCCTGCGGCTCGATATTGGCCTTGGTGGCCAGCTCGCCGTCACCGTTGAACTTGGGCCACCCGGTACCCGCGACGGTATATGTCTCGCCGGCGTACATCGTCTTGCCGTAGAAGGTGCCGGTACCGGCGGCGATCACCTTGATCCGGTTGCCGTCCACCAGCAGCGCGTTGCCGTGGCGATCCACCTCGACCGCGGTCGCACTAGCGCTGATGGCGTAGCTGTGGCCGGCGGTCATGGGACGGCCGAAGAACCGGCCTGATCTGATGGCGATCAGCCGCACCGGCGACCCCGCCATCACGAGGTTGCCGTTGCCGTCGAGCGCCACGCAGTTGTCGGCCGGGCACCCGTCCTCGGCGAGCATGTACACGTGCCCGGCGGTCATATGCCTGCCGTAGAAGGTGCCAGTCCTGGCCGGTAGCACCAGCGCCGTGCCGCTCGAACTGGCGGCGACGTCGCCGGCGGAGTCGGCGCTGATCGAGTTGGGGGAGCCGATCTGGGCCGACAACGCGGGCCCGCCCAACCCGGACAGTCCCTGCGCGGACCCGTTCCCGGCCACGGTGTAGATGTAGCGGGCCTTCATCCGGCGGCCATAGAACGTGCCGGACTTTTCCGCGATCACTCGGACCCGGCTGTCGCTGTCGGCGAAGACCACGTTGCCGGCCCCGTCGATGGTGACCGACACGGCATTCACCTTGGCCCGGGCGGCCGGTCCGCCGTCACCGAAAAAGCCGGCATAGCCGGGCACCCCGGCCAGGTGATAGATGTCGCCGACGGTCATCTTCTGGCCGTAGAAGACGCCGGTCTTGGCCGCCACCACCCGGACCTGGGAAGAGTCGGCGATCACCAGGTTGCCCGCGTGGTCGATAGCAGCGCCCTGAACACTCAGTTCCGCCTTCGGCGCGGGGCCGCCGTTCCCGCTGCTGCCGCCGTTGCCGTCGCCGGCCACGGTGTAGATGTCGCCGGCGATCATCTTCTGGCCGTAGAACGTGCCGGTGCCGTCCGCGATCACCCGCACCGTGTCAATGATCCAGGGCGCGTCGGGGTAGGGAGCCCCGTTGCAGCACCCGCCCCCGTCGGCCACGACGATGTTCCCGTACCGGTCCAGCTGTACCGTTCCGAGCACGGTGCCGAGCCACGCCTGGGTGGCCGGCCCGCCGTCACCGACTGGCCCCGGGTTCGCGACCCCCGCCACCGTGTACACGTGGCCGGCGGTCATCTTCTGTCCGTAGAACGTGCCCGTCCGGTCCGCCAGCACATTCACCGCAGCGCCGGAGTAGTCGCAGTAGCTGCCGCCGTCGCCGCAGAACCCCCACCCGGTCGCGGCCAGCACCAGGTTCCCGTAACGGTCGACCGCCACATCCGCACCGCCGCCCGGCACCTGGTAGATATGCCCGGCCGTCATCCGCTGGCCGTAGAACGTGCCGGTCTTGGCGGCGACCACCCAGACCCCGCTGGGACGCACGATCACCAGGTTTCCCGCGGCGTCGACCGCCGCCCCGCACGCGTTGCCCACGCTGTCGGTTTCCTCCGCGAAGGAGGTGCCGCCGATAGCTGTGCCCGTGGCCGGACCGCCGCTGCTCGTGGGCCCGTTCGCGCCGTTGCCCGCCACCGTGGTCAGCACGTCGGTGGCCACGTTCACCGCGCGGACCAACCCGCCGTCGCCGATGTACACGGAGCCGCGCGCGTAGTGCACGTCGCAGGGGGAGAGGCTGTACGACGTCGCGGGTCCCGGGCCGCCCGGCCCGCCGGCGATCGTGGAGATGATGCCGCCCCGGTTGGCGGCGGGTGCTGACCCTGCCGGTCCCGCGGCGCTCGCGGACCCGGCGAGACCGACCGCCGCCAGCGTCAGGCCCGCCAGGGCGGCGCACGCGAGCCGTACCGGATGATTGTTACGCATTGTCATCTCTTTTCGCGCAGCGATGCGCCCGATGGTTCCGGCGACCCCCCTGCGCGCTCGCGAACGCCAGCACGCCTCGCCGTGGCCATCTGAGTCTGCGCTGCACACGATCGCGCGTAAATATGGCTTGATACCGGCGCCGGAAATATTAAGAAGAATCGAAGATTTGGTGCCTTTGAGTGAACGGAAACGCAGACGGCGGCAGCTTGGGAGTCGCCACGGTCCGTTCAGAATAAATAAAGAGAATTCCCAGAGCGGCGGCGACGACTTCAGCCGCCGGGGGACCAGGACGAGCAGGTCGGCGATGCTGAAGTAGCCCGGTGGCGAGAGCATAACCAAAACGACACTAAATTAGGACGCCAACCGTTGTCGCAGGCAGGAGAAGAGTGGCAGCTTAAAGACGGTCTTTGCCCTACGCTGAGAGCCGCTTGGGGGAGCGAGGCAAAC
The DNA here is from genome assembly GCA_035571275.1 of Trebonia sp. Lineage (GTDB taxonomy): Bacteria > Actinomycetota > Actinomycetes > Streptosporangiales > Streptosporangiaceae > Trebonia. The sequence continues at coordinate 16,703 of DATMKQ010000245.1, forward strand.
AGTGTGACCCAGCGTGCTGGGAGCGGAAGGCCGGGACGGAATGGCTGTCGAGGGCGATATACGGGGCTCTGTCGACGGGGTCACCGATGTAAGCGAGCGATCGCGAAGACGCTGGGACTTTTCCTGGGCGCGAAGCCAATGGTTCGCCCCGGTGTGCATCACGGTCGTGGTGCTCGGGTTTTTCGCGCTGTACGTCGCGAAGGCCTCGCTCATCTGGGTCACTTCCGACGCGTCGTCGAACGTGCTCCAGGCGTGGAGCATGCTGCACGGCAACCCGTTCCTGCACGGGTGGGCGGTTTCTGACGTGTCGTTCTGGACGACGGAGCTGCCCGAGTACGCGCTCATTGAGCTCTTCTTCGGCGTCAACCCCATAGTCATCTATGTGGCGGCTGGCGTCACCTGGACGCTCCTCGTGGTCTTCACGGCGCTGGTCGCCAGGGGTCGCGCCACCGGGCGCGACGGCCTGCTCCGCGCGGCGGTCGCGGCCGGGATCATGCTGGCGCCGACCTGGGACCACCCGTTCCAGCTCCCGGACCACACGGGAACCATGGTGCCGCTGCTCGTGGTCTGGCTGATCGTAGACCGGGTGCGCGCGCGGTGGTGGGTGCCGGTCGTGGTCGGCCTGCTGCTGGCCTGGACCCAGATCGCCGACACCCTCGCGGTGTACGAGGGAGCGCTGCCGCTGGCCCTGGCGGGCCTGCTGCGGATCTACCGGCAGCGGGTGTTCCCGGCCGATCCCGCCGCCAGCCCCCGCCCGGCGCCGCCGCCCGGACGCGGCTGGCGCACGCGGATCCGGGACTGGCGCGGGCGATATGGCGACCAGTGGTACGAGCTGGCGCTCGCGGCGGCCGCGGTCATCTCGATCGTCGTCGCGGAGGCGGCGATTTCGGTGATCCGGCACCTCGGTGGGTTCACCCAGCTGGCGCCGCCGATTATCTTCAACTTCGCCGACACCGTAGGCACGCATCTCGGGATCACGCTGGAGAGCGTGCTGATGATCTTCAGCGCCGATTTCTCCAACCAGCATCTCGGGGCGGCCGTCCCCGCGCTTGTCCATCTGCCCGCCGTGGCGCTCGCCATCTGGGGCCTGTGGATCGCCTGCAGGAGGTTCCCGAGCCGGGACATCGTGGTGCAGGGGATGGTCGTTTCCGTCGCGTTCCTGCTGCTCTCCTACACCTTCGCCCTGAACCCGACCCCGTTTGGCGGCGCCCACGAAATCGTGGGGGTGCTACCGATGACCGCGGTCCTCGCGGGCAGGCTGCTCGGGCCCAAGCTCGTCAGGGCCAGGCTGCTGCCCGCGCTGGCGCTCATACTGGCCTGCTGCGTGGGCTCGCTGGTGCACCAGGCGATCCAGCCGCGGGCCCAGAACCCGGTAGCGGGCATCGGCAACTGGCTGCGCGCCCACCATCTCGACTACGGTTTTTCCGATTACTGGGACTCGAACGAGATCACCGTGCTCACCGAGAACCACGTGCGGGTACGGGCGCTGGCCAGGACCGTCACCGAGACGCTGGTGCGCAGGCCGTGGGAGTCCGACGCCGCCTGGTACGTCCGCGGCGCGGGCGACGCCCGCTTCTTCATCATCGACCAGAACTATCTCGGCTGCCCGGACCCGGCGGCCACGCTGAAGTCATGGCAAGTGCAGGCGGCCGCCACGTTCGGCGCCCCCGCGGCGACGTATGACGTGAACGGGGCCCAGATCCTCGTCTATAACCACAACCTGCTTGACCACCCCATCCGCACGATCAAGCAGGGCTGGCCGGGCGAATGCTGACCCGCTAGCGGGCACGCGGGCTAGCGGGACGCGGACGCGCGGGCGTCCTGGCCGCCGGAGGCCGTCGGCGCCCCGGCGTTCGCCTGGCGGCCGCCACGCAGCAGGGAGGCCAGGCCGGCCAGCACGGACAGGGCGGCGGAGACCCCGAACACCACGATCAGGCCGCTGTGGAACGGCCCGGACAGCAGGCCCGGGAAGAACTCACGCCCGGTAACCGCCGCGCGGTTGGCCGCGGACAGCGAGGACAGCACACCGGTCGGCGCGAGCAGGTGCTGGATCGGGTTCACGCCGAGCACCGAGGCGAACAGCGACGACACCGGGGGCAGCGAGGCGACCTGGTGCGCGATCCCCGGCGGCACCCCGACCCGGGTCAGGCCGCTGCTCAGTGTCGAGGGCAGCGTCCTGGACAGGCCGGCGATCATCAGCGTGAAGACGACGCCGATGGATACGGCGGTCCCGGAGTTCTGGAACGTCGCGCGCATCCCGGACGCCACACCGCGGTCCCGCGGCGGCACGCTGCCCATGATCGACGAGGAGTTGGGCGAGGCGAACATCCCGCTGCCGATCCCGTTCATGGCCACGAGCAGCGCGAACGCCCAGTACGGGAAGTTCACGGGGAGCAGCATCAGGGCGACGAAGCTGGCCGCGAACACCGCCGTCCCCGCGGACGCGATGCCCCGCGAGCCGAACTTGTCGGACAAGATCCCCGACGTGGGCCCGGACACCAGGAATCCGGCGGTCATCGGGAGCAGGAAAATGCCCGCCCACAGCGGCGTCTGGTTGTAGGAGTAGCCGTGCAGCGGCAGCCAGATGCCCTGCAGCCAGATGATCAGCATGAACTGGATGCCGCCGCGGGCGATCGACACCAGCAGGCCCGCGACGTTGCCGGCCGTGAACTCCCTGATCTTGAACAGGCTGAGCCGGAACATCGGTTCGGCGATCCTGGTCTCGATGATGACGAAGACCACGAGCAGCGCCGCGCCGCCGATCATCTCGCCGAGCACCACGGGGTTCGTCCAGCCCATCGAGTGCCCGCCGTACGGCTGGATGCCGTAGGTGATGCCGACGAGGAGTGCGCCCAGGCCCAAGGCGAACGTGATGTTGCCCCACCAGTCGATCGAGCCGCGGTGCCGTTCCCCGTTGTCACGCAGCCGCAGGTAGGCCCACGCGGTGCCGAACACGCCGACGGGGACGTTCACCCAGAAGACGGCGCGCCAGTCCCAGGCGGCGAGCAGGCCGCCCGCGACCAGGCCGATGAACATGCCCGCCAGCGCCGCGATCTGGTTGGTGCCGAGCGCGAAGCCCCGTCTTTCTGGTGGGAAGGCGTCGGTCAGGATCGCCGCCGAGTTGGCCATCAGCATTGATCCGCCGATGGCCTGCAGGAACCGCCAGCCGATCAGCCACAACGCCCCGTGCGTGCCCTGGAACGGGTCGAACGACAGCAGGACGGACGCGACGGTGAATACGACGAAGCCCTGGTTGTACATCCGCACCCGGCCGAACATGTCGCCCAGCCGCCCGAGGTTGACCACGAGTACCGCCTGCACCAGGCGGTAGCCCATGATCATCCACAGCAGGTAGCTGATGTTGCCCGGCGACAGCGGGTCCAGGTTGATTCCGCGAAAGATCGCCGGCAGCGCGATGATGACGATCGAGCCGTCCAGCGCCGCCATGAAGATGGCCGCGGTCGTGTTGGCCAGGGCGATCCACGCGTACCGATCCGGCTTGACCGTCGGGGCACTTGACATCAGAGCTTCTCCGCCAGCCGCTCGAGCAGCGGCACGACCGTGAGCAACTGGGCGAGCTCGGAGTCGGTGAAGCCGCCGCGCAGCGCCGCCGCGATCTGCTCGGTCCGCGCGCCGCGCCGGTCGTTCATCACCTGGCGGCCAGCGTCGGTGATCGACAGGACGACCCGCCTGCCGTCGCCCGGGTCCCTGTCGCGGGCCACCAGGCCTTGCGCCTCCAGGGCCGCCAGCGTGGCGCCCATCGACTGCGGGCTGATCCGGTCCTGTTTCGCGAGGTCGCTTGAGGTTGCCGGACCACCGCGATCCAGCCGGGACAGCGCCGAGGTCTCGGCGATCGTGAGCTCGCCGAGCGGCTGAGTCTGCCTGAGTTTTCGCATGACCATGCCGACGGCGACCCGCAGCGCCCCGGCCACGTCATTCACGTCAAGAACGATCCCGGCTTGATCCACTCGATCAGTTATAACTGATAAGGCTGGGCTTAGCAATTTAATCCTGCCTACATCAGGTAGCGGCAGAACAGCGCGCCTTCGGCCCGCAGCACGTGCACGAGCGCTAGCTGCCGCGCGGGGAACGAGGCGCCCGCCGTGATCCGCGCCGCTCCCGGGCCGGCCAGCACCGGGCTGATCGTCAGGCACAGCTCATTGGCCAGGCCGTCTGCCGTCAGGTGCGCCAGGAGCGTCGGGCCGCCTTCGCAGAGCACCCGGCCAAGCCCCCGGTCGCGCAGCGAGGCGAGGGCCGCGGCCAGGTCGACTGCCGTGTCACCGGCCACGATCACGTCAGCGACCTGCGCGGTCGCGGCGCGACGTGCACCCGGGGAGGCGGCGCAGGTGATCACGATCGTCCGCGCGTCCGGCGGCGCGTCGGTGAACAGCGGCGCGGTCAGGTCGAGGTCGAGACCGCGGCTGACGAGCGCGATCGGCGGCGTGGCGGCGCGCCCGGCCCGCAAGGGGGCGTGCTCCGGCCGGCGGCGGGCGGGCTTGTACTTCTCGGCGCGCGCGGTTCCGGCGCCGACCAGGACCACGTCGGCCAGCGCGCGCAGCACGCCGAACAGCCGCCGGTCCGCCGCCGAGGACAACCCGCCCGACCGGCCGTCGAGGAAGGCCGCGCCGTCGGCGCTGGCCACGAAGTTGGCGCGCAGCCAGCTCTCGCGGGGGTAGTCGTACAGCCGCGCGAGCTCGTCGTCGTCCAGGTCGGCGGCGTCGGCGGTGAGCATGCGCACGGTCGGCAGCCTGCTCAGGTCGCGGATCGCAGCACGACGACGCCCCGGCCGGCCACTTCGACCTTGGTCTTCTGCGCGAACGCCTCGGCGTCCCCGAGGCCGTCCTCGCTCGTGGTGTCGATCACGACCTCCCAGTCCGAGCCGAGCCTGGGCTCGGGCAGGGTGAATGTGATCGGCTCGGCGCCGGCGTTGAACATGAGCAGGAACTTCATGTCTGTGACGGGGTCGCCGCGCGGGTCGGGCTCGCTGATGGCCGCCCCGTTCAAGAAGACCGCGACCGACTTGGCGTAGCTGGCCCGCCAGTCCGCCTCGGTCATCTCATCGCCCGCAGGAGTCAGCCAGGTGATATCCGCCGCGCCCTTCACTGGCGTGCCCTTGAAGAAACGGCGGCGGCGGAACACCGGGTGGCGGCGGCGCAGCCGGGCCAGCCGCTGCGTGAACAGCAGCAGGTCGCGCTCGGCGGCGGCCTTGCTCCAGTCCACCCACGAGATCTCGTTGTCCTGGCAGTACGCGTTGTTGTTGCCGGCCTGGGTGCGGCCGATCTCATCGCCGGCGGTCAGCATCGGGATGCCTTGCGAGAGGAACAAGGTCACCAGAAAGTTGCGCTGCTGCCTGGCGCGCAGCGCCAGGACCGCGGGGTCCTCCGCGGGGCCCTCGACCCCGCAGTTCCAGGACCGGTTGTCGTCGGTGCCGTCCCTGTTGTCCTCGCCGTTCGCCTCGTTGTGCTTGCCGTTGTAGCTGACCAGGTCGGCGAGGGTGAACCCGTCGTGGCAAGTGACGAAGTTGATCGACGCGACCGGGCGCCGTCCGCTCGTCGCGTACAGGTCGCTTGACCCGGTGAGCCGGGAGGCGAACTCGGGCAGGGCGGACGGCTCGCCGCGCCAGAAGTCGCGGACGGTGTCGCGGTACTTGCCGTTCCATTCGCTCCACAGCGGCGGGAAGTTCCCGACCTGGTAGCCGCCCTCGCCGACGTCCCATGGCTCGGCGATGAGCTTGACCTGCGACACCACTGGGTCCTGCTGCACCAGGTCGAAGAACGTGGACAGCCGGTCCACGTCGTGCAGCTCGCGGGCGAGCGCGGACGCCAGGTCGAACCGGAACCCGTCGACGTGCATCTCCAGGATCCAGTACCGCAGCGAGTCCATGATCAGCTGAAGCGAGTGCGGGTGCCGCACGTTCAGGCTGTTGCCGCACCCGGTGTAGTCGATGTAGCGCCACCTGTCCCGGTCGTCGACCCGGTAGTAAGCCTGGTTGTCGATCCCGCGGAACGACAGCGTCGGACCCCGGTGGTCGCCCTCGGCCGTGTGGTTGTAGACGACGTCGAGGATGACCTCGATGTCCGCCTGGTGCAGCTCCTTGACCATGGCCTTGAACTCGCCGACCTGCTCACCGCGCTGACCGGCGCTGCAGTACCTGTTGTGCGGCGCGAGGAACCCGATCGTGTTGTAGCCCCAGTAGTTGGTCAGGCCGCGGGACACCAGCGCCTGCTCGGGCACGAACTGGTGCACTGGCAGCAGCTCGACCGCCGTGACACCGATCCGTTTCAAGTGCTCGATCACGGCCGGGTGGGCCACCCCGGCGTAGGTGCCGCGCTGGTGCAGCGGCACCTCCGGGTGCCGCAGCGTCAGGCCGCGGACGTGCGCCTCGTAAATGACGGTCTCGTGGTACGGGATCCGCGGCGGCCGGTCGTTGCCCCAGTCGAAAAAGGGATTTATCACGATATTTTTCGGCATGTACGGCGAGCTGTCGGTCGTGTTCCTCTTGCGCGGCTCGGCCCAGTGGTAGTCGAACAGCGCCTCGTCCCAGATGACGTCGCCGTCGACCGCCTTGCCGTAGGGGTCGAGCAGCAGCTTCGACGGCGCGCACCGGTACCCGCGACGCGGATCGTAGGGACCGTGCACCCGGTAGCCGTACCGCTGGCCAGGGCTGATCGCCGGCAGATAGCCGTGCCAGACGAAGCCGTCCACCTCGGTTAGCGGGATCCGGGACTCCGTCCCGGCCTCATCGAACAGGCATAGCTCAACGCGCTCGCCGGCCTCGGAAAACAAGGCGAAGTTCGTGCCCCACCCGTCCCACGTCGCCCCAAGCGGATACGGGGCTCCCGGCCAGATATGCATCCGCCTCCCTACGCGGTCACCGCCTGAGCGCACGAGCCTACCGCGTTAGGTTAGCCGCCGCCGCGCGCACGCACCGCAGACGGGCACGCTCCCGTGTTGGTTACCCTAACGGAGCAGTCACTTAACTGGGCAGCCACCACGGTTCGTTCAGGATAACGGTGCCTTTGCCGCAACCTCGTCAGCGGCACGGAGCGATGAAAATCACTCATCTGAACGAACTGTGGTGACTCTCTAAGCGCCCCGCCGTCACGCCCCCCGGTGCGCGGGCCGGTTAGGGGGCGTCTCACTATCCGAGATGCATGACGTGACATAGGGCACAAGCGCGCCCCCCAAACCGCGCAAATCGGGCGATAATCGGTACATATCATGCCCTAAGACAGCCAGTAACCGCGCACACACAGCACGTAAGGTGATAACAGCAAGAAGCGGGGGCGCGTAGGCGGCCCGACCCCAGCCACTCTGCCCCGCTTCGCCACGCGGCAGTGGGTGGCCGGGGGAGGAGCCTAGCCGGGGGAGGGGCCCTAGCCGGTGGAGGCCTCGCGGGTCGGCATCGGGGCGGATACCTCGCCGCGGCGCGCGGCGGCCGCGTAGCGGTCGAGGATGACGTCGGCGACCTCGGGGACGGCGCCGAGCGCGGGGGAGACGGCGGAAGCCCCGGCTCCTAGCGCGTCCGCGCGGATCTTGTCGGCGAAGTAGCCCGGGGCGAGCAGGTACGTCGCGACCACGACCGGCGTGTCAGGCTCGGCCGCGCGCAGCGCGGCGACCGCCGCGTCCGGCCGTGGGCCCGCCGCGGACGCGTAGGCGGGAACGACCGCCCGCCAGCCGCGGGCGGCCTGCCACTGTGCGGCGAGGGCGGCGATCGTGGCGTTCGCCATGGGGTCGGAGGAGCCGGCCGCCGCGAGCACGACGCTCGTCCGCGCCGCGCTGTCGCTGTCGCTGTCGCGGTCGCGGTCGCCGACCGTGATTCCAGCGTCGGCCAGGCGCCGCTCCAGGGCGGCGAGCAGCAGCCGGTCCGGGCCGAGCGTGTCCGCGTAGCGGACATCTAGCCCGGGCAGCGCCGACGCGGCGGCGGCGATATGCGCGGGAATGTCGGTCTTGCTGTGATAGGCGGCGGTCAACAGCAGCGGCACCACGACGCACGCGCTGTCCGACTCAGCGATCCCGGACAGCACCTGACGCGGCGACGGCGCGCAATGGTCGAGGAACGCCCCCCGGACGTCAAGCCCGGCCAGGCCCCGGGCGGCCGCCCGGGAGCGGACCAGCGCGAGCAGCTCGTTGATCGTGGCCGCGGCACGCGGATCCCTGGACCCGTGCGCGACCGCCACGAGCGGCGCCCCTTGAGGATCCGGTTTGTATGCGGTTTCCGGCGTTATAGCACCGGAAACCGCATACAAACCGGCGCCGCTAGCGCTCAGACGTGGATGCCGCATTCGGTCTTACCTGTGCCCGCCCACCGGCCGCTGCGCGGGTCGGCGCCATGCTCGACGCGCAGCGTGCAGGTGCGGCAGCCGATCGACGGGTACCCGTCGTACACCAGCGGGTTGACCAGCACCCCGTTTTCCGCGATGTAGTCGTCGACCTGCTTGGAGGTCCACGAGACGATCGGGTTGACCTTGACCATCTCGCGCTTGTCGTCCCACTCGACGACCCGCGTCGTGCGACGTGACGAGGTTTCCTCCCGGCGCACGCCGGTGATCCACGCGTCGTAGCCCTGCAGCGTGCGCTCGAGCGGCTCGACCTTGCGCAGGTAGCAGCACAGGTCCGGGTTGCGGCCGTACAGCCGCGGGCCCAGTTCGGCGTCCTGCTCCTCGACCGTCCGCGACGGTGTGACGTTGACCAGGTTCACCGGGTAGACCGCTTGCACCGCGTCCCGAGTGCCGATCGTCTCAGGGAAGTGATAGCCGGTGTCCAGGAACACCACGTCGATGCCGGGACGGACAGCGGAGGCGAGGTGGATGATCACGGCGTCGGTCATGGAGGAGGTGACGCAGATACGGTCGCCGAAGGTGTCGGTCGCCCACCGCACGACGTCCTCGGCCGAGGCGTCTTCCAGCTCTTCGGCTGCCTGTTCGGCGAGGCTGCGCATGTGCTGCGGATCCTCCACGTATCGCTCGTCATCGTCGTCCGGGCCGAACATCGCGCCCAGACCGCCCAGGGTAAGGCCCAAACCGCTCACAGTGCGGCCCCTATCCCGGCAAATCGTAGCTGGAAACTCCTGGTGCAGCTGCGGCAGTGCCACTCTCCGTCCGCCGCGCCCTGCGGTTCGAGGTCTTCCTCTCCGCAATAAGGGCAGTAAAACGGCACCGCACGCCCCGACGGGCTGGTCATGACAGCTCCTCCTCCGTGGCTCGCAGCGTCCACGCCGCGAACGTCTCATCACTGCCCCGCGCGGCCGCAAAGCGCCGCAGCACCCGCTCCACGTAATCCGGCAGGTCGTCGGCGGTCGTTTTCAGCCCGCGCACCTTCCTGCCGAAGCCCGAGCCCTCGGCGTCGCCGCCGCTCAGCGCCCCGCCGAGGTGGATCTGGAAGCCTTCCACCTGGTTGCCGTCGGCGTCCGTGACCAGCGACCCCTTCAGGCCGATGTCGGCCGTCTGGATGCGAGCGCAGGAGTTCGGGCAGCCGTTGACGTTGATCGTCACCGGCACGTCGAAGTCAGGCAGCCGCTGCTCGAGCTCGCTGATCAGGCTCATCGCCCGGGCCTTGGTCTCCACGATCGCCAGCTTGCAGAACTCGATCCCGGTGCAGGCCATCGTGTGCCGCCGGAACACGCTCGGCTTCACCCGCAGGTCCGCCGCCTCGAGCTCGGCGGTCAGCGCCTCGACGTCGGCGGAAGCGACGTCCAGGATGACCATCTTCTGTTCGGTGGTCGTCCGCACCCGTCCGCTGCCGTACTTGTCGGCGAGCGCGGCGATCGTGGCCAGGGCGTCGCCGTTGACCCGGCCCACCCGCGGCGCGAACCCGACGTAGTTCAGCCCGTCGCGCTGGGGGTGCACGCCGATGTGGTCGCGAACGCCGCCGGGCGGTGCCGCCGGCGGCGGCCCGTCCGGGAGCGCGTAGCCCAGGTACTCCTTCTCGAGCACCTCACGGAACCGCTCAGGCCCCCAGTCAGCGACGAGGAACTTGATCCGGGCGCGGTGCCGCAGCCGTCGGTAGCCGTAGTCGCGGAACAGCCCCGTGACCCCGGCCCACACCTCGTGCACCTGGTCCGGCCGGACGAACGTGCCGAGCCGCTTGCCGATCATCGGGTTGGTGGAAAGACCGCCGCCGACCCACAGGTCGTAGCCGGCCTCACCGGTCACGGGATGCGTGAGGCCGACGAACGCGATGTCGTTGATCTCGTGAAACGTGCACTGCGCCGGGCAGCCGGAGATCGCGGTCTTGAACTTGCGCGGCAGGTTGGAGAATGCCTCGTCGCCGATGTAGCGCTCGCCGATCTCCTCGATCTCCGACGTCGCGTCGATGATCTCGTCGGCATCGATCCCCGCTAGCGGGCAGCCGAGGATGACGCGCGGCGTGTCGCCGCAGGCTTCGGTGGTGTCCAGGCCGACCGCTTCCAGGGCTTCCCAGATCGCCGGTACCGATTCGATCTCGATCCAGTGCAGCTGGATATTCTGCCGGTCGGTGACGTCGGCGGTGCCGCGCGCGTACTTGCGCGAGATGTCGCCGATAACCCGGAGCTGGTCGCTGGTCAGCTGCCCGCCGTCGATGCGGACCCGCATCATGAAGTACCGGTCGTCAAGCTCTTCTGGCTCGAGCACGGCGGTCTTCCCACCGTCGATGCCCGGTCGGCGCTGTGTGTACAGCCCGAACCAGCGGAACCGTCCGCGCAGGTCGGCGGGGTCGATCGAGTCGAAGCCGTGCTTGGAGTAGATGTCGATGATCCGCTGGCGGACATTCAGCCCGTCGTCGTTCTTCTTGTTTTCCTCGTTCTTGTTGAGCGGCTCGCGGTATCCGAGCGCCCATTGCCCCTCGCCGCGCTTGCGGCGCGGCGGCGCTGTCCTGGTGCGGGTCGCAGTTGCTCCTGGTGCGGAGGCGGGAGACATGCGGCGGCTTCCTAACTGATCGAAGTCGGTCGCGAGCACGCGCCCGCCCTTGGCCGCCGACAAGCGATAAAAGAAAAAGAGCCGCCCGGCTGCCTGCGGTGCGCGCCCTCGGGTTAAACCTCGCTGGTAGCTCTTCGGCTCCAGCTTGTAACGGTGAGTTAAACGGCGGGCGGCAATCAGCGTGCTGGGCGACAAATCGCGCTACGGACGCGGAGAAAATCGACGTGCCTGCGCACGACAAGCATCGGGTCCGTAACACTCACCTCGCCAGGATCACACAGTTTTCCCGTGTCTGTCCAGCGTCGGTGAGCCATGTCACGGCCAACCACGTCACCGCGATCCCTATTCCGGTTTCGCCGAATTTTCATCGGTAAATTTCTCAGCCCTGACGCACCCAGCTCAGCGGTGGTTCCGCCGCGGTCTCGGCGGCCTCGGGCGGCGCTAGGTGCTGGCAGTCGCACCACGTGCCACCCGGGCAGTCCTCGTGGCGCCGGTGACGGCAGCAAACGCAGATCATGGTCTTATTGTGCGCGCCGGGCGGGTATAAGAACCGCGAGATGGCCAGCGCGTTCCCGGAGCACCGCGCGGCCGGGGTCGCCCCGCTGCCTTTCCCGGACCGCGCGGCGGCCGGGCTGCTCCTGGGCGAGCGGCTCAAGGAAGTTCTTCATCGGGAGTGCTCCGCGCCCCCCGTACTCCCCTGGCCCAGGGGAGAAAGAGCAGATTTTCCCGAACGGACCGTGGTGGCTGCCCTGCCGCGCGGCGGAGTCGCGGTGGGGCAGGAGGTGGCGGCGTCCCTGGGCGCCCCGCTTGAGGTACTCGTGACCAGGAAGATCGGCCACCCGGAAGAACCCGAGCTGGGGCTCGGCGCCATCGCGGAGGGCGGCGAGCCGGTCTTCGACGAAGAAATGCTCGCCCGGGTCGGGCTGATAGCCGGTGACCTGGCCGGGGTCGTGGCGAGCGAGCGGAGCGAACTGGAGCGCAGGGTGCTCGTCTATCGCGGCGGCCGCCCGCCGCCGGACTTCGCCGGCCAGCTGGTGATCGTGGTCGACGACGGGCTCGCGACCGGGGTGACGGCGCGCGCGGCGCTGCGCACCGTGCGCGCCGGCGATCCGGCACGCACGGTGCTCGCGGTGCCGGTGGCGTCCGCGCAGGCGGTGGAGGTGCTGAAAGCAGAAACCGACGAGGTGGTGACCCTGGTCACACCCCGCCGGTTCCGTAGCGTGGGAGAGTGGTACGCCGAGTTCGGCCAGCTGACCGACTCCGACGTGCTGACGCTGCTCGCCGCTCCGCGATAGCGCTTGTCTAGGACCCCTTAGGCCGCGTTGGCGCGGCGCATCCTGCGACGGCGCTCGGCGGAGCGCTCGTCCTCGTTCAGACCGCCCCAAGTGCCGTACTTCTCGGGACGGGCAACGGCGTAATTGAGGCAATCGAGTCGAACCGGGCAGCTCGCGCAGATGGCCTTGGCCTTGCGCTCCCTGATGTCCCGCTCTGGCTGCCGCTCGCCGTCTGGGCCGAAGAAGAGCATCAGATCCTCGCCACGACACGCGGCAGCGTCCTGCCAACCCCAATTAGGGCGGGGAAGCATCGCCGTCTGCCTGCGCACCTGAGACATGGACCAGTCACCTCATACAAAGTTGCTTTAGTCTTGCGTTACCCTTGCTAGTGGCTCGTTAGCACGCGAGCTCAGTACTGCGCGGTAACTGCCGTTGATCATGCAACGCTCAACACCGTCATACTGTTCCCGCGCGCCCAAAAGGCGCGCCGAACGACGGTCACAGTGTTGCTTGCAGGCAGGCTGCCACAGGCTGGCACGTGCACCAGACGCCTGCCCCATGGGCCTCGAAAGACGGGGGCAGGAAGCCTGCGGACTATGATGCCATCCGGCGTGGAGCCCGCGCACGGCGGGGTGGCATTTTTCCACCGCGCGCCGCGACTTTTTTCTGTGCTACGCGCCGGTCTACCGCCCCGGGCGCGGTGAGGCAGGCTGCGGGCATGACCGACCGGGACGACCACGTCACCGCGCGGCCGTGCCCCCAATACTCTGTACCAACTGGACAATAGCTTCGCTGGGGGGCCACCATGGGCAGCATGTCAGCGTCGGACGCAGCTCCACTGCCCCGGCTCGGCGAGGTCTTCTTCGACGTACGCGGGAGTTCGCGCAGCATGCGTCTGAGCTGGTACGCCGATACCGGCATCGCGGTGTTCAGCATCTGGCAGGGCGGGACCTGCACCGGCACGTTCCGGTTGCCGATGGACGACCTGCCACGGCTGATGGAGTCATTGCAGCGCGGCATGCCAGCCGGGATGCAGGCGGACGTCCAGGGCGGCTACGGGAACGCGACCGGCGCGAGCCCGACCGCGGTGGCCGGCCAGCGGCCCCGGCTCGCCATCGGCGTAGGCCAGCCCGAGCCGTTCACCGGCGCGATGACCGCGCTCAGCGCCGCCGCCCAGCCCGCCGGGCCCGGCGCGGATTACGCCGCGCGGGACGGCTACGGCGTGAATTACGGCGCCCAGGCCGGATACGGTGCCCAGCCCGGCTACGGCGCGGACTACGGCGCTCAGCCCGGCTACGGCGCGGACTACACCCCGCAGACCGAGTACGGGTCGCAGCCCGGATACGCGGCGCAGCCCGAGTACGGTGCCCAGCCGGAATACGCGGCGCAGCCCGGGTACGGAGCGCAGCCGGAATACGGAGCGCAGCCCGAGTACGGAGCGCAGCCGGAATACGCGGCGCCCCCGGTGTACCAAGCCCAGCCGGAATACGGAGCGCACTCCGACTACTCAGCCCAACCGGAATACGGAGCGCAGCCCGAGTACACAGCGCAGCCCGAGTACGCGGCGCAGCCGGAGTACACAGCGCAACCCGAGTACACAGCGCAGCCGGAATACGCGGCGCCCCCGGCGTACCAAGCCCAGCCGGAATACGCGGCGCGGTCGGAATACCAGTCGCCGGACGGGTATGGGGCCCAGGCTCATCCCGATTCTGCCCAGCGCGACGGGTACGCCGCGCAAGCCGGGCGCGACACGCAGACCGGGTACGGCGTCCAGCCGACCTACCTGAGCGACTACCGGAACCGGCAGGTCGGCGCCGCCGGGGAGTACGGCGCGCGGCACACCGAGGCCGGCCAGCCGGAGCAGAACGCGGATGCCGGACCCCGGCAGTACGAACAGAGTCACGTGTACCCGAAGGCGGAGCAGTTCGCGCAGGCTGACCAGTACGCCGACGCCACGAGGTACGCGGACAGCCAGCAATACGCCCGGCCGGAACAGTACCCGCCGACGGAGCAGGCCGCCCAGCCCGACCAGTACCAGTTCCCCCCGACTTACTCCCAGGCGCCGCAGTACGACCAGGCGCCGCAATATGACCAGGCGCCCCAGTACGACCAGGCGCCCCAGTACGACCAGGCGCCGCAGTATGACCAGGCGCCGCAGCCCCCGCAACCGCAGGGTTATGGTTCGCTGTCGTTCCCCGACACGCAGGTGCGGATGTACGACGCGAATGGCTACGACGAACAGGGCTTCGCGGCGCCCGGCCAAGCCGAGCACGTGCAGGCGGCTGGCCTGGGCCTCCCGGAGGGGAACTTCGGTAACCCCGCCTATGGCGTCCAGGGCCAGACCGAAGCGGCTCCGGCGTTCCCGCCATCCGCCGTCGGCGCGCCGATGTCGCCGCAGCTGGCCGTGGCGGACCCCGCCGCGCAGCAAAGCCACGCGTCCGCGAACTTCCCGCACGCCTACCGCGAGCAGTCCGCCTATACGCCGCCCTTCCCGTCCGCGAACCCCCCAGCCCCCGCCGCCCCGAACGACGGCGCGTACTCACCGGGCGCGGCCTACCCAAACGGGAATGGCTACCAGAACGGCAACGGTCCCTACCCCAACGGCTCGCACCCCAACGGCACTGACTTCCTCAACGGGAGCGCGTATCCCAACGGGAACGGGTATCCCAACGGGAACGGGTACTCCAACGGAAACGGGTATCCCAACGGGAACGGGTACTCCAACGGCACCGCGTACCCGAACGGGTCGCCCGCCGCTGGTGAGCCCGCGTACCCCACCGAGTCGCCCTACGCGAACGGATCCGCCGGCGCCCCGCACCTCGCCGCGCCGACCTTCACCCCCTACGCCGATCCGTCGTATGCGGCTCAGTCCTACGGGGATCAGTCCTACCGCGAGCAGGGCTACGGGCAGCAGGCCTACCCGGATCAGGCCTACGGCGACCAGGCCTACGGCGATCAGGTCTACAGCACCCAAGGGTCGTACGACGCAGAAGAGTCCTACCCCCGCCCGGCCGGGCCGAGCTTCACGCCCGCCGGCCAGGGCGTCGGCGCCAGGGGGCCCGCGCCCTATGGCCCACCGCAAAATGGGCGGGATTCCCGGGAACAGAGATACCCAGGACCGCGTTAGTAGACTGTGGCCGGTGCGGCTAGGGTCCCCCGGGCCGCACTTAATATCGCCTTCGCGGAATACCGTTTGGCTGGAGCCGCGTCGTGCCTCTCGCCGAGGAGGCGACCTCCGCACCGGCCCGCGAGCTTCACGGCCCGCGGCTTTTCAGCCGCGGGCCGTTGCTGTTTCCTGGACCAGGCGTCCCGCACGTCCCACGCGTTCGCCCGGACCGGCTCGCGGAGGCAGATGAACGGGACATTCATCTGGATATAGCTTGCGTTTTAACCTCAGTTACGCATGAGGGCTGATACCAGGGTTATGTGCGCTTAGCGGGATGTAACGGATGGTGTCGGTGTTGTGACGGCGTCCTCGAACCGCTGACAAACAGGTACGGCCGCCGCATCTTCGGAAGGTCCGACGAAAGATCTACCGGAGAAAGGCGACGACCGTGGTTTCTAGTATGGCGACTGGCCGGCAGTCGTGTCAGGAAAGTCAGCCGGCGGGCGGGAAGGCCCTGCGTGAGCTGGCGGGGTTCCGGCGAGGGATGTTCTGGTGCCTGTGGCGGCGCCCGGACGCGCTGTTCGAGCTGGCGGACGCGGTGCTGACGGCGGCAACGGTACCGTCGCTGCCGTATTTAAGCCTGGAGCCGGGGTTCCGCCGCGGCCACGGCATGATCTACCAGTCGCTGGCCGAGGG
This sequence comes from Trebonia sp., assembly GCA_035571275.1. Taxonomy (GTDB): domain Bacteria; phylum Actinomycetota; class Actinomycetes; order Streptosporangiales; family Streptosporangiaceae; genus Trebonia. The sequence goes on from DATMKQ010000245.1 coordinate 32,677, forward strand.
CCGGATCGATGAGGACGCGCTGCGGGACCTGCTGGTGCGGTGGCGGCCGCGGGACTGGCCGCTGGTCTTCGCGATCGATGCTTCCACCTACCCGCGGCCGTGGGCGCAGACCAGCCCGGGGCGGGAGTGGCACCATCACGCCTGTCCGGGCAATCACGGCAAGGACGGGGCGGCGGTAGCCGGCTGGGCGTTCCAGTGGCTGGCCCAGCTGTCCTTCACGGCCGATTCCTGGACAGCCCCGCAAGACCAGGTGCGGGCCGGCGCCGGGGACGACGCGACCCGGCAGGCCGCCGGGCAGATCGTGGCACATTCGGCGCGGCTGCGCGCGGACGGCGAGATGCGGATCCCGCTGTACGTGCACGACGCGGGGTATGACGAGGCGCCGCTGACCTGGGACCTGCGCGGGCATCTGCAGCAGGTGCAGGTCCTGGTCCGGCTGCGCAACGACCGGGTGCTCTACCGCGACCCGCCGCCGCGGATCCCCGGCCGGCCAGGCCGGCCCCGCAAACACGGCTCGGGTGCCGACCGGTTCGAGTGCAAGAACCCCGCCACCTGGGGACCCCCGGACCAGGAACTGTCCCTGTGCGACGACCGGTACGGGCAGGTCAGCGTCATGTCCTGGAGCGGGCTGCACCCCAAGCTGTTCTGCCGCGGCCGGTTCGCCGGCTTCGCCGAACCGCCCGTCATCAAATCCCATATCATCCGCGTCACCGTCACCGTGCTGCCCAACGGCCGCAAGGTCCCCGGGCCGCTATGGCTGTGGTGGGCCGGCCCGGGCACCCCGGACCTGGACCTGATCTGGCGCGCCTACCTGCACCGCTTCGACATCGAACACACGTTCAGGCTCGCCAAGACCACCCTGGGCTGGGACAAGGCCGCGCTCCGCGACCCGGCTCAGGTATCGCGCTGGACCTGGCTCATCATCGCCGCGATCACCCAGTTGCGGCTGGCCCGGCCGGTTGCCGAAGACCACCGGCAACGCTGGGAACGCCGCCGCAAGCGCGGGAAACTCACACCCGGCCGGGTACGCCGGGATTTTCATCGCCTGATCGCGCTGACCGGCACGCCAGCCAACCCGCCAAAACCCTCCAAGGCAGGCCCCGGACGGCCCAAAGGACGAACCAGCCCCCCCGCGACCAGGTATCCCGTCATCAAGAAAGCCGCCTGATGTCACGTAAGCGGTTAAAACGCAAGCTATTGGCAGCTGAACGGGACATTCATCCGGGCACAGTAGCTGCCGGCAAGGAGGTATATCCGGACATAGCCCGCAAATCGGTCGGCCACCCTTTCACAGCCTGCCAGGGAATGGCGCCCGGGCAGGGCAAGGCGCCCGGGCAGGGCAAGGCGCCCGGGCAGGGCAAGGCGCCCGGCAGGGCAAGGCGCCCGGGCAGGGCAAGGCGCCCGGCAGGGCAAGGCGCCCGGGCAGGGCAAGGCGCTCGAGCGCCGCGTCGATAGCCGGAACTAGTGTTCGTGGACGATTACGCCGCGGATGTTCTTGCCGTCGTTCATGTCCTGGTACGCCTGGTTCACCTGGTCAAGCGTGTACTTGCGGGTGACCAGCTCGTCCAGCTTGAGCTGGCCGGACTTGTACAGGCCTAGCAGCATCGGGATGTCGTACAGCGGGTTGCTGTCGCCGAACAGCGCGCCCCGGATCTGGCGGTGGTAGCCGATCAGCATGCCGGCGTGCACGTGCACGGCGCGCTCGTTGATGTGGCCGACCGCTGTGATCGTCACCTTGCCGCCCTTGCCGGTCATCAACACCGCGGCCTGCACCATCTCCTCGGTGACCGCGCCGGGCGTCATGATCACGTGGTCGGCGAGCTGGCCCCAGGTGGTCTCGACCACGAACTCGTGCGCCTCCTTGGCGGTAGCGAACGCGTGCGTGGCGCCGAACACGGTGGTGGCCATCTCCCGCTTGAATTCCACGGGATCCACCACGACCACGTTCTTGGCCCCGGCGAACCTGGCGCCCTGTACCGCGTTGCTGCCCACGCCGCCGGAGCCGAAGATCACCACGGTGTCGCCGGCCCGCACCTCGGCGGCGTGCACCGCCGATCCGAAGCCGGTCGGCACGCCGCAGCCCACCAGGCACAGGATCTCCCACGGGATGTCCAGGAAGTCCTCACGCAGCGGCACGGTGGCCCACTCAGAGACGACCGCGTACTGGGAGAAGGTGCCGAGCGTGCAGAAGCCGCCGATGTCCGTGTCGCCCTCGTGGAAGCGCCACGTGCCGTCCTCGAACATGCCGGTACCGGCGTTGAGGCCCTTCACGCACATGTTCGAGTGCCCGGTCGAGCACGGCCGGCAGGCGCCGCAGGCCGGAATGTACGAGCAGACGATCTTGTCACCCGGCTTGACGCGCCGCACGCCGGGGCCGACCGACTCGACGATGCCGGCGCCCTCGTGGCCGCCCACGACCGGCAGCCGGATCGGAGCGTCGCCGGTGGTGATGTGGTCATCGGAATGGCAGAGCCCGGCGGCCATCATCTTGACCCTGACCTCGTGCGCCTTTGGCTCATCGAGTCGCAGGTCGACGATCTCCCAGCCGACGTGCGGGGCACGGGCGATGGCGGCGCGGGTGGTGATGCTCATCTTCTGCGGTTCCCTTCCTTCGCCACCGGATCAGTGCTCGTGGATGATGACGCCACGGATGTTCTTGCCGTCGTTCATGTCCTGGTAGCCCTCGTTGATCTCGTCGAGCTTGTAGCGGCGGGTGATCAGCTCATCCAGCTTGAGCTCGCCCGCCTGGTAGAGGCCGACAAGGAGCGGCACGTCGGACAGCGGGCTGCAACCGCCGTAGATCGAGCCCTGAATGCGGCGCTGGTAGCCGATCAGCATGCCGGGGTTCTCGTTGACCCAGCCGTTCCCGACCGCGGTGATCGTGACCTGGCCGGTCTTCCCGACGACCTGGATGGCGTTCTTGATCACCTCGTCGTGCAGCCTGCCGACCGTGATGATCGCCCGGTCCGCCAGTTCGCCCCAGGTCGTCTCGACCACGAACTCGCGTGCTTCCTCGGCGGTAGCGAAGGTGTGCGTGGCGCCGAACACCTTTGCCATCTCCCGCTTGAACGGCACCGGATCCACCACGACCACGTTCTTCGCCCCGGCGAACCTGGCGCCCTGCACCGCGTTGCTGCCCACGCCGCCCGCGCCGTAGATCACCACGGTCTGCCCGGCGCGCACGTCGCCCGCGCGTACCGCCGAGCCCCAGCCCGTCGGCACGCCGCAGGCCACCAGCGCGGCGACGTCGAAGCCGATCTCCCGCGGGATCTTGATGACGGAAAACTCGTGGACCACCGCGTACTGCGAGAACGTGCCGAGCACGCACAGCCCGCCGAAGTCCTCGCCGCCTTGGTGGAACCGGAACGTGCCGTCGGGGAACATCCCGGTAGCGGCGTTCTTGCCGGCGTCGCACAGGTTCTGCCGGCCGGTCGCGCAGTACCGGCACTGGCCGCAGGCGGGGATGAACGAGCAGGTCACGTGATCGCCGACGGCGACCCGGGTGACGGCATCGCCCACCGCGTCCACGACGCCCGCGCCCTCGTGCCCGCCGACCACCGGCAAGCGCATCGCCGCGTCGCCCTTCTGAATGTGGTCGTCGGAGTGGCACAGGCCAGCCGCGAAGAACTTGATCCTGACCTCATTGGCCTTCGGCTCGTCCAGCTCTAGCTCGGTGATCTCCCATGGCTGACCGGGCACCCGACAGACCGCGGCTCGCGTGGTGATGCTCATATGGCCCCTTCCTCACGGCTAGTCCATAATCCACCGCACCCCGCGTCGGCGCCACCGCCCAGTACGACTGGCACAATTCGGGGCGGGAAATTTGGTTGCCGCGACCAAAGCACCGCGGCCGACGGACCCGCGGACGTGCCGGGGGTCACGTCGCTGACGTGCGATCATCTCGGACACCGTGCCTAAGATGGGGTAATGGGGCTGAATGACAGCGGCGAGAGCGGACTACGGGGTATCATGCGGGCCGCCGACGCGGACCGCGACCGCGTGGTGGAGTTCCTCAACGGGGCCTACACCGAAGGCCGGCTGACCAAGGACGAGTATGACGAGCGCCTGGAGCGGGCCTTGTCGGCGCGCACCTACGCCGATCTGGACCTGCTCGTCGCGGATCTGCCCGCCGCGCACGGGATCATGGCGCCCCCGGCTACCGGCACGAGCATGGAGCCCGCGGAAGCCAGGACCAACAACCTCGCGATAGCGAGCGTCGCCTGCGGGCTCGCGCAGTTCGCCTTCGGGCCGCTGGCGACCATACCGACGATCGTGTTCGGCCACATGGCCAGGAGTCAGATCAAGCGCACCGGGGAACAGGGTGCTGGCCTGGCGCTCATCGGCCTGCTGCTCGGCTGGGGAGCCGTGGCCCTGGGCATCCTCTTCATCACCGTCGCCGTGGTCTCCCTACGGACGCAGCCCCCTCCGTCGTTCCCTACTCAGCCCTGAGTTCCCCTATCGTGAGGGGGTGCGCCCTGGGCTCGCCCGGCTCGCCAACCGGCGGCTTACCAGGTGGCGCTGGATCGTCGTGCTGACCGGCGTCACCGTCCTTTGCTGCCTGCCCGTCCTGGCCAGCGCGCTGCCGGCGACCGTGCCACCGTCCACGCCGCGTCAGCTCGAGAACCGCATCCTCGGCTCGCAGCGCCTGTCGTTCAGCGGTTACGCGGAAAGCGACGCGACCTTCGGCCTGCCGCCGCTGCCCGCCTTCTCCGGCGTGATACCGCTGCTCGACGGGGTGACCCGGATGCGGGTCTGGCAAGCCTCGCCCGATCACTGGCGGGTGGACACGCTCTCCGACACCGGCGAGAACGACACGTACCAGATTGGCGACGACACCTTCGTCTGGGACTCGGGCGAGCAGCTGCTCACCGGGATCTATGGCCCCGAGGTCATCCGGCTGCCAAGAGCCGCCGACCTCGTGCCTTCCGCGCTCGCCGTTCGGATAATCGCAGAGGCTGGACCGAATGCGAAGCTCAGCATTTTGCCGCCACAGCGGGTGGCTGGGCAGAGCGCGGCGGGTCTGGCGGTCAGGCCGGCCAGCCCGCAGTCAACCATCGCGCAGGCCGACATCTGGGCGGCGCCGGCGACCGGGCTGCCGCTGCGCGTGCAGGTCTTCGGCCGGGGGGCCGCGCAGCCGGCGCTGGAAACGCAGTTCCTCCAGGCTGGCCCGTGGACGCCGGACGAAAACGTGCTGACGCCGCAGCGCGGGCCCGGCACCGGGTTCACGACGACCACGCCAAGCCAGTTCGCGGGGGTACTGCAGAACCTGGACGACGAGGTGCTGCCCGGCAGCCTGGCCGGGTTCGCTCGGGAGCCGGCGCCCGTGCCGCGGATCGGCCTGTACGGCGGCGGGCTGACCGCGTTCGCGGTGCTCACCTTTCACCCCGGCACCGGGGGCCAGCTGCTCGACGACGCGCTGAACGCGGGCGCGACCCCGCTGACGTTCTCCGACGGCGACGGAGCGGTGGCCAGCGCGCCGCTCGTCAACCTCGTTCTCGTCCATCCGTACGCCTCGCCCGACACGTTCCTGCTGGTCGGGCTCGTCAGCCAGAGCGTGCTCGAGGAAGCGGCCAAGGTGCTCGCGGCCAAACCGGATCAGGACCAATGATCGAGACACGGAACCTGACGAAGCGCTTCGGTCACGTCGAGGCGGTGCACGAGGTCAGCCTCGAGGTCCGGCCGGGCGACAGATACGGACTCCTCGGCCCGAACGGCAGCGGCAAGACCACCCTCGTCCGCATGCTGCTCGGCCTGGTGTACGCGACCAGCGGCGAGATCTCCGTGCTGGGACAGCGCGTCCCCAGGCACGTCAGCCGGGTGCTGCCCGACATCGGCGCGCTGATCGAGGAGCCCGCCGCGTACCCGCACCTGTCCGGCCGCGCCAACCTGCGGCTGCTCGACGCGGCGGGACCGCACGGGGCACGGCGGACCCGGCGCCGCCGGGTGGACGAGGCCCTGGAGCAGGTCGGCCTGGGCGGCATCGACCGGCGGCCGGTCCGCAACTACTCGCTCGGCATGCGGCAGCGGCTCGGCCTGGCCGCCGCGCTCGTACGCCGCCCCCGGCTGCTGATCCTCGACGAGCCGACCAACGGCCTTGACCCGCGCGGCATCAGGGACATCCGCAACCTGCTCATCGACTTGAACGCCGCGGGCGTGACCGTGTTCATGTCCAGCCACTTGCTGCCGGAGGTCGCCGCGCTGTGCACCCGCATCGGCGTGATCGACTCCGGCCGGCTGGTGCTGCAAGATCAGCTCGCCGCGCTGCAGAAGCCGACAGGCCGGGTGCTGATCTCTACCAATGATCCGGAACGTGCGGTCGCGGCTCTGGACGGCCTCGTTGAGCGCCGGGACGGGGAGGACCTGGTGGTCCTGTCCACGGATCCGGCGGCGCTGAACGCCCGCCTCGTGCGGGCCGACGTGCCGGTCCGGTCGCTGGCGGTGCAGCGGCGCACCCTGGAGGAGATCGTGCTGGACGTGACGGGGGCGGGCTCGGACCAGTTCGGCGGGGATGTTGCTCGTGGGGGGACGACCCCCCACACCCCCCGAGGGGAAGATGTTGCTCGTGGGGGGACGACCCCCCACACCCCCCGAGGGGAAGAGTTGTGATCGCCGTCGAGCTGTTCAAGCTGGTCCGCCGACTGCGGACCTGGCTGTCCATCGGGCTGATCTGCGCGCTGCCGCTGGTCGTGGCGATCTTCATCGCGGTCACGCACCTGGCGCCGCCGCCGGGGCAGGGCAGCGCGTTCCTTTCCGCCGTGCTCGACGAGGGGCAGCTGTATCCGGCGGCGGCGCTGGCCCTCGTGCTGCCGGTGTTCTTGCCGGTCACCGTGGCGGTGATAGCGGGCGACTCGATCGCGGGCGAGGCTTCGGCGGGCACGCTGCGCTATCTGCTGGCCCGCCCGGTGGGCCGGACCAAGCTGCTGGTCGCCAAGCTCCTGGCCGTCATCACGTTCACGCTGCTCGCGGTCGTCGCCGTCACGGTCACCTCCTACGCCACCGGCGTGTTTATCCTCGGCCCGTCTCGTGCCGCCGCGGTGGGCACACCACCGGGCGGCATCTCCGGTTCGATCGCCCCGGGCGCCGGAGGCGGCCCCACCGCTGGGCTGCAGGCCGGCGCGGGCATCACGTCGCTGTCCGGGACTCCGCTGACCTTTCTCGAGCTCCTCGAGCGCGTCCTCGGCGCGATGGCGTTCATCACCGTCTCGATGCTCGGTGTCGCGGCGATCGCGCTCTTCCTGTCCACGCTCACCGACTCCGCGATCGGCGCGGCCTTCGGATCGCTGGGAGCGCTGGTCGCCAGCGAGATCCTGGTCACCCTGAACGCCGCGAGCGCCGTCCAGCCGTACCTGCCTACCCGGTACTGGCTGGCGTGGATCGACTTCTTCCGGCAGCCCATCTTCTGGCGGAACATTGACCGCGGATTCGCCATCCAGGCGGTGTACGTCGTCGTGTTCCTGGCTGCCGCGTGGGCGAACTTCGCGACAAGGGACGTGACGACCTGAGCGTCACTCCCCTTCGGCCGTCATGGCGGCGCAGTCGCCGGGCGCCGGGGCCGTGACGCGGTCGCTGGTCAGCGCGCGGAGGATGAGGCCGACGACGACCGGGGCGGTGGGCAGCTGGCCGTGCTGGACGTCGAGGCCCGGGCAGACGGACTGGAGTGGTACGTTCACCGCGCCCGGCAGCCGGGCGGAATCCGGCGGCTGCACCGTCTGGTCGACCGTGCTCCACAGCGACAGCCAGGGCGGTCGCGCCCGCGCGGACTGCTGCAACTGGGTCAGCAGGGCGCTGCCCGGCGCGAGCTGCTGGCAGGCGACCGGGCACTCCGCCGGATCGTACGCGGTGCCCACGGCCGCGATGCGCGCGCCGTGCAGCGGCGATCCCAGGGTGATGATCATGCCCACGCGTGAGCCGCCGTCGTAGTCAACGTCCCAGAGCCAGGCCACGACGCCGCCGGCCGAGTACCCGATCACCGTGACCGGCCCGGACCCCGCCGCGATCGCCTGGTTCACGTACCCGTCGAGCACCCGCGCCTGCACCGTCAGGTCGCCGGTGCCGTCGCCGGCCAGCGGCACGACGGTCGCGGTCCGGCCGGTAACGCGGATCCGCGCGGCCAGTTGATCCAGCGACGTGGTCGACCCGCCGTACCCGGGAACGAGCAGCACCGCACCAGGACGGCCGGCCACCGCTTGCGGCTCGCCTTGGGAGAGGTGTACCCCGGCGACGGTCGCGACCGCGGCCACGACGAAGGCGAGCCCGCCAAGGAGAAGCCTGCGCCGCGGGCTCAACCCGGTCCACCAGCGGACGGTGCGCACGCGGGGCGAGAAATCAGGCCTGCCGGTCGCGGATCTGGTGTTTGATCCGCGCCAGCATCGCCGCCATGCCGCGCAGCCGCAGCGGGCTCACGAGGTCCTGTATCCCGAGCTGGCTGGTGAACTCGCCGGGCGTGGCCAGGACCTCGTCGGCGGTCAGCCCGTCCAGCCCGGTGTGCAGGATGCCGGCGAAGCCGCGGGTCGTCGGCGCCTCCGGCGGCGCGTCGAAGAACAGGTGCACGGTGTCGTCCGGGTCGACCTCTACCGCCAGAAAAAGCGGCGTCTGGCATTCCGGCACGCGCTCGAGCAGGTCGTGGTCCGTGGCGTAGCGGTCGGGCAGCGGCGGCAGTTCCCGGGCGAATTCCAGCAGCAGCTGGAGCCGGTCGGCGTCCGGGAGCTCATGGAACTCGTCGGCGATCTCCTGCAGCCGGGGATGCAGGGAGGTGGCGGTCACGGGTTTTCTCCGCGGGCGATGGGGACCCGGACGCTGTTCCCCCACTCGGTCCAGGACCCGTCGTAGTTACGCACGTGCGGGTAGCCGAGCAGGTGGTGCAGCACGAACCAGGTGTGGCTGGACCGCTCCCCGATGCGGCAGTAGACCACGACGTCATCGTCGGAGTGCAGGCCGGCGTCACCTTCGTAGATCGCCTCAAGCTCGGCGCGGGGGCGGAACGTGGCATCCTCGGCGGCCGCGCGTGACCATGGGACGCTCTTGGCCCCGGGGATGTGCCCGCCGCGCAGCGCGCCTTCTTGCGGGTAGTCGGGCATGTGCAGCAGCGCCCCGGTGTATTCACCGGGCGAGCGGACGTCGATCAGCGGCTGTCCGAGGTGGCTGAGCACCTGGTCTTTGAACGCGCGGATCCGCGTGTCGTCCCGCTCGATGACCTGGTAGTCCGTCTGCGGCCGCCGCGGCGCGTCGGTGCTGACGGGACGGCCCTCGGCCAGCCACTTGGCCCGGCCGCCGTCCAGCAGCCGCAGGTCAGGGTGCCCGAACAGGGAGCAGACCCACAACGCGTACGCGGCCCACCAGTTGTTCCTGTCCCCGTAGAGCACCAGCGTGGTGTCCCGGCTGATGCCCTTGGCCGACATCAGCCGGGCGAACCCGGCCCCGTCGACGTAGTCGCGGGTGACCGGGTCGTTGAGCTCGGTGTGCCAGTCCAGCTTGACCGCGCCAGGGATATGCCCCGTCTCGTACAGCAGCACATCCTCGTCCGACTCGGCCACTACCAGGCCGGGGTCGTCAAGGTGGGCGGCGAGCCACTCGGTGGTCACCAGCATCTGCGGGTGTGCGTAGTCGGCGAACTTCGCCTCGGAGTCATACGGTAGCGTCACCGCCCCACTGTAACGCGGCAGCCCGTCCCGCCCCGCCACCCCCCGCGACCGGGCCAGCCCGGTTGGCTAGTACAAAGAAGTCATGGCTGACTGGATCTTTCAGGGCAACCGCCGGCACTACGACCTGGACGCCGCGGTGGCAGCCTCCCGCGAGCAGTGGTGGGGCACGCCTCGCTACCGGGACCGGATGGCGGTCGGCGACCGGGTCTGGCTGCAGATCGTGGGGCCGAAAGACCCTGGCATCTACTACGCCGCGACGATCGTGTCGCAGACTTACGAGCACCCCGTTCAGCCATCGGACCCGGCGCACTTCCGGTGGCGGACCGACATCAGGTTCGACTACCGCATCAGCCCGCCACTGCTCAGGTTTGAGCTGCTCGAGGACGTCCAGCTCGGCTCGTTCCGCCCGTTCCGCGGTTTCCAGGGCTCGAACGTGCCGGTACCGCCAGACGTCGCCGCGGCACTGGCGGCGCGGGCCGCCCCACGGCTGGAACCCCTGCCGCGGAGCGGCCCGCGCGGGAACGGCTTATTCGATCAGGTGGCCACTTCTCGGACATCGGCTTCCGGCAGCAACTTGCGCAGCCGTCCGGAGACCGAACCGAGGAAGAGCTCCGCTAGCCGGGACTGGTGGCCGCCGACCACGACGATGGCCGCGTCCTGGGCCCGGGCGGCCTTGGCGAGCCCCGCTTCCAGCGTGGACTCCTGGACCTGGATGTAGGTTCCGCCGAGCTCGGCGGTCAGCTTCCTGTGCCTGTTCAAGTCGTCGGCGGGCCGGCCGCGGGTAAGGCCGTCGGTGATCCGGACGTGCACGACGACGAGCTGCGCGTCCGCCTCCCTGGCGATCTCGGCCGCACGGTGGATCAGCGTCTCACCCGACGCCGTTCCGGAGTCGGCGGCCAGCACGACCGGCGGCACGGCCGACCCGGCCAGCCCGAGGCGGGCGAGCAGTTCCTCGGCGAGATCCTCGGCTGTTCCGTCCATCCACGCCCGGCCCAGCTCGCTGAGCGCGGCGAGGTTGGCGGCGCGGAAGTAGTCGGCAAGCGCCCCGCCGACCTGCTCCGCCGAGTACACGGAGCCCGAGGCGATCCGCCTGCGCAGCGCGTCGGCGGGCATGTCCACCAGCACGACGTCGCCCGAGCGGACGAACTCATCGGGCACGGACGCCACCGTCCCCACCCCGGTGATCTGGGCCGCGTAGTCCCGCACCGATCGCAGGTGCGCGACGTTGGCGGTGGTGACAACGTCCAGCCCGGCGGCCAGGACGTCGGCGACGTCTTCCCAACGCTGCCTGCCCCGGTCCGGTGACATGTGCGCGAGCTCATCCACCAAGACCACGTCCGCGCCGGACGCGATCGCCGCGGCCGGGTCGAACTCGGGGAATCGCGAACCCCGGTACTCCACCAGCTGAGGTTCGATAACGTCCAAACCCTCGGCCTGACGGTCGGTCTGCGGGCGGCCGTGCGTCTCGAGCCAGCCGATCACCACCCGCTCGCCGCTGGCGGCGCGGTCGCGGCCTTCGGCCAGCATGCGGTAGGTCTTGCCTACCCCTGGCGCGGTTCCCAGGTAAGTGCGCAGCGATCCGGTTCCAGCCACATGATTATTTCTACCGCTTTTCTGTCGCTTCTCTGCCGCCAGCGGCTGATACGAATGGGCATGACGGAGGGGTGGTGCGCCCGTCCGGGCTGGGTCTACCATCGTTAAACCGCACAGGGGCTGGCGGGTGATCAATGGACCTGCGCCCGCCTGAGGGGAATCTCGATGCCGCTCTACATGTACCAAGCCTCCTATACCGCGAAGTCGATGGCGGCTCAGCTCAAGGAGCCGGAAGACCCCGTGGAAACGATCAGGCCGACAGTTGAGGACTTGGGCGCCAAGATCTTGGTAGCCGGCTTTCCGTTTGGCGAGTATGACGTGCTGGTCGTCTACGAGGCACCCGACGATATGACCGCTGCCAGCGTCTCGATGGCCATTGCCGCCGCGGGCGAGGTCAGGTCAGGCAAGACCACACGGCTGCTCAGCGGGCACGAATGGCTCGAGTCCTTGCGCAAACGCAGGGTCGTGAACGTCCGGAGAGCGCGCTAGCCGGGCAGCTATTCGTTAGGTCGCGCTGACCGATCGTGCGTTGGACGTCTCGCCCGCATCGATGCCGAACGCGATGATCCGCGTGGGCTGAATGCGCACGATGGTGTCCTCGAACCGCTCGTTCAGGACCTTGCCTCCCGCTGGGACCACCACGGCGGTCCCGCGCACCTCGATCATCCGGGGCTGCCATGGCGGGAGAACATCGTCGATCACTATGCTCGCCCGCCCGGTGCGCTGCACGTCACGGAGCTTCTTGGTCTGGCTCATCCGCAAGCCGCCCACGTCTATCGCGTCGTGTTCGGCGTTATAGCGAAACGAAGTCGGTACCACATGCGGCTGCCCGTCCGGGCCAACGGTCGCGATCCGCCCCAGGCGCTGCTCGGTGAAATAGTCGAGTTCCTTGTCAGTGAACACGCTCATGCCCGGCTAACCCGCGTGTTCGCCGCGGCATTCCTGACGGGTGCCGTTACATCATGCGGGCAGGGTGACGTCACGTCGCGGCGGGCTCGTTACGCTCTCACGGGTCCACGCCGACGCAGTCACCAGGACATGGGAGATGACGCAGTGGCCGATGAGCACTATGACGCGATCGTGATCGGGACCAGCCAGGGCGGCCGGTTCCTCCCGGTGGAGCTGGCGGAGGCGGGCCAGAAGGTGGCGCTCGTCGAGCGCGGCCCGCTCGGCGGTGTCTGCGTCAACTCGGGCTGCACCCCGACCAAGACGATGGTCGCCAGCGCGCGCCTCGCCTACCAGGCGCGCCGCGCCGCGGAGTACGGCGTGCGCCTTGGTCCGGTATCGGTGGATCTGGCCGCGGTGCGCGAGCGTAAACGGGCCATGGTCGCCGGCGCGCGGGAGAACTACGCGAGCCGGCTGGCGCAAGACGGGCTTGACCTGATCGAAGGCGAGGCCCATTTCACCGGGCCGAAGATGGTCGAGGTCGCCCTGACGGACGGCGGGACGCGGCCGATCAGCGCGCCGGTGATCGTGATCGACGCGGGGACGCGGCCAAGGCCGCTGACGATCACCGGCGCGAGCGACGTCCCGGTGCTCGATTCAACGTCGATCATGGAGCTGGACAAGCTCCCTGAGCACCTGATGATCCTCGGCGGCGGCTACATCGGGCTGGAGTTCGGGCAGATGTTCCGCCGGTTCGGCAGCGAGGTCACCATCATCCAGGCCGCACCCCGTCTGATGATGATCGAGGACGATGACGTCTCGGACGAGGTCGCCGCTATCTTGCGCGATGACGGGATCACGATCCTGACCTCGGCGATGCCGACCCGGGTGGAGGCGGCCGGTGGCGGCCGCCTGCGGCTGATCGTCAGCACGCAGGACGGTGAGCGACAGATCGAAGGCTCGCACCTGCTGTCGGCCATCGGCCGCATCCCGAACACGGACGCGCTCACCCCCGAGGCAGCCGGCATCCGGCTCAACGACGCGGGCTTCATCGAGGTCGACGAGTACCTGGAAACCAGTGTCCCTGGCGTCTACGCGATGGGGGACATCAAAGGCGGCCCGGCCTTCACCCACCTTTCCTACGACGACTACCGCATCTTGCGCGCCAACCTCGTCAGGCACGAGAAAGCGAGCACGCGCGACCGGATCGTTCCCTACACGATGTTCATCGACCCGCAGCTTGGCCGCGCCGGCCTGACCGAGCGGGAGGCCAGGGCGCAAGGACACGCGATCCGGGTGGCGAAGCTCCCGATGAGCGCCGTCATCCGGGCCATCGAGACAGGGGAGACACGCGGCTTCATGAAGGCCGTCGTCGACGCGGACAGCGGGCAAATCCTGGGCTGCGCGGTCCTTGGCAGCGAAGGCGGCGAGATCATGAGCATCATCCAGGTCGCCATGCTGGGCAAGCTCACCTATACGGCCATGGCCGACGCGATCTTCACGCACCCGCTCCTGGCTGAAGGCCTCAACACCCTCTTCGCGATGTTCGACGGCTAACGCACGCGACGGCACCCTTTGGTCCCGCGGTCTGCCGATCGCGCGATCGGCATACTGGCACCCCCGACTTGCGAGACGGCGAGAGACTGCAGTGACATACGGGGCCGCGCCAGGCAAGCCGGCACGCATATATGTGCAGTTTCCGGTGCTCTGACACCGCAAACGGCAAATAGATCGAATCGGCCCGCACACCCCAGGCTGTCTTGCCGGGCACTTTTGTCTGTGGCTGGGAACAACCAGCCACGACGCTCCCGAGTACGCGGTCGCGAAGGCAGGGGTGATCCGGTTTACTGGCTGCCTGTCACCGCTGCGCGAATCAGTAGGCGTGCGGGTCAAGTGCATCTGCCCCGGCCTGGTGGACACCCCGGCCTCACGCCGGTCGCGAGCCCGCCTGACGCCCGCTGAGCTTGCCGCCCTCCCCCCGGTGCTCACCCCCGCAGACATAGCCGAGGCCACAATGACGTTCCTCGCTGACGACACCATCGCCGGACGGATCATGGTCTGCCGCGGCGGCCAGCCCAGCCACCTGCTCCCGCTCATCAACTGGCAAACCGCGTGACCACCCCTACTAAGAGTCTTCCCGGGTCAGCAGGAAGACAGGAAACTGGCGGGCGGACTTGGCCTGGGTCGCGCCGAGGTCAGGGGAATCCGCCACGGGCTTTGGCCACTCCGCGACCAGTTGTGGCCACAGCTCGGCGCGGGCGGTGTCGCCAAGTTCCTCGGCCAGGACTGTGAACGTCTGCGCACCCACCTCGACCGTGATCCTGGGGTTGGCTTTGAGGTTGTAGTACCAGTTCGGGTGGGTAGGCGATCCGCCGTTGGCGGCCCAGATCGCGAAGCGGTCGCCGCCCCGGGGGGAGCACGCCAGTGGCGTGACTCGCTCGATCCCGGACTTGGCGCCAACGTGGTGGAGGAGAAGGAGCGTGGTGCCCGCCCACATGCCGCCAACGCGCCCCTGGTTCGCCCGGAACTCCTCGATGATCTCGCTGTTGTAGTCGCTCGCTTCGCCGGGAGCCGAACTCTTCGTGCTGTCGTATTCGTCGTGGCGGTGGAACCACGACCAGTCGCCTTCGTCGCGGCCGAGCGGGGTGCGGTCAAGCCACTGCCACATGGGCCAGAGGGCGTCGAAGCCCCGGGCGTACGCGGAATAGGTGTGGTAGACGACGCCGTCGTCGAGGGCGAACGCGCTCATGCCCGGCTGCTCGCCTACCCAGTCGCGCCACGCGATGTTCGCCTGCTCCAGCTGGGCCTGGTTTCGGTAGTTGTACTCGACGGGCGTGACCGACGGGTCGATCGTGACGTGGAAGTCGTAGTTGAAGTCGCTGCCTCCCGATGACGCCCAGGGAAAGCTCCACCCCATCCGGTCCCGGTACGCGAGCAGCTTGTCCAGCGGCGCCCGCGACACGGCGGTGAACGCGACGTCGTGGTTCAGGAAATGCGGGTACGTCTTGTCGAAGCCGTCGGCGATCGACGAGCAGCTCGGGCAGCCCTCGTCCCAACCGGGGTCGAACATGAAGTGGTACACCAGCAGCTGCGACCGGCCGCGGAACAGGCCGGCGATCGAGCCCGCACCGCTCTCGGTGTCGAAGCGGTAGTCCTTGTCGAGGCGAACCCACGGCAGTTCCCGCCGCTGGCGAGCGAGGTCGTCGCCGCGGCGGGTCAGCTCCTTCTCCGCCTGGAGCAGTTGGAGCCGGGCGGCGAGCCACTGCTCACGTGTTCCGGTCTTGTGTTCGGTCATTGTTGTCCTCCCTGTTCGCGTACGCGGCCTCGGCGAGCCGCTTTACCGCGTCGAGCCGCCGGTCCCACCGGGCGGCGAGCTCGGCCATGGCCCGGGTGGCCTGGTCGAGACGGTCGGCTTGTACCTGGTAAAGGACTTCCCGGCCCTGTTTGCTTCTGGTGATCAGCCCGGCCCGTTCGAGCACGACCAGATGCTTGGAGACGGCCTGGCGGGAGAACGGCACCCGTCCGGCCAGCCAGCTCGCGCTCACCTCACTGTTGCTGATCAGGAGGTCGAGGACCCGGCGGCGAGACGGATCGGCGATGGCCGACCACAGCTCGTCATCGATCTGCGCCGTCATCGGCGTTTAGCGAGCAATTCGACGAGGTTATCCAGGTACTCGCCCCAGCCGTCCTCGTGCTCGTCGGCGTAGCGCCGCTTCTCAGCATCGGGCCAGTCGCGCAGCTCATGGCCGCTTTCGACGACCCGAAGACGGGTCCGCTCCGGCCCCTCGGGTGTCAACGTGAACTCGACGAGCATCGAGTTGCCGGCCACCGGCTCCTGCCCACTGGGGTAGTTCCAGCGGAATGAGAACCGAGTCGGCGGGTCGACGGTCTCCACGACGACAGGACCGCCCTGGTCCCCGAACCGCATGAAGCCATGGGCGCCGGGTTCGACGACGAGCTCTACCCGGTCGGCGAACCACTGGCTCAACTGATCAGGCTCGGTGATGGTGCGCCACACCACCTCCACCGGCGCCTCGATCACAACCTCCCGCTCGATCGCGAGGCCTTGCATCAGCATCCGCTCTCTTCCTGAGTTCCGCCTGTATCTGCAACCAATGGTAGCACGTCGATCGGGAACGCGCTACCGTCGGTTGCACATTGGCTCTCGCGGTCGCGGATTTTTACTCCGAACGGCGGGCGGTGCTTCCCTCCACCGTCATTCGACGCGGTCGTTGACGAGAACGGCCGCCCCATCGACAACGCGGCGCATATGCCCGCGGAGCAGATCCGCCTTCTGGAATCGCTGATCTTTAGTAGGGGTCGGTTGAGGAAGGTGGGACGCGTGATGGCTGCTGGCGAGCTGCCTTGACCAATTAAGCACGCCCTGGAATACTTCCCGCTGGAGTCTCCCCCCTGGAATCTTGAGTCCAACAAACTGGCGTCCTGGGGCCGAGACTGGGGGGAGAGCCGGTGGAGATCTTTCTTTCTTATGCCAGGCCGGATCGGCTCCGGGCCGATGCTGTGGCGCAGCGCTTGCGGCAAGCAGGAAACAACGTGTGGCTTGACGCCGGAAAGGCGAGTGGACAGGTCTGGTGGGAAGAGATACTGCGGCAGCTTCGCCTGTGCGATGCCACTGTGGTTGTTGTTTCAAGGGCTTCGCTGCGGTCACAGGCGTGCATTCGCGAGCGCCAATATGCCGCGAGCCTGGGTAAGGCCATCCTCCCGCTCACCATTGAGCCGCTCGGTATCGAATTGCTGCCGTCCGATCTGGCCCGGCTCCAGGTAATCGATTACTCGCAGCCAGATGAAGCAGCCGCGTTCCATCTGGCCGGCGCGATCATCCGGCTGCCCAAGCCGCTTGCTCTCCCTGACCCGTTGCCGGAGCCGCCATCGGCACCCGCCTCCGCGCTCGACAATGTCGCGGAGCAACTGAAGGCCCCGTCGCTCGATCAAGACCAGCAACTCGCCATCATCGGAAGGCTGGAGAGCGCGCTTGCTCCTTCGGCCGACCCGAACGACCGGCCCGTCGCGCTTGAAATGCTTGGCCAGATGGAGAAACGCGAAGACCTGTTCGCCGCCGTGGACAGGCGGATAGCCGCCCTCAGGAGCAGTGTGCCGGACACGGGGGCTCGCGGGATGCCGCCGTGGCCCCAGGAGCCACCTTCACAGCCACACGATCGGTGGACCTCGGGAGCCCCGACCGGTCAGCAGGCCCCGAGTGGCCAGACCGCCTGGAACGAGCAGAGCGCCTGGAACGAGCAGAGCGGTTGGAACCAGCAGAGCGCCTGGAACGAGCAGGGAAGCGCGAGCGGAGTCGGGCACCCGGGTGGACTGGGCGCGCAGCAGGCGGCACAGCCGACAGTCGCAGACCGGAAACCCGCGTCCGAGGCCACGCCGACTCCGCATTGGGTGATGGCCATCGTGTCGCTGATCTTCTTCTTCCCGCTGGGCATTGCGGCCGTCATCCTGGCGCAACGAACGCGGGCGAGCCTGATAACTGGTGATCTCGAGACCGCCCGCAAATCCGCTAAGATTGTCAAGATCCTTTTCTGGATTGTCGTCGCGATCTACGTGCTCGCCGGCTTGTCCCGTGCATAGGCGTCTCCCGGCTCACGGCCGCTCGCGGCTAAGCCGTATAAAGGAGTTCTTCGGGGCCATGAGCTGACCTTTCCACGCCCCGGCGGTGAATGCGTTACCCATGGTCAGCGGATGATCGAGGCCACATGAGAATTCCGCGCAGTCACCGGCGTTGACCGTGAATACCTCCACCGGGCTGCAGTGGCTGGACATGGTGTTAAGTCTGATCTGTATCTGATGGGTCCCGGGTGTGATCGGATATTTGCGGCGCTGGGCCTGCCAGATCTTGCCGACCTTCTTGCCGTCGATAAAAATCAGCCACGCGTTTAGTTTGTATTGCAGCTCTCCCGGCTGGCGACTGATATATATCATCGCTGTGCCGTCAATGTGGTCTGCCCGGGGCGGCGGAGTATTCTGATTACGTGCGGACGCGCTGGAGACCGGGCCAGTGCCGCCATACCGCGGATCCTGACGTACGCGGGCCTGGGATGCAGAGCCCTGCTGCTGATCAGCCGCTTGCAGCTGCGCTCTGATCTTCACGATCTGCCGTGCTGCCGCTGCGAACAAATCAGGTCGCTCGTCCAGCTGGCGAAGCAATTCGAGGGCGGTGGGCCTGTCATGCGGGTCAGCCGCTGGGCCGAGCGCTGCTTCAAGTCTCCCGACAATGGCGAGCTGGTCGTCCATGCTCAAAGTAGGCTCAGCCAGGCGATCGACGAGGGTGCCGAATGGTGAGGTCGGTACGGGAGGTGCCTCGGGGACCGGATCGGGAAGTTCCCCGGCCTTGGGCAGTGTCAGGATCGCACCGATCAGTTCGAAAGCGGCGGCTTCGCTGGGCTGAGAGTAATCAATCGTCTGGATCCTGGCTATGTCGGCCGGCAGCATCTCGGAACTCATTGGCTCAAGGGTGAGCGGCAGGATCGGCTTGCCCAGAATGGCGGCATACTCGCGTTCAGACCGGCATGCCTGCGACTTTATGGATGCCCTTGAAACTGCCGCGACGACAGCATC
Source organism: Trebonia sp. (assembly GCA_035571275.1). Classification (GTDB taxonomy): domain Bacteria; phylum Actinomycetota; class Actinomycetes; order Streptosporangiales; family Streptosporangiaceae; genus Trebonia. The sequence continues at coordinate 51,381 of DATMKQ010000245.1, forward strand.
GCATGAACGAAGCTGATCCAGGATCCTGTCCCACCATGCCTGACCGCCGACCAGGTCGCTGTCCAGCCAGACGTTAATTCCCGCCTGCCTGAGGCGAAGCGTCAGGGATTCGGCGCGTGTCCTGTCTGGTCTAGCATATGAAATGAAAAGCTGCATTGGCCCCCCTCGACCCAAGACATCCCAGGTACAGGGTAACATCGTAGCCTCGCGCGTACGTCTTATCACGTCCTCCAATAGTGTGAGCTCTGCGCTTTTAGAGCGGCCTGGTTCGCAAGGTGCCTCCAGGTGGAGTTCGAGGCCGACCTTGATGGTGTCTACGTGCCTAGCTGAGCTCTTTCCTTTATTCCGAACGGCGGGCGGCGCTTCCCGCCACCGTCATTCGGCGCGGTCGTTGACGAGAACGGCCGCCCCATCGAAAACGCCGGCCTTCAGGTCCTGCAGCGCCTGCTGCGCTCGCGCCATGGGATACACGTGCGTGGTGGCCCGGACGTGGTGCCGGACGGCGAGCGCGAGGAACTCCCGGCCGTCCCGCCGGGTGTTGGAGGTGACGCTGCGCAGTTCCTTCTCATAGAACAGCTCGCGCTCATAGTTCAGCGGCGGCGTGTCGGTCAGGTGGATCCCGGCGACGGACAGGACTCCGCCACGGTCCAGCGCGCGCATCGCGACCGGCACGAGGTCGCCGACGGGCGCGAACAGGATCGCGCTGTCCAGCGGTTCTGGCGGGGAGTCGTACGCGCCGCCGGCCGACGCGGCGCCTAGCTCCAGCGCCAGCCGCTGGGACGCCTCGCCGCGGGTCAGGGCGTGGACGGTCGCGCCTTGCGCCAGCGCTAGCTGGGCGACCAGGTGGGCGCTGTCACCGAATCCGTACAGCCCGAGCCTGCCGCGCTCCGGCAGCGCCGCGCGCAGCAGCGCCCGGTAGCCGATGATCCCCGCGCACAGCAGCGGCGCCAGCTCGACGTCGGGGATGCCGGGCGGCAGCTGGTAGGCGAACGCCGCCGGCACGGTCGTGTACTGCGCGTACCCGCCGTCGGCGTCCCAGCCGGTGTAGAGCGACGCGGGACAGAGGTTCTCGTCGCCGCGGCGGCAGTAGGCGCACGTCCCGTCGACGTACCGCAGCCACGCCACGCCGACCCGGTCCCCGACCGCGTAGCCGGTGGCGCCCTCCCCCAGTGCCGCCACCAGGCCAACGACCATGTGACCGGGCGTGACGTGCTCGCGGTGCACCGGCAGGTCGCCCTCGCTGACATGCAGGTCGGTGCGGCAGACGCCGCAGGCCAGGACCTGAACCAGCAGTTCGCCAGGAGCCGGGACCTGTACAGGTTTTTCCACGTACCGCAGCGGGCCGGTCTCGATCGGCCCCGGCTCGGTCACCACCCACGCCATCATCGTTTCCTGGCCGCCAACGCTCACCGCTCTAGGCTAACGACATGGTCCTGCTCGCTGCGACGTCAGTAGCGCGGGAGGCCGCCCCGGCCCTGGCCGGGAGTGAGCTCCTCGAAGATCAGCACCGTCTGAGTGGAACGGACCTCGGGGATTTCCTGCAGGCGCGTCAGCACCACGTCGCGCAGGGACACCGCGTCCCGGGCGCGGACGCGCAGCACGATGTCGTGCTCGCCGGAGACGAGCGCCATGTGGTCGACCTCGGGCATGCTCAGCAGCTGGCCGCGTACCGACTTCCACGACCGCTGCGCGACGTCGAGGTAGACGTAGGCCGATAGCGCGTAGCCGTAGCGCACGGGATCGACGAGCGCGGCGTACCCGGTGATCACGCCGTCGCGTTCCAGCCGGGCCACGCGGGCGTACGCGCTGGCCCGCGAGATGTGGACCAGGTCGGCGAGCGCGCGCATGGACATCCGGCCGTCGGCGCGCAGCGCCTCGACGATGAGCCGATCGGTGTCGTCCATCGCTGCCATATGTCCACGCAGGCCGTCCGCGGGCGGGTTACTGAGAGTCATATGGCTAATATAACCCGGTTTAGAAATCAATTCATCTTGTCTTGTGCCCGGACGCTAGAAAATTGGCCTCGTCAGGGCAGAATCTCCTGCATAACGCACCTTGAAGGGAGGGGCAATGACGACCCTCACTCACCCAGGCGACACGGCCACCGCCGAAAGCCTGCTGCCAAGCGCGGCGCCGCTCCAGCTGATCGACCAAGACGGCCACTCCGGCGGGTACCACGGCGAGCTGACAATCCCCGGTCCCGCCGTCCTGCGCAGCCTGCACCGCCACATGGTGCTCGGGCGCCGCTTCGACACCCAGGCCACCGCGCTGACCAAGCAGGGCAGGCTCGCGGTCTATCCTTCCTCGCGCGGCCAGGATGCCTGCCAGGTCGGGGCGGTGCTCGCGCTGCGCGACCAGGACTGGCTGTTCCCCACTTACCGCGACTCGGTCGCCGTGCTCACCCGCGGCGTGCCCGCCGAGGAGACCCTCACCTTGCTCCGCGGCGACTGGCACTGCGGTTACGATCCCTACGAGTACCGGGTCGCGCCGCAGTGCACCCCGCTCGCGACCAACACCGTGCACGCTGTCGGCCTCGCGCACGCCGCGCGGCTGAAGAAGCAGGACGCGGTCGCGCTCGTGCTGCTCGGTGACGGCGCGACCAGCGAGGGCGACACGCACGAGGCGCTGAACTTCGCCGCCGTCTGGAAGGCCCCCGTGGTGTTCCTCGTCCAGAACAACGGCTACGCCATCAGCGTGCCGCTCGCCAAGCAGACAGCGGCGCCGACGCTCGCCGCGAAGGGGATCGGGTACGGCGTTCCCGCGATGCTCATCGACGGCAACGACGCCGCCGCCGTCTACGCTGCCGTGCGGGCCAGCGTCGAACGGGCCGCGGCCGGGGACGGGCCGACCCTCATCGAGGCGCTCACCTACCGGATCGAGGCGCACACCAACGCCGACGACGCCACCCGCTACCGGGCGAGCGAAGAGGTCAGCACGTGGCTCGCGCGCGACCCGATCGCCAGGCTCGAGGCCCACCTCAGGGCCAGGCACCTCCTTGACGACGCGGCGGCCGGGCGGCTGGCGGCCGATGCCGAGCGGCTCGCGGATGATCTCAGGCAGCGCATGAACCAAGACGTGAATCCCGACCCGGCCGAGCTGTTCGAGCACGTGTACACCCATCCGACGGCCGCCCTTGAGCGGGAGCGCGCGGCCCTGCGCGCCGAACTGCGGGAACTGGCGGAACTCACTACGGAGCCCGCGTCATGACCGTCGCGTCCGCTCCGGCCGTGGTCCCGACGCGGGTAAGGCCTCCGACGCCGGTCACCATGGCCGCCGCGCTGAACCGGGCCCTGGCCGACAGCCTGGCCGCCGACGAGCGCGTCGTCGTCTTCGGCGAGGACGTCGGCACGCTCGGCGGGGTCTTCCGCGTCACCGACGGCCTCGCGGCCCGGTTCGGCGAGGACCGCGTTTTCGACACCCCGCTGGCCGAGTCAGCCATCGTCGGCAGCGCCATCGGCATGGCGATGAACGGCCTCGTCCCGGTCGTCGAGATGCAGTTCGACGCCTTCGCCTACCCCGCCTTCGAGCAGATCACCAGCCACCTCGCCAAGATCCACAACCGGACACGCGGCAAAGTCGTGCTCCCGGTGGTCATCCGGATCCCGTTCGGCGGCGGGATCGGCGGTGTCGAACACCACAGCGACTCCTCGGAGGCCTACTACACCCACACCCCGGGCCTGCGCGTGGTGGCACCTGGCACCCCCGCCGACGCCTACCGCCTGCTCCGCCAGGCCATCGAGTGCCCCGATCCGGTCATTTTCCTGGAGCCGAAGCGGCGCTACTGGTCGAAGGAGACCGCCGTCCTGACGCCGGACGGCCCGCCGATCGACCGTGCGGTCGTGCGGCGGCCAGGCACGGACGTCACCCTCATCGCTTACGGCGGGATGGTGGCTACCGCGCTGGAGGCAGCCGAGGCCGCCGTCGAGGAAGACTGGGACGTCGAGGTCATCGACCTGCGCTCGCTGTCGCCCTTCGACGACGTGACGCTGACGGAATCGGTGCGCCGCACGGGGCGCGCGGTCATCGTGCACGAGGCGCCGGGGTTCGCCGGCTACGGCGCGGAGGTCGCCGCCCGGCTGACCGAGCAGTGCTTCCACCACCTGCAGGCGCCGATCCTGCGCGTCACCGGCCTCGACATCCCGTACCCGCCGCCGCACCTCGAGCGGTTCCACCTGCCGAACACCGACCGCATCCTCGACGCCATCGCGCGCCTGCAGTGGGAAGAGGACGATGCCTGACTTCCTGCTCCCCGACCTCGGCGAAGGCCTGGAGGAGGCCGAGGTCATCGCCTGGCGGGTCAAGCCCGGGGACCGCGTCGCGCTCGACCAGGTGATCGCCGAAGTGGAGACCGCGAAGGCCGTCGTCGAGGTTCCGTCTCCGTACGCCGGCGTCATCACCGCCCTGCACGCCGAACCAGGCAATACCATCGGCGTTGGCCAGCCGCTGATCACCATCGCGGCGGACGACCAGGCGGCCGGACCCCGCGAGCCAGACGAGGCCAGCGGCAGCGAGGCCAGCGGCAGCGAGGCCAGCGGCGACGAGGCCAGCGGCAGCGTCCTGATCGGCTACGGCACGACGACAGCCCCGCCCCGCAGCCGGCGCGGCCGCCGGCGTCCGGTCGCGGTGATCTCTCCCCTGGTCCGCAAGCAGGCCAAAGACGCGGGCCTCGACCTGGGCACCCTCACCGGCACCGGCCCCGAGGGGGTGGTGAGCCGCCAGGACGTCCGGCAGGCCATCGCCGAACTGGCCGCGCCACAGCAGCAGCCCGACGCCGACGAGCGGCGGATCCCGCTGCGGGGTGCGCGGCGCGCCGCGGCCGACAAACTGTCCCGCTCCCGCCGTGAGATCCCCGAGGCGACCGTCTGGGTCGACGTCGACGCCACCGGCCTCGTCGAGGCGCGGCGCGCGCTCAACGCGGCCGATCCCGCGCGCCCCGTCAGCCTGCTCGCCCTGCTCGCCAGGTTCGCGATCCTTGGCCTGCGCCGCTATCCCGAGCTCAACGCCCGCATCGAGCAGGACGAGATCATCATGCCCGGGCGGGTCAACCTCGGCTTCGCCGCGCAGACCGACCACGGCCTACTCGTCCCCGTCGTGCCCGACGCGCACCGGCTGACCACCCGAGACCTGTCGGCCCGGCTGACGGAACGCACGGCGGCGGCGCGGGAGCGGCGCCTCACCCCGGCGGACCTGGCCGACGGGACGTTCACGGTGAACAACTACGGCGTGTTCGGCGTCGACGGCTCCGCCGCCATCATCAACCACCCGGAGGTCGCCATCCTCGGCATGGGCCGTGTCATCGACCGCCCGTGGGTGGTCAACGGCGAGCTCACGGTCCGTAAGGTCACGGAGCTCACCCTGGCCTTCGACCACCGCGCCTGCGACGGCGGCACCGCCGGCGGCTTCCTCCGCTACGTCGCCGACTGCATCGAGTCGCCAGCCACCGCCTTCGGTGACCTGTGACGGCGTCTTAGGGCGCGTTCGGCCTGAACAAATCACGCAAAACGGACCGAAAAACATGGCTACCGCGCCCTAAGACGACAAAGTCTTCGCGTTAGGCGGCCTGGGACGGGTCTTCGCGTTAGGCGGCCTGGGACGGGCGCGACCGCCGAAGGCGCGGACCCCGCGCACCCCGATCACGGCCAGGACAGCCGCTCCCCCGCGCGGATCGGTACGTCGATGGTGTTGTCCTTCGGCGCCAGCGGGCACACCCAGCGCTCGTCGTAACGGCAGGACGGGTGGTACAGGAAGTTCAGGTCGATCACCAGGGCGTGGCCGGGCGACCCCGGGTCGGCGCCCTTGGCCGTGTCGAGCAGGTAGCGGCCGCCGCCGTAGCTTCCGCTCCCCGCGGTCGCGTCCCTGACCGGCAGAAACAGGCCTCCGGCGTACTGGTCGAGCCACCACACCGCCAGCCGCCGGCCGACGGGATCCGGGACCGTGACCCAGCCCGTCTGTTCGAGGCGGGTCACGCCATCCGGGCCGGTGTCGACCTCGAACCGCTGCGGGCGCGAGACCGCCTCGACGGGCAGTTCCCAGCGCAACGCCGCGTCGTACGGCCAGTAGGGCACCCCGGATTCCCGCAACGGGTCGGCCGGGGGCAGCGGGCTCTGCGGGTGCGAGCGCATCATCTGGTCCCGGCCCTCCCGCCACAGCGCGTGCGCGGCCGCCGGATCCGCCTGCTCCCTGACCCGGCCGTAAAGGGCCGTGGTCGCCCGCCTCCAGTCCGCCAGCTCAAGAGCCGTTTCCGGGTTCATACCGGTCTCCTTCTCTGGCTGGCCTGGGACGAGTCGCCACCCTTCGTTCGGGCAGATCGAATTCTTTATACCGAACGGCGGGCGCGGCTTTCGTCGAGTGCCGCTATCCCCCGCATGTCGGCGCACTTGACGCCGTGCACCTGGGTGATGGCGATCAGAAGGGCGCCGCAGGTGCGGCAGCGGGCGATGGCGCCTTGCAGCCGCGGGTATACGACCGTCTGCGCGACGGCCGCGACGGCGCCGCACGAGGCGCATGTGGTCATGACCGCGGTCATGTCTTCGCCGAAGACTTCCTGCAGCAGCCCGCCGAGGGCGTTGCCGTCCAACGTTTCCATCAGGGGACCATGTCCGGCGAGGGGCCCGCGGAAACACCCCGCTACCGCCCATCCTGCCGCATACTGGTCCGGTGGACGCGACAGCTGATTCCGTCGGGGGGCAGATCCAGCCCTCCGCGGGTCGCGCGCGGTTCGCGGGGCCATCCGACCAGGCCCTGCACTGGCTGGCCGGCTGGTACGCGATGGCCTTGCGGCTCGGCGGGGCGGCCTTGTTCACCGCGGTGGCCGTGCTGGCCGCGACGGAGGAGATCTCGGGCTGGTGGCTGGCGGCGCCGCTGACGGCGCTGTGCTTGTGGTCCGCCTTCTTCACCTGGCGGGTGCGGTGGTCCGGGCTGACGACGACCGTGGTGCTGGCCGACGCCGCGGTTATCTCCGCGCTGGCGCTGGTGCAGCAGCACCTGGTCCCGGCCTCGCTGATCGAGGACAACACGACCTGGATGCTCCCGCTGGCCTGCACGTCGGTGTACATCCTGCAGATCACGCTGCGGCCGTCGCTCGGGCTGCCCGGGGCCGCGATCGTGGCGATCGCCTACGGGGTCGGCGCCGGCCACCCGGTCGACGCCTATCTGCTCGTGGTGGAGACGATCGTCGCCGCCGGGCTGATGGCGGTGATTCGCGGCGGCGCGCGGCAAGCGGACACGATCGTCGCCGCCAGCATGGAGAGCGAGCGGCGGATCCGGGCCGAGGAGGCGCGCCGCGCTGACGAGCGTGAGCAGCACCGCCAGCTGCACGACACCGTCCTGTCGACCCTGACCATGGTCGCGGCCGGCGCCTTCACCGAACCGTCGCCGGCGCTGACCGCCCAGGCGGCCAGGGACCTGCGCGTGCTGCAAGGGCTTGAGGGCGCCCCTGGCGCCGGGGGCGCTGGCGCCGCGCCGGACGGGCTGGCGCCGCTGACCGACCTGAGGCCGAAGCTGGAACAGGCCGCGGCCAGCACCGATGAGCTGGCCGTGCGGCTGAGGCTCGTCCCGGTCACGCTGCCGTCCGCGGTCGCGGATCAGCTCGTCGCCTGCGTCGGCGAGGCGCTGCGCAACGTCGAACAGCACGCCGGAACCGGGCAGGCGGAAGTGACCGTCAACGGCGGCGCGGGCTGGGCGGTGGTCAAGATCACGGACCGCGGCCGCGGGTTCGACCCGGCCGCCACCCCGCCGTCGCGCCGGGGCATCCGCGAGTCGATCACCGGGCGGATGCTGGCGGCCGGCGGGCGGGCGGCGATCACCAGCCGTCCCGGCGCGGGCACGACTGTCACCGTGAGCTGGCCGGCATGACCGCCTTGGCGCCGTCGGCGGTGATGTCCGGCCGCTATCAGCGAGCCTTCACCCTCGCTGTGGTCTTCCTGGTCGCGGGCTGGCATCTCGCCGGGGCGGGCGGGCAGCTGCTGCATAACCGGTCGGCCTACGGCTCGTTCGCCTTTCAGGGCGCCATGTGGCTGATCATGGCGCTGGCGATCACCGCCGGGTCGGTCCTGGTGCTGCGCGGCACGCCCGGCTGGCGCGCGGCCTGGGCGGTGGCCGTGATCGCGCTGGTCGCCAGCACGGCAGCGGCGGCGGCCAGCCCGGCCGGCCAGATGCTGGCGGTCAACTGGTCGTGGGGCACCGCCGGGTGGATGGGCGTGCTCGTGCTGCTTCGGCGCCGGTTCGCCGAGCTCGCGGCGTTCCTCGCCGCCGAGGCGCTCGCTGTCCTGGGCGTGCAGGTGTGGGACGGGCTGCACCGCATCGAACTGGCGGGGTTCCTCGCCGTGCTGGCCTGGTCGACCGGCGCTCAGGTGGCGGTCGCCGCCGGGGTCAGGGCGTTGGATGTCGCGGCGGGCAAGGCCGCCGCGGCGGCGCGCGATGAGCACGCCGCGCGCGAGCGGGCCGCCACCGCGAAGATCATCCAGGCCGCCCGGCACGCCCGCTGGCTGGCCCTGCAGGAAAGCGCCGCCCCGCTGGTCGCTGAGCTGGCGGCGGGGACGGCTGACCCGGGCGACGCGCAGGTGCGCGTCAGGTGCGCGGTCCAGGCGGCCCGGCTGCGCGGGCTGCTGGCCGAAGGTGATGAGGTACCCGGATCGCTGGTGCACGAACTGCACGCCAGTGCCGATGTGGCCGAGCGGCGCGGGGTTGCCGTCGAGATCGCGACGGCCGGGCTGCTGCCGCCGGTGCCGGGCCCGGCCCGGCGGGTGATCACCGACGCCGCCATCGCGATCCTGAGCGCCGCGCGCAGCCAGGCGCGGATTACCCTGGCGGCGGTGGCCTCCGGAATCGCCGTCAGCTTCGTCGCCGACGCCGGCGCGGTCGTCCGGCTGCCCGCGGCCGGCGAGGGGGTCGCCATCGATCAGCAGCAAGATCGCGGCATGCTCTGGGCGGAGGCGCGATGGAACAGCCAGTGACAGTGGTCATCATCGAAGACCACCCGGTCGTCACCGCAGGGGTGGCGTTCTGGATCCGGTCCGATCCCGGCCAGCGAGTGCGGCTCGTGCGGACTGCGCCTGACCTGACCTGGCTCCGCGCTG
>DATMKQ010000246.1:0-4010 GCA_035571275.1 Trebonia sp.
TCCACCGCGACGGTGCCAGGCGCGGTTCCCGCCGCGGCGCGGCCGATGCCGGTGAAGTTCCCTGACCAGGGCAAGAGGGCGCCAGACAACGTGCGGGTGCTCACGGCGCAGGCACCGCCGCAAAAGGCCGGGTACAACCAGGAGACCAGCCGTCAGCTTCCCCTCGCCGGTTCGAGCCAGGTCACCTACGCGAACGCGGACGGGACGAAGACGTCGTTCCAGTACGCGAGCTCGGTGAACTTCCAGCGGGCCGACGGCACCTGGGCGCCGATCAGCAGCAGCCTGGTGCCCGCGCCTTCCGGCGGCGCTTCCCAGGGCGCCTCCCAGGGCGTGCAGGTTTCCGCGGACGCCTTGTTCGAGGCGCCACTGAACGCATCGCCCTCACCTTCCGTCAGCGTGTCACCTGCGGCTTCGCAGTCGCCTTCCCTGTCGGCGTCGTCCCCGGCCGGCGTCTCGCCGCCCGCCGCATCGCCGTCGGCTTCCGCTTCGCCGTCGAACTCTTCCTCGACCGCGCCCGCCGGCGGGTGGACGGAGAAGTCGCAGGCCTATCCGGAGTCGTTCGCGGCCAGTGCCGACGCCCCGGCCCTGGTGACGGTCCCTGTCGACGGAAGTCACTCCCTGTCGTTCGGGATATCGGGCGCGGGTGCGGCGACGGGCGCGGCGTCGGGCAGCACCGTCAGCTACGCGGACGCACGGCCGGACTCGACGGTCAGTTTCACGGCGGCGACCGGGCTGGTGAAGGAGAGCATCGTCCTGTCCTCGCCGTCGGCTCCTGACACGTGGGTGTTTCCGCTCGAGCTGAAGGGCCTGCGGGCGCTGATGGGGCCGGGCGGGATCGTTGAGTTCGCGGACGCGTCGGGCAAGGTGCTGGCGTACGTGCCGTCCGGGTTCATGACTGACTCGAAGATTGACCCGCACTCCGGGGACGGCGCGCGGTCGTTCGGCGTCACCTATTCGCTGGTGGCCGCGGGCGGGCAGCAGGCGATCAAGATGACGCTCGACAGCGCCTGGCTCGACAGCAAGGACCGGGTCTACCCGGTGACCGTGGACCCGTCAGTCAGCGACATCGGCGCCAACGGCACCACGTACGTGCAGTACCCGGACGACAACGACTTCTCCGGCGACACCGAGATCCACGTCGGCACCTGGGACGGCGGGAGCGACAAGGCGCAGTCGTACCTGGCCTTCGGCAATGTGGCGTCGCAGCTGAAGAACGACACGGTGCTCGGCGCGCGGCTTGGCGTGTTCAACACGTGGTCCTACAGCTGCTCGCCGCGGCCGGTGTACGTGTACCCGGTGACCTCGTCGTGGTCGGTGACCGGGGACAAGTCCTGGCCGGGGCCCTCGACGGGCGCCGCGATCGGGCGGGCGTCGTTCGCGACCGGGTGGGTGCCGCTCGGGTCCACGCAGTCGCCGTGCCCGGCGAGCTGGGAGGGCTTCAACCTTGACCAGGCCGGCACGAACCTGGTCAACGGGTGGACGCACGGCACCGTGGCCGACAACGGGCTGGCGATCGGCGCGTCGACGTCCGACAGCTACGCGTGGAAGAAGTTCGCGTCCGACTCCGGTTCCACCGGCAACCCGTTCCTGGCGGTTACGTACACGACCGACGGTGCGAGCTACAAGCTGGCGGCAAAGACCCCCGTGACGAACGTGACGCCGACGACGGCGGGGTCGTTCGCGGTCACGGTGACGAACACCGGGGCAAGCACGTGGACGACGTCCAACGGCTACCAGATGGGGTCGGTCGCCTACAACGCCCAGGGCGGGGAAGTCAGCAACAGCCTCGTCTATACGGCGATGCCGTCGACGGTCGCGCCCGGTCAGTCGGTCACGGTCGACGTGAAGGTGGGGGCGCTCGGGGCCGGCGCCTACCGGATCGTCATCGGGATGTACAACGGCTCCCAGTCGTTCGCGTCGCAAGGCATCCAGGACTTCGAGATCGGCCTGTACGTGCCGGAGCCGCTGCCGGTGGTGACCGGCGTGTACCCGCCGACCGGCTACACCTCCACGACGCTGCAGCAGCAGCTGTCCACGACCGCGACCGGCACCGGGACGGTCACCTACGACTTCACGCTGACCTGCGAGCCGCTGTCCGGCCAGACCTGCACCGACGCGACCGTGTCCTCTGGGTCGATCTCCACCGCGTACTGGACGCCGCCCGCGGCGGACCTGGACTGGGACATCGCGTACCAGTGGAAGGTCGCGGTGACGGCCACCTCCAACGGCCAGTCGGCGACGACGACGGTCGGCCCGGTCACGATCGAGGCGGAGCCGCCGCAGCCCGTGATCACGTCGGACCTTGGCGCGCCCTCCGGGCAGGCTTATGACCCCCTGTCAGGCAACTACACGACCAGCGCGACAGACGCGGCGGTGAAGTCGACCGGCCCGGCGCTTGAGATCGACCGCACCTACAACAGCATGGACCCGCGCACGTCAGGCGCGTTCGGCGCGGGCTGGTCTTCCGTCGTGGACGCGTCGCTTGAAAACGACACCTCGACCGTGCTCGTGAGGCTGCCGGACGGGCAGGAGATGCGGTTCGGCGAGAACGGCGACGGCTCGTACGCCCCGCCGTTCGGCAGCCAGGACGCCCTCGTGAAGAGCACGTCGGGGACGTGGACGCTGCGCGACACCTCCGCGGAGCGGTACGCGTTCTCGTCGTCCGGGCAGCTGACCTCGATCACGGAAGTGACCGGGTACGCGCAGAACTTCACGTACAACTCGTCGAACCAGGTAAGCACGATCACCGACGCGATCTCCGGCCGTTCTCTGTCGCTGACCTGGTCGAAGCCGTCGGGCGCCACGTACGCGCACGTGGCTTCGGTGACGACCCCCGCGCCCGCCACCGGCGGGTCCGGCTACACCTGGACGTACTCGTACACGGGCGATGAGCTCACGCAAGCGTGCGCGCCCGCCGCGACGGGGTCGCAGTGCACGGCGTACAGCTACGGGTCCGGATCGCATTACCTGTCGTCGGTGCTCGACGCGGACCCGCGGGTGTACTACCAGCTGGGTGAGGCCAGCGGCGCGACGAGCGCCGCCGACGAGGTGGCCGCGAACCTCGGGACTACGGTCGGCACGTACCACAACGTCACGCTGGGGACAGCGGCCGGTCCGCTGGCGGGGCCAAGCGAGACCGCGGCGGCGTTCAACGGGACGAGCTCGTACGTGTCGCTGCCGAACAACCTGCTGACCGATGACACCGACGTGTCGGTCGGGCTGTGGTTCAAGGCCGCCTCAGGCGCGCACGGCGTGCTGTTCGGTTACGCGTCAGGGACGATAAGCAGCGGCACCACGGGCGCTCACGTTCCCGCGCTTTACATCGGCACGAACGGTGACCTGTACGGCGAGTTCTGGACCGGTACCGCCAGCCCGATCGCTACTACTTCCGCCGTGACGGACGGCAAGTGGCACTACGCGGTGCTGACCGCGTCGAGCAGCAGCCAGACGCTGTACCTGGACGGCGCGAAGGTCAACTCGCTGTCGGGCCAGGTCAACCAGCTGAACATGGCCCAGGACACGGTCGGCGCCGGCTACTGGGGCTCGTGGCTCAACGGTGGAGGCTCGGCGACGGCCACGGCCATCGGCTACTTCAACGGTGACATCGGGCAGGTCGCGGTCTACCAGCAGCCGCTGTCCGCGGCCACGATCGCGTCCCAGTACGCCCTGGCGGAAACCGCGTCGCCGGAACTGACCCAGGTCACTTTGCCTTCGGGCAAGACCTACGAGCAGGCGTCCTACGACCCAGGAAGCGCCCGCCTGGCCACCTACACCGATCCGGACGGCGGACAGTGGACGATCGGTCAGCCGCTGGCCACCGGGACCAAGACGAGCTCGGACACCTTCGGCGCGGTCGTTGAGAACGTTTCCGTCACCGACCCGGCCGGGCGGCAGGAAACCTACGGCTATGACATCACCGACGGCGGCCGGCTGATCTCCTTCGACAACGGGGTGGACTTGCCGGAGGTCTACGGGTACGACGCGGCCGGCTTCCTCACCACGGTCGTCGA
>DATMKQ010000247.1:0-3551 GCA_035571275.1 Trebonia sp.
CGGCGGCGTCTCCTCCGAACGAAACCGGATCGGTCAGCGGGCCGATCAGCTTCAGGAACTCGACGATCGAGCCCGGCCATCCGTGCGTGAGTATCAGCGGCATCGCGTTGGGATTCCTGGACCTGACGTGGATGAAGTGGACGTCCAGCCCATCAATCTCGGTCAGGAACTGGGGGAAGCGATTGAGCCCGGACTCGAAGCGCCGCCAGTCGTAGCCGCGCTCCCAGTAGTCGACCAGAGATCTGGCGTTCTCTACGCGAACCCCTTGCGACCAGTCGCCCACCGTTTCCGGATCCGGCCATCGAGTTCTGGCCAGTCGCTGCTTCACGTCGTCGATCTCCGAATCCGAGATCGAGACGGTGAACGGGCGGACGAGAGCCGCGGTCGGCGGCGTCGGTGCGGTCATTGCCTTCTTCTCTTCTCCTGAGCTTCGAAGCACAGCGCAACTCTCCGTTGCACACTGGTGTGGAAACTTCAGACCGATCGTCGTCCCGGAGAGGGTGAGACATCGTCACCCGAAGCGGGTGAATAGGCCCGCCTCGCTGTCCATGGCCGACGTGGCTGCCGCCGTACCCTGCCAGCTCGGGCCTCAGATCGCCTATCAGGAGCGAAGCGAATCCGATCAGCCGCCGTGCTGAACGCGGCCGGCTCAATCCCGTGGTAGTCGAGAAATCTTCCTCGGACTTGATCGGATGACCCGCGACAACCTCATGGCCGACATCGACCCTGCGGCCGCGACCATCCTCGGCCGAACCCCCACGACGCTGGCGGAATGGCTGGACGCCGCCGACCTGAGTTCGCTGGACCCCCAATAACCTCCTCGCTCGGATTCGACCGGATGAGCGCGCCAGCTTCAGTCCTCCTTGAGGCCGTCAGCCGTCCGTCAAAGGCTGGGGGAGGCGACTGCAAGCCGCCCGGTCAGGCGGTGTCGGCTGCCGCATGATACTGACGCCACCGCGAATCGCAGTGCCGCGAGTTCGGTCACGGCCGCGAGGCCGCCGAGAAGATCGTGCCCGGCCTGGGAGCAGAGCTGGGATCTCCGGTTGCGTTCAGTCACGGTCTCTCGGTGTCGGCCCGGATGCCGTTGACAATGAGGTGGAGACCGAGGTCGAAGTGTTCTTGATGGCGCGGCGCGGGGATGTGGGCGAGTGCCGCGTACATGTGGGGGTGGTGCTGCGGGTCCACCGCGCCGGTAAGCCGCGCGGTGGCGTCGTGGCCGCTGCCGGGCAGCGCGACGGCGAGTTGCTCCTCGATGGTGTGGCCGACGACATAGTAGGTCAGGGTGTCGGCCGCCCATGCGGCGTCGCGGCTGGACAGGCCGCTCTCGCCGAGGGCCGTGATCACGGCCTCGCCTTAGGCCAGCGCGTTGGGCAGGAGGAAGAAGGCGGCCTCGCGTGAGTTGTGGCAGTACCCGCCAAGACCGGGATCGGGCGCACACGACACCGCTCCCTGTTGCGGCGGTCGTTCCGCCCCCATGCTCGCGGCCCGCCCCGATGAATTCGCCGCCGCTCTGGAGCGGCTCGAGGGCCGGGCCGAGTTCCAGGTCACGGGCCGCTACATCAAGGATGCCGTCCTGAACGAATCGTGCGGCAGAACAAGCGGACAGCACGGCTGCGGGACGCGATCGAGAGCAAGGACCCTGACACTGTCCGGAACGCCAGGGCCGAACTCGACCAGCTGATGAACGAGACGGTCAGGGCCTGGCGGGAGCAGGACACCCGGGCTCTGCAGCAGGCCATGGACGGAGTTTGCGTGGCCAGCGCCGCGCAGCAGCCGGCCGGTGAGCTGGATGCGGTTCACGTCGCATTCCTGGTGGACCTCGGCAACGAGCGCGAAGCAGAACGAGTGATCGAGACCCTGGCCCGCAGGTGGGAAGGCCGAATCGACCTTCAGCTGCTGAGGCCCATGGCGGCGTACGACTTCACCGGGACCGCGCAACCGGACAGCTGACATCAATCATCGGGTACCTCATGACCAGGTAAAGGATCAAGGTCAGGCACGTATCACAGGCCAGGGATCCGGCTCCGAAAGGCAAGACACAAGGTCTTGAGAGCACTCAGGAACCGGAGACCCGAAATGACAGATCAACCGCTTCTGGAGGACCGGCCGTCCCCAACTGAGGCTCGTCCGAGCGTGCTTGCGTCCCCGACACTGCCGCTTCCGCCACCCCGGGAAGTCAACCGGGGCGAGCCGATCGAACGGCAGGTGCCTGTCGAGGAGGAGACGCTGGTCACCTTGCGGGTACCTCCCCGCGCCATCTGCCAGCTGTATCACCCAGGCAACCCGGACCGGCGGCTGCAGCTCGACGCGGATGACCGCGGCATCGTGCGCGTCCACGCAACGGCGAAGGTAGGTGCACAGCCCACCGAGTTGCTGCTCGAATACCAACACGACGGTCAGGGCTGGCGCCAGAGCGTCACCATCAGCGCTGACCTGCACTGCACGCCGGAGATGAGCGCGCCTGAGCTCGCGGACGTGCCGGTGGTCACCGGGAGCGTACGCCCGCCGCTCGAAGGTGATGTGGCGGAGCTGTCCACCAGGGAACTGGTAGCCCGCGGCTACCCGCCCCGCCCCGATCCGGCGAAGGCTCCCGCCAGGTACGCCCGGTGGCTTCGTACGGTCAGCAGGCCGAGCACCGTGGTAAGCCCGCGTATCGTCGCGCATCCGGAGCTGTCACATGCGCCTGACTCGGCTGGCCAGAACATGGCCGAGGCCATACCGGGAACAGGTCAGCCCGGATCAGAAGCGAACGCCAACTGGTCCACCTGGTGCGGCGCGTATGTCAACAAGCCCACCGGCCAGTTCTACAACATCTCCGCCACATGGACGGTGCCCGCGTCCGTGGCGTTCGGCGAGGAGTTCGCCGCGGTCGTCGAGTGGATCGGGCTCGACAACTTCGCCGGGGACCTGTATCAGGCCGGGACCGGCGCGCTGTGCCTGGACATCGCCGGCTTCTGGCAGATCACCTCGTACTTCATGTGGATGGAGTCACTGCCGTGGAGCTGGTGGGTGGTGCCGAACTTCCCCGTATCGCCCGGCGACCAGCTCACCGTCGACATCTGGGTCGCCGACCCGTACGGGACGACCGAGTTCAAGGACCCCACCGAAGGCAACGACGGTCTCACCCGGGCAGACAACAGCGTCTGGTTCTACCTCGTCAGCTCGAACGGTGCCTCGTTCATGGGCACCTACCCGACAGCTCCCGAGTCACTCGGCGGGCTTCAGAGCACTGGCTTCACCGGCCGGACGGCTGAGTTCATCATCGAGCGGCCCCAGGTCAACGGCGCTTCCACGCCGCTGGCGTTCTTCACACCTACCCTGATGCGGGCCTGTAGTTATGGCGACGCCCTGTATGGCGACTGGGAGATGTTCTTCCTCCAGCCCGACAACGGATCCGAGCCCTTCGATGGCAACCTTCAGTACCTGAACATGGTGGATCCGGCCAACAATGACACCCTCGCGGTTCCGTTCGTGCTTCCCGATCCGGCCGAGAACCCGTCGGCCAACATGATCATGTTCGCCTGGCTCGACTGGCTGTAGGGCGGTAACCA
>DATMKQ010000248.1:0-20442 GCA_035571275.1 Trebonia sp.
CAGCTTGAAGCGCGGCAAGGAATCGATCCGGGGGCTGGCCACGGTGGCTGACTCCCCGCTCGCCGGGCTGCTCGCCGACACCCGCCGCCGTGTTCCTGATCCGCCCGTGCTCGACGAAGTAGTCGAGGACGCCGGACGCCAGCGGCTCGCCGCGTACTACCTGTACAGCGCGCTGCTCGCTGGATTGATCGGTACCGGCGACCTCGCCCCCGGCCGATGGCCTCCCGAGCTGGCCGAGCCGATGCGACGGCTGGGCCTGGCCCGGTTCGCGCCAAGGACAGGGCGGGGCCTGGACGCCCAGCTGACTCCAGCGCAGCGGGCAACGTGGCGAAGCCCAGACAGGCAGCAACAGTTCGCGCGCCTGCTCGTCGAGCTGCAATTGACCAAAGACGGACACGTTGCCGGCCCAGCCGAAGTCAAAGACCAAGCCCAAGACCTGTGGGAACTGGTAGCACAGCACCTCGCCGGCATGCCGCTTGGCATCGCGCTCGCTACGACAGGCAACGCCGCGGGATCTGAGCGGGCGGCACGGGTGGCCCACCAGCTGGAAGAGACCGGAATCTCGCACGCGGTCAGCGTCGGCGTCACTCTCGCCATCAGCGTTCACCCGGTCGGCGCCGCCGCCGGCCTGGGCACCCGGCTGGTCCGGTCACGAATACGGGCCGGGCAGAACGAGGCCGAGGGGCTGCGTCAGCTCGGCCAGGAACTCAGTACCTTGCGTGCCGAGGTCGACCGCGAGCTTCGCGACGTGGCAGCCAGGAGGGACGTGTGAGCCAGACAATTCCCGCGCAAGACGGGACAATCGCTTCCGCGGAAATCGCGGACCTGCGCCGGGTCGGGATCAACCCGGACTTCTGGTACCCGGTCGCGGTATCGGGCAGCGTGCGCCAGAACAAGGCGTTCGCGGCCAGATTCGCGGGTCAGCGGATCGTGCTGTACCGCGGGACGACTGGCGCCGTCTACGCGCTGGAGGACCGGTGCGCCCACCGCCAGCTGCCGTTGAGCATGGGCGTGGTGGAAGGCGACGTGCTGCGGTGCTGCTACCACGCCTGGGCCTACCGCGGCGACGGCCGCATCTCGCAGATCCCGTACCTGTCCAAGGGCGACGCTCGGCCGCCCCGCGGCGTCCGCGCCTACCCGGTCAGGGAAGCCTATGGCCTGGTGTTCGTCTTTCCTGGCGACGCGGACAAGGCGGCCGTGACACCGCTGCCTGAGCTGCCAGCATCCGGTTCAGGCCAGCCCAAGGTCATGATGTACTCGCGCTCGGTCGCCTGCCATTACTCGTTCATGCACGAGAATCTGCTGGACATGAACCACCAGTTCCTGCACCGGGGCGTGGTCGGGCGCATCCACCCCCGGCTGCTGGGCTATGAGTCCGGCCCGCAGTTCGTGGAAGCCCGTTACCTGTTCACCCATACCGGCGGCAAGAAGTCCCGGGGGGCCGCCCGGCTCGCCGGCCGCTCATCGGGGCACGTCATCACCATCCGCACCGGCTACCCCTACCAGACGCTCCAGTTGACCCCGGCCGATTCCGGACCGCCCGCGTTTTCCCTGTGGGCGGCCTACGTGCCCGAAGATGCCGGGCAGCGCACCAGCCATGCCTTCGGCCTGCTCATGATCCCCAGGCCGGCTGTCCCCTGGGCGCTGAACCTGGCCTGGCCGTTCATCCGCCGCTTCACGGAGCGGGTGTTCGCCGAGGACCGCATCGCCGTCGAGGCCGAGCAACGGGCGTGGGATGAGCAAGGCCAGGATCTCAACAACGAGGTCTTCCCCCTGATTCTCAATGTGCGCGGCGTGCTCCGGTCGAACGGCGTCCCCATACGCGGTTAATGTTCGCTAGCGTGCTCTCGTGGCGAATACGGATGTATGGGATCCAGACGCTTATCTGCGGTGGACACGCCCCCGGACTCGCGCGGTTCGTGACCTGCTCGGCAACGTCGACCATCCCGGCCCGCGCCTGATCGTCGACCTCGGGTGCGGTCCCGGTAACAACACCGAGCTGATCGCCGACCGGTGGCCGGACGCCTATGTTCTCGGCATCGACAGTTCGCCCCGCATGATCGAGGCGGCACGATCGAGGCAGCGTCCCGGCCGCCTGGAGTTCCGCGAGGGCAACATCAGCGACTGGGAGCCGGACGACGCGCCCGACGTCGTGCTGGCGAGCGCGGTGCTGCAATGGCTGCCTGACCACCTGACGCTGCTGCCGCGCATCGCGGGCTTCCTCGCCCCCGGCGGGGTCCTGGGATTCCAGATGCCCGGCGGGGTCAGCGGCTCGATCATCGATATAGCGCGCGAGCTGATCGCGACGCAGGCGTGGCGCGACAAGCTGCACGACGCGCTGGAGTCGGCGACCGTGCACGCGCCGCTGGACTATGTCACCGTCCTGGGTGACGCCGGACTCGAGACCGAGGCGTGGGAGACGCGCTACTGGTTCCCGCTGGCCGGTGAGAACAGCCTGACGGAGTACGCCGCGGGATCGGTGCTCAGGTCCGCGCTCGCTCGCCTCAGCCCCGCTGACGCCGACCGGTTCCTGACCGAGTACGCCGGACGACAGCGAGCCGCCCACCCGGCTCACCTCCTCGGCGGCCGGTCCGTCGAGATTCTTCGCCAGCGCCGGGTCTTCGCGGTCGGCCACCGCTAGCGGCCGCGAGGGCCGGGCGAATGGGTGGGGGAGCCAGCCGGAGATGTCTGACTCCCCCACAACACGGCGCGCTATGCGCCGCGGATCGCGTCCGCCGCGAACTGCTGCTCGGCGAGCACCAGGTTGCGCGTGTCCGCGTTGAGCTGCTGCACGTCGGCCGCGATGGTGGCCGCGGACGCGCCGCTTGACCGGTCCGTGCTCACCTGCTGCACGTCGGCCTGCACGACGTCCAGGTTCGCCTGGACCCACTGCTGCTCGGCCGGGCCCTCAGCCGACCCGGGGGCGGCCGTGGTCAGCGCGCCGAAGATGCCGTGCGTCTGGTTGAACGGGCCGGATGTGAAGTAGACGGTGTTGGCGAGGCCGCCGGATCCACCATTGCCGACCCGCAGCGCCCACAGGCCGCTGATGTCGATGGGCGCGCCGTCTGGCCCCTTGAGCGACCCAAGCCATGCTCCGTTGGTCGCGTCGTAGGCGTGGATGAATCCGTCGCCGAAGTTGCCGACGAGCAGCACCGGGTCGCCGCCAGGGGCGGTGAGGCCGGCGAAGCCGGTCGGCGCGATCGCCAGCCCCCACGGCGAGTCAAGCGCCCCGCGGGTGACCAGGCGAACCTGCCCGCCGGGCAGGCCGGGCGTGCCGTTCAGGTTGAAGACGTCCACGAAACCGCGGTGCGGGCCGGGCGCGTCGTCGTGCTTGCTCGGGTCTTGCTTGGCATAGGTGACGTAGAGCTGCCCGTTCAGCACCTGGACGTTGTACGGGGAATAGCCGTGGGGCAGTCGCCGGTCGGCGAACGCGCCGGCCGGCAGCGCGACCTTACCGAAGTTGGCGTCGTAGACCTCGATGGCCCCGGCGCGGAAGTTGGTGGCATAGATCACGGCCGTACTCGCGGGGTCAGCCGCGAAGATCGGTGTGCTGTTCGTCGCGATGGCCAGGCCCTTGTAGACGGCCCCGGTCTGCTCGTTCGGGTTGGGGTTGGTGAAGTTGTTTCCCGAATTGTCGACGGCGATGACGGCCTCTTCGCTGGCCCCACCCGGGCCGGCGAACTTCCCTGTGGGGTCGATGCCAGGGTTCCAGCCGAGGATGGTCCCGTCCTCGGTGTCGAACAGGAAGTCGGCGGCGGCGGACGTGGTCGTCCCGCTCTTGTTCGGGCCGGTGACCTGGAAGCCGCCGCTCGCGGCGGCGGAATTGAACACCGTTCCGGTCGGGGCGCCACCGGTGGCGCTGACCGGGGTCGGGATGTTCACGGCTAGCGGGGAGACCGAGACCGGCGTGCTGCTCGACACCGTATAGAGCGTTGACAGGCCGGAGTTATTGTCGGAGAACCAGAAGGGGCTGCCAGTGCTTTCTGAAATTCCCCACGGGTTTTGCAGGTTAGGGTCGGTGACTGCCGCCACGCCCGCCAGGTCGGACACCAGGTTGGTCTGCAGGACCGTGCCGCCTGCCGCGGCCGGCGCCTTCGGCGTCGCCGGGGCCGCGTCGGCGGTTACACCGACCCAGGTCAGGGAACCGGCCGCGACCACCGCGGCAGCGATGAGCAGTGGCCCGGGCAGGTGTCGTGAGCTTGGCAATCGCGGATTCATGTTGTGCGCCTCCATGTTGTCGTCGTCCCTAATGCCGGACAATCGCCGTCCGGCAGCTCTCCCGGACATGAGCAGCAGCAAATAGCGATCGACCCAGTACGTCGGGTGATCGCTCGTGGCAAGGATTGTCGCCTCTCGACCTTTAAATACGTAATCGGTGGCGGGCTGGTTCACCAATTTGGCGCGACAATGATGAGCATGATTGGCAGACGATTCAGCGTCATCGCCTTCGCGACTCTCCTGTGCCTGGCGGGACTGCTTTCCCCGGCCGCGAGCTCGGCGGCGCCAGCGCCGCCGACGCCGACGCCGGCGGCGGCGTCCGGCGCCGCGCGCGCCTGCGGCCCGCTGCCCGGGTTCAACCAGGCCGTGGCGAACGAGATCATGGCCGGGCGGCTGACCATCGCGCCGTGGCACGCCGTGACGATCGACCCGCACCGCGACGGGGATATCAACTGGCAGTTCGACCCGTTCCACGACCCCACGTGGTTCCAGGACTTCCAGTCCGGCGGCTGGATCGAGATGCTGGTCTCCGGGTACCTGGCAGGCGGACCGGAAGCGCGCGCCTACCAGGCCCGCGCGGCCCAGATCTCGAAAAGCTGGCTGCGGGGAGTACCGGTCACCGTTCGGAATCCCGGGATTTTGATCTGTATCTCCGAAGCGTTCCCTGGGCAGTCGTGGATTCAGGATCAGATCCCGCCGACGGTCGACTACTACGCGGCGCACTGGATGGGCGCGTGGAATCACGGGCTGAAGCAGGACCTGGACCTGCTGCAAATCGGCTGCGGGTACCCGGCGCAGGCGTTCGGCGGCGCCGCGCTGCGCTGGCGGCGGACCGCCGTGGCGCAGATGACCGCCGCCTTCGAGCCGAACCCGCTCGGTCCCTCCATCGACGCGCAAGGCGCGGTCAACGAGCAGGCCACGCTCTACGAGGACTTCGTGTACGGCCTGTGGCAGCAGGGCCTGCCGCAGCTCGCCGCCTGCGGCTACAAGCTGCCAGGATGGATCACGGCGCGGATCGCGCGGATGCCCGCGTTCCTCGCCAACGCCACCGAGCCGGACGACGACCTGGTGCAGATCGGCGACACCTACGTCGAGCGGCCCAAGACGTCACCCAGACAGCCGCACCTGGTCGCGGTGTACTCCGCGGGGTACGTGTTCGGCCGGTCAGCCTGGACGTCGACCGCGTCGTTCTACTCGCTGCGCTTCGGGCGCGGACGGCAGGTTCACGGGCACGACGACCACATGGGCCTGACCTACTACGACCGCGGCCGCGACCTCATCGTCAACGCGGGGCACACCGGCTACGAGGACACGCCGTACCGCACGTTCCTGCAGTCGCCTGAGGCCAGCAGCGTGCTCGTGATGCCCGGCGTGCCGTTCGCCGCGGCGGCGTCCACGTCCCTGGTCAGCGACAGGATCGGCCGTTACGGCCAGTTCTACGAGTTCTTCGACACGGCGTTCAGCGGCGACCCGCGGTACCGCAGCGTGTACGTCAGCCAGCGGCCGGACTTCGTCCTCGTGTTCGACCGCGCCGCTGGCGCCAGCCACTATCGGCAGCTCTGGCACCTGGACCCGTCGCTGCACGTCACTAAGCTCAGCCGGTCCTACGCGATCGCGTCCGCGCCGGCCACGCGCGGCACGCCGGCCACCCAGCTGGAGCTGCTCCAGATCCCGCTCCCCGGGCAGGCCATCCCCCGCGGGTCGACGCAGGTTGTCCGCGGCCAGGTCAACCCGTACCAGGGCTGGGTCTCCCACCAGATGCTGCAGCGCATCCCCGCCGACGTGGTCACGATGTCCCGTAATGGAACGAGCACCGCGATGCTCACCCTCATCGTCCCCGCCGTCCCCGGCACGTACCTGGCCAGGACGATCAGCGGCCGGCCCGGCGGTCCGTACCGGCTGCGGGTTCAGGTGGGTTCGGCGGTCTCCGTGTTCAGCATCACGGCGGGCGGCGCGATCAGCCTGATCAGTTGACCGGGGCTGCGGGCATGACGAGACAGCTGCTGGTGGCCGTGGCGACGACCTTGCCCGCGGCGTCGGTGATGTCGGCGCGGGAGAAGGCGACGCGCCGGCCTGGCTTGACGACCGTGCCCACCGCCCGCAGCGTCCCGCTGTCCCTGGTCACCGGGCGCGTGTAGCTGACGTTGAGGTCGATCGAGGTGTACGCGACGCCGGCCTCGAGCGTGCTGTGCACAGCGCACGCCGCCACCGTGTCGGCCAGCGTGCAGACGAGGCCGCCGTGCACAGTGCCGATCGGGTTGTAGACCGACTCGTCCGGCGTGACCTCGAAAACCACGCGGCCCGGGTCGACCTCGACCGGGCGGAAGCCGAGCAGCGACGCGATCGGCGCGGGCGGCAGCTTCCCGTCCCTGATCGCGCGCAGGAACTCCAGGCCGGACATCTGGAACGCGGCGGCCGCCGTGATCTTCGGGTCATACCACTCGACGATCTTGGCTGAAGGCGGCGCGCCCCACTCCCCCGTGCTAGCCGGACCGGGGGTGCCGGCCGTCCCAGTCGCGATTGCTTCCTGCCTGGCATCAGTCACGACGCTTTCCTCCACAGCTAGCGGACCAGGGCGAATTTGATTCTACAACTCGCTCGAGTCGCGAGGCGGCGGTCACGCTAGCTCGTGGTCGCGCTCCTGCTGGCGTAGCATCCGTCCCATCCGCCAGCCGTAGGTGATGCCCATGCCCAGGGCCAGGAAGCCGACGCCGCCCAGCAGGGCCGCGTGATCGGTGTGGGTGGTGGTGACCGTGAGGATGGCCCCGACGACGGTGAGCATCGACGTGACGGCCGCGGCCAGCGGGAAGAAGCCGCCGAGCGGAATCGACCACACCCGTCCGCGCCGGCGCTGGAAGCGCCGGACGCCGTAATAAAGGGCCAGCAGAGCAAGGCCGGCCGTACCGGTGGCGACCCACTCACCAACCCCCGCCGCTGTGGTCGTGGGGCCGGAGAAGACCACGATGGGGCAAGGAGTCTGGCTGCTGCACGTCATGGGATGCGGTTGCCTGAGCAGTCCCGCAAGCTCCAGGGCGAAGGCCACGAGCAGGTACCAGGCGATCACCCGCCAGGCTGAGATGGCGAGGTCGGCGAGCATCGCGGCCACCCGCCCGTGGCGCGTCTGGTGGGCGTAGACGATCGCCTGGACGGGCCCGAAGCCGGCGATCGCCGCCTGTTGTGCCCGCTCCTCGCTCATTCCCTCGGCCACCTTGGCCGCGGTCGCCGCCCGCAGGTGGTCCTCGGCCTCGACCAGGATGCGGCCGACTTCCGGAATGCGCAGGCTCAGCCGCAACTGGTCCAGGTACTGCTGGATCAGGTCCCGGTCTTCTATCATGCCGGCTCACCCCCGAGGACCGCCTGCATGCCGGCGGCGAAACGGCGCCACGCGCTGTGCTGCGCGGACAGCGCCGCTTCCCCCTTGCTGGTCAGCGCGTAAACCCGGCGCTTGCGCCCGTCGGCCTCGGCCCACGAGCTGTCCAGCAGCCCGGCGCCCTCCAGTCGGTGCAGCGCCGGGTAGATCGTGCCCTCATGCAGGTCGAAGGCGCCGTCGCTGCGTTCGCGCAGCACGGTGATGATCCCGTAGCCGTGTGCGGGCCCGGCGGAGAGCACCGACAGTAGCAGCAGGTCCAGGTGCCCCTTGAGTCGTTCCCGTTCCATACTTGGTAAAGCTATGCCTTGTAATACGAGGCGTCAAGAACCGGACGGCACGGACTCCTGGAACGGTCCGGCCTCGCCGTAGGCATCGTGCCAGTTCCACCACTGGTACGGCGCGGACCGCGGATAGCCCTCGGGCGAGTCCTCCCATTCCTCCTGCCGTCCGAGCGCGGTGATGTCGAGGTAGTCCCACGTGCCGCCCATCGCCTCGTCGCCTCGGGCGTTGATGAAGTAGGTCCTGAACACCGTGTCGCCGTCACGGATGAACGCGTTCGTGCCGTGCCACTCGTCCACGCCGAAGTCTTTGTCGAACTCGTCGGTCATGGTGTACCAGGGCATCGTCCAGCCCATCCGCGCCTTGACACGCGCGATGTCTGGCTGCGGCGCGCGGGAGGCGAACGCGAGCGTGGTGTCGCGGGCGTTCAGGTGCGCGACGTGGGCGACCTGGTCGGCGACCATCGAACACCCGACGCACGCGTGGTCAGGCCAGCCCCGCACGCCGGGCTCGAAGAACGCGCGGTAGACGATCAGCTGCCGGCGGCCCTCGAACAGGCCGGACAGGCTCGCCCTGCCGTTCGGCCCGTCGAACACGTACTCCTTCTCCACCGCCATCCACGGCATCCGCCGGCGCTGCGCGGCTAGCGCGTCCTTGGCGCGGGTCACTTCCTTCTCCTTGACGAGCAGCCGCTCGCGCGCCGCGTCCCACTCTTCCCCGGTGACGACCGGGGGCGTCTTCATCGCGTTCATCGCAGGCCTCCTTCCGCGCCTGTGGTGATCAGTTCCCGCAGGCTCGAGTTGACGAGGTAGCTCCACGCGTTCGAGCACTGGTCGAAGCACTCGACCTCGGGGACCAGGCCACGGTGGGTGAACGTGACCTCGGTCTGCCCGCTGTGGCGGGAAATGTCGAAGGTGATGTCGGTGCCGGTCCATTCGGCCGGGTCTCGCGTGAAGTTGAGGTTGGCGTCGAGCACGTGCCAGACGACCTTGGCGCCGGGCTCGAGCCCGGTGATCCGCTGCTTCGAGTAATGGATGTCCTGGTAGCGGTAGGTGAACTCGTCGCCGAGCTTGTCCGTGCCGCCTTGGATGTCTTCGCCCCACCAGCCGCGGACGTTGTTGATGGCCGTGAAGACCTCGTCCGGGGTCTGGTCGACGATGAACGTGGTAGTGAAGTCCTGGCTCATGACTGCCTCCCGTGAGTAGCAACCGAACAGTTGCCACATTATGGCAACCACCTGGTTGCGTCAAGTATCCTCGGGAGGTGTTCGTTCTCGAGCTGGCCGCGGTCGTGCTCGTCCTGTTCATCGTGGGAGTGATCAGGGACAGCCGGAGCTTCAGCAACGCGGTCTTCCTCGGCCTCGGGCTCGCGCTCGGCGCGCTTGGCTTCGCCGAACGACTGGCTGACACGCCCGGCAGGGGGGCCCGGCTGCTGATCCTGGCGCTGCTGCTGCTCATGATCCTCGGCCCGCTGCTCACAGCCGGATACCTCGTGCTGAACGGCATCACCGTGACCCGCCGCGAAGGGGTGCGCCCGGCCACGCTGCTCTCGCTGCTCGCGGGGCTCGCCATCTTCGCGGTGATCGCCCTGGACGTGGCGGCGGACCGGGCGGGCTCGGTGAAGCTCACCCTGCTCACGGCGGTCACCACGCTCGTCTTCGGGTACGTGTCGTTCCTGCTCGTGTCGTACGTGATCTACGCGTTCCTGTACAGCCGGATGGCCGTCGACGACGACGCCGACTTCGTGGTCGTGCTGGGCTCCGGGCTCAAGGGCGGCACCCGGGTGACGCCGCTGCTCGCCAGCAGGCTGGAACGGGGCCGCCAGGTGTACGGCGCGATCGTGGCACGCTCGCTCGCGGCACACGAGACGGCGGACCCGCTGCTGATCGTCTCGGGCGGCAAGGGCAGCGACGAGCACCTGACCGAGGCCGAGGCGATGGCGCGCTACCTGACCGACCGCGGGTTTCCGCCCGGCCGCCTGATCGGCGAGGACCGCTCCCGCACGACCGAGGAGAACCTGGCCTTCAGCAAGGCCATCATGGACCAGGCCCGGCCCGGCTCCCTGTGCGTAATCGTGACGAGCAGCTTCCACGCGTTCCGCGCCGCCATCATCGCCCGCCGCCTCGGCGTCAACGGCCACGTCACCGGCGCGCCGACGGCCGCCTACTACTGGCCGACGGCGATCCTCCGCGAGTTCGCCGCGGTGTTCATCAGCTACAAGCTGGTCAACTTCGGCATCTGCGCGCTGATCGTCGCCCTCCCCCTCGCCTACGCCGCCCTCCACGGAATCGTCTAGCCACGGTCAACGCGGAGACTTTGTCGGCTTAGGGCGCGGTAGCGATGTTTTTCAGTCCGTTTCGCCGTGTTTGTGCAGGCCGAACGCGCCCTAAGACGCCTGACCCGGCTGCTGGCTGCTGCCGGGGTTGTTTGGTGGTGCGGGTTGTTGGCCCCCGCGTCTTGCTGTTATCACCCAACGGAGAGGGGGCGGGCGGTGCGGCGCGCGTGCTTGCCGGGGTGACAGGATGACCGGGAAGCGAAACCAACCCCGGGGGGGCGTATGCCGGAACCGTCGGTGGACATCGCGGCCGCGCTGGCCGGGCGGGACGCGCTGCTGCGCGACGCGTGCGACCGCGCGCTCAGGTACCTGGGCACGCTCTGCGACCGGCCGGTCGCGCCGGGCCTGGCGGCCACGGCCGCGCTGGACGGGCTCGATTTCCCGCTGCCCGCGCACGGCCTGCCGGCGCCTGACGTGCTGCGGATACTGGACGAGACCGGATCGCCCGCCACCGTGGCGACCGGGGGCCCGCGGTACTTCGGGTTCGTCATTGGCGGCGCGCTGCCGGTGGCGCAGGCCGCCGCCTGGCTGAGCGCGGCATGGGATCAGAACGCCGCGCTGGCCGTGATGTCGCCGGTCGCGGCGCGCCTCGGGGGGGTCGCCCTGCGCTGGGTTACTGAGCTCATCGGCCTGCCGGCCGGCACAGTCGGCGGTTTCGTCACCGGCGCCACCATGGCCAACCTGACCTGCCTGGTCGCGGCCAGGGACGCGGTGCTGTCCCGGCACGGCTGGGACGCGGCCGAGCAGGGGCTGACGGGCGCGCCGCCCGTCACCGTGGTGGTGGGCGCCGAGGTACATACGACCGTGCGGAAGGCGCTCGGCCTTATCGGGCTCGGCCGGAACCGGGCCGTGGTGCTGCCCGCGGACGGTCAGGGCCGGATCGATCCGCGTGACCTGCCCGCACTGAACGGGCCCGCGATCGTGTGCCTGCAGGCCGGCAACGTGAACACCGGTGCCTTCGACCCGTTCCCCGCGCTGATCGCCTGGGCGCATGAGCACGGCGCCTGGGTCCACGTCGATGGCGCGTTCGGGCTTTGGGCAGCCGCGTCGCCCGCCCTCGCCGACCGGGTCGCGGTCGCCGGCCTGGCCGACGCGGACTCGTGGGCGACAGACGCGCACAAGTGGCTGAACACCACGTACGACTGCGGAATCGCGCTGGTCCGCGACCGGCCGGCGCTCGCCGCCGCGATGGAGGCGTCGGCCGCGTACCTGACGGCGCGGCCCGACGACCCCCTGACGCCGCAGTCGTCGCAGCGCGCCCGCGGCGTCGAAGTGTGGGCCGCGCTCGCCGCCCTGGGCCGGGCCGGAGTGGCCGCGCTGGTGGAGAACTCCTGCACGCTGGCCCGCCGGTTCGCGGACGGGCTGCGGGCGGCCGGATTCGGCGTGCTCAACGACGTCGTGCTCAACCAGGTGCTCGTGTCGTTCGGACCGGCGGAGCGGACGGACGCCGTGATCGCCGCGGTGCAGCGCGACGGCACCTGCTGGTGCGGGCCGACCACCTGGCACGGCGTGCGAGCGATGCGGATCAGCGTCAGCGGGTGGAACACGACCGAGGACGACATCGACCGCAGCATCGCCGCGGTGCGCGCCTGCGCGGCGCGGCTGGATCGATGATCAGTCGGTACCGGACTCCATCGCGGCGCGGTCGAGCAGTTCCTCGTCGCCGGGAACCTGTTCCCCGGAGGGCGCCTGGCCGCGCGAGGCGATCGCCTTGGCGCCGCCCTCCGGCATCGCGCCGATCAGTCCGGCCGGTCCCTGCGGCTCGGCGGTGATCAGCGCCGGGTGCGCGGTGCCGACCATACCGATCCTCGCGTAGTGCTCGAGCTTGGCCCTGGAGTCGGCGATGTCCAGGTTGCGCATGGTCAGCTGCCCGATCCTGTCGCCGGGCCCGAAGGCCGCGTCCTCGATCCGCTCCATGGACAGCTTGTCGGGGTGGTAGCTGAACGCCGGCCCGGTCGTGTCGAGGACCGAGTAGTCCTCACCGCGGCGCAGCCGCAGCGTCACCTCCCCGGTGACCGCCATGCCGACCCAGCGCTGCAGCGACTCGCGCAGCATCATCGCCTGCGGGTCGAGCCAGCGGCCCTCGTACAGGAGCCTGCCCAGCTTGCGCCCCTCGTTGTGATAGCTGGCGAGGGTGTCCTCGTTGTGGATCGCGTTGACCAGCCGCTCATACGCCGCGTGCAGCAGTGCCATGCCTGGCGCCTCGTAGATGCCCCGGCTCTTGGCCTCGATGATCCGGTTCTCGATCTGATCGGACATGCCCAGGCCGTGCCTGCCGCCGATGGCGTTGGCCTCGAGCACCAGGTCGACAGCCGAGGCGAACTCCTTACCGTCGATCGTCACCGGCCGTCCCTGCTCGAAGCCGATCGTGACGTCCTCGGCGGCGATCTCGACGGATTCGTCCCAGAACCGCACGCCCATGATCGGCTCGACGATCTCGATTCCCGTGTCGAGGTGCTCGAGCGACTTGGCCTCGTGCGTGGCGCCCCAGATGTTCGCGTCGGTGGAGTAGGCCTTCTCCGCGCTGTCCCGGTACGGCAGGCCACGGCTGAGCAGCCACTGCGACATCTCGCTGCGGCCGCCGAGTTCGCTGACGAAGGCGGCGTCCAGCCATGGCTTGTAGATCCGCAGCGCGGGGTTGGCGAGCAGCCCGTACCGGTAGAACCGCTCGATGTCGTTGCCCTTGAACGTGGAGCCGTCCCCCCAGATCTGCACATCGTCCTCGAGCATCGCGCGCACGAGCAGGGTGCCGGTCACCGCCCGTCCCAGCGGGGTCGTGTTGAAGTAGGCGCGGCCGCCCGTCCTGATGTGGAACGCCCCGCAGGCCAGGGCAGCCAGCCCCTCCCGCACCAGGGCGGCGCGGCAGTCGACCAGCCGGGCGACGTCCGCGCCGTAAGCGGTGGCGCGCGCCGGCACCGAGCCGATGCTCGGCTCGTCGTACTGGCCGATGTCGGCGGTGTAGGTGCACGGCACGGCACCCTTCTCGCGCATCCACGCGACCGCTACAGACGTGTCGAGGCCGCCGGAGAAGGCGATGCCGACCCGTTCGCCGACAGGCAGGGATGTGACCACCTTAGACATGCATGAATTATATGCACACG
Source organism: Trebonia sp. (assembly GCA_035571275.1). GTDB lineage: Bacteria > Actinomycetota > Actinomycetes > Streptosporangiales > Streptosporangiaceae > Trebonia. Next base: position 13,303 of record DATMKQ010000248.1, read on the forward strand.
AGTGCATAAACATGCAAGCCGTTCGTGAGCGTCCGGCCTCGGGCCCAATATCGGTCAGCTGACCGATGTCTCCGCGTGCAAGTTGCAGAACGATTTGCGGCGCAACCATCGCCCACGACGCCCATGAGGGGCCATGAGTCCCCATGAAGGGATCCGTCATGTTCAAGGTCCGGTCGCGCGCCCTTTCGCCCGTCGCCGCTCTGGCCCTGCTCGCCGCGGCCGGATGCGCGGGGACGGCGGGCGCCGGAGCGACGGCCCCCGGTTCGGGCGCGAGCGGGGCGCTGGAAAAGACCACGCTGAACGTGGCGGTCGTGCCCGCGGTGGATTCGGCCGGTTTCTTCGTCGCGCTGCACGATGGCCTGTTCACCAGGGAAGGGCTGACGATCCGCTACACGCCGGCGGTGAGCAGTGACACCGTGATCAACCAGCAGGTGGCGGGCGCCTACGACATCACAGGCGGCAACTACGTCTCCTACATCCAGCACGTGGCCAACGACCACCAGCCGCTGCGGATCATCGCGGAAGGCTCGCTGATGGAGCCGGGCTCGCAGGCGATTTACACGATGCCCCGCTCGAAGATCAGATCGCTGGCCCAGCTGAAGGGCCACCTGCTCGGGATCAACGCGCCCGGCAACATCAACTACCTGCTCGCCGCGGCCGTTCTCACCCAGAACGGCGTGAATCTGCGCCAGGTGCGGTTCCCCGCCCAGCCGATCCCGTTCCCCGCGATGGCCGGCGAACTGGCGGCGGGAAAGATCGACGCCGCCGCGATGCCTGAGCCGTTCGCCACCGCGGCGGAGGAGCAGTACGGCGCGGTGGAACTGGCTGACCTGAACCAGGGCGCCGCCGAGAACTTCCCCATCCTCGGGTACGTCGCCACCACGTCGTGGGTGCGTGAGCACCCCAACACGCTGAAGGCGTTCCTGGCTGCCCTGGAACAAGGCCAGGAAATCGCCGACACCAGCAGGACCGCGGTCGAGCAGGCCATGGAGACCCTCAGCGGCCCGCAGGACGGCCAGGTCCCGCCGATCGTGGCGGCCGTGATGGCGCTGGACAGCTACCCGATCGGCGTCGATAAGATCCGGCTGCAGCGGGTCCCCGACGTGATGTACGAGTTCGGGCTGCTCCGCTCACCGTTCAACATCGGCCAGATGCTCGGCTCTTGAGTAGCGACGGAACGCCGGCAGCACCGCCCCGATCACCACCGCGCCGAGCACGGTGAGCAGGCCGCCGCTGAAGGCGCTGATCGCCGGCGAGGTCAGCGACCCGACCGCGCCCGCCTCCAGCGACCCGAGCTGGCCGCCGCCCGCGCCGATCACGTAGTCGACGGCCATCACCCGGCCGCGGAACTCCGCCGGGGTCAGGGCCGCCACGATCGTCCCGCGCACGACCACCGTGACCGTGTCCGCCGCGCCCGCGACCGCCAGCGCCAGCAGCGTCAGCCACAGGCTGCGCGACACCGCGAACACGGCGAACCCGGCGCCCCACACGCTGACGGACGCCAGCATCGCCAGGCCCAGCCGCGACGCGTGCGTCAGCGGCCCTGACAGCACCGCGCTGACCAGCCCGCCGACGCCGATCGCCGTAGTGAACAGGCCGAGGGTCCGCGGGTCGCCGCCGAACCTGGCGGCGTTGATCGCCGGGAACAGCGACGTCGGCAGGCCGAAGAAAGTCGCGTTCAAGTCGGCGATGAACGCCCCGGCCAGCACCGGGGCGCGGCCGATGAACGAGATGCCCGCCGCGACCGCGGCCAGCCGCGATCGCTGCGAAGAAAATCCTGAAGCACGCATCGCGGGAAGGCGGCCGGTGCCGTACAGTGCCGCCGCGAAGCTGGCCGTGTCGATGAGGTAGCAGCCGGCCAGCCCGAGGTGCGGGGCGGCCGCGATGAGCCCGGCCAGAGCCGGTCCCGCGGTGATCGTGATCTGGTTGGTCAGCTGCTGCAGCGCGAGCCCCGCGGCCAGTTCGCCCGCCGACAGCAGCGCGGGGATAAGCGCGCGCCGGGCCGGGGCGTTGACGGCGCCGATGCCCGACTGGATGGCCACCAGCAGGTACAGCAGCCACACCCAGCGCAGGCCCAGGTAGGCCTGGGCGGTCAGCGCCGCGGACACCGCCATCTGCCCGCATGTGCAAACCAGGACGAGAACCCGCTTGTCGACCGCGTCGATGAACGTGCCGCCGAGCAGCCCGACGGTCAGCAGCGGCACCATGATCGCGACGCCGATCAGCCCGACCGCGACCGGCGACCTGGTGATGTCGTAGACCTGCAGCGTGACCGCGAAGCTCGTCAGCGCGCCGCCGACCGCCGACAGCGTGCTCCCCGCCCACAGCCGCCGGAACGGCGGCGACGACCGCAGCGGGCTGAGGTCGGCGAGCAGCTTCACCCGCGGGATCCTACCTGGCCGGACGCGCCCGGGCGCGCCCCCGCGGCTGCGGGTAGTGACAGATATCACAGCCGCTCTCGCCCGCAAAAGCTTTCACGACCGTATCGCACAAAAGCTCAGTAACCACCCAAACTGGAACTATGGAGAAAAGGGGGGACGGTCCCGCGGTGCACGAGGCCCCCGCGAAGGCTGAGGACCGCCGCCGCCCCTCCTTTCTATTGATCCGAACGGGGACGTTGCGTCGCCTCCTGCTCACCGTCCTCGTGATCGCCGTGCTGACCGTCATCGTGGTCGTTGCCCGGCACACGCTCGCCGAGTCCACGCACGTCCTCGCCGCGGCGAACCCCGCCTGGCTGCTGCTCGCGCTGGCGGCCGAGGCGGTGTCGCTGACCGCGTTCGGGCTGAGCCGCCGCGCGCTGCTGCGCGCCAACGGGGACCACGTCCGGCTGCGCTCGGTGATGGCGATCACGTACGCCAGCAACGCCCTGTCGATCTCCGTCCCGTTCGCGGGCGCCGAACTCGCCGTCGTCTTCTCCTACCGCCAGCTGCGCGGGACCGGCCTGGCCGCGGCGACGACGAGCTGGGCGCTGACAGTGTCCTGGATCTGCTCCACGTCCGCGCTCGCGCTGCTGCTCGCCGCCGGGGCGGCCGTCGGCGGTGGTTCAGGAAACGCCGGGACGGCCGCGTCGGTCGCCGGCTTCGCCGGCGCCGCGCTGTACCTGCTGCCCGCCGCGGGCGTGCTGCTCGCCCTGCGCTTCGACCGGGTCCGCGCGGTACTGCGCGCCGTGCTGTCCCGGCTCGCCGCGCTCAGCAGGCGGCTGCTCGGCAAGCCAGCGGACGGCTCGGCCGGCGTGGACACGTTCATCGACGACGTGTCGAGCACGCGGCTGTCGCTGCCCGGCTACGCGTGGGTGTTCGGCCTGGCTGTCGCGAACTGGGCGTTCGACTGCGCGGCGCTCGCACTATCGATCCGCGCGATGGGCCAGCCGGTGCCGTGGGACAACCTGCTGCTCGTCTACGGCGCGGGCGCCGCCGTCGGCAGCACCGGACTGACGCCCGGCGGGTTCGCGCTGGTCGAACTGGCGCTGACCGCCGCGCTGCACGCCTCGGGGCTGCGCGCCTCGAGCGCGCTCGCCGCGGTGCTCGCCTACCGGGTGGTGAACTTCTGGCTGGTGCTGCTCGGCGGCTGGATCACGATGGCGTGCTTGAGGGGGACTACTCGTCGTGGTGATTGACCGGCGGCATCGCAATACCGCCCTGCTCGTGTCGGGCTGCTTTTTCATGGAGATGCTTGACGGCACCATCGTGACCACGGCGACCCCGCAGATCAGCCGGTCGCTGCACGCCAGGCCGGCCGAGGTCGGGCTGGTCATCACCGCGTATCTGCTGACCCTCGCGGTGCTCATCCCGCTCAGCGGCTGGCTGACCCGCCGGTTCGGGAACCGGGTGATCTTCCTGACGGCGATCGCCGTGTTCACCCTCGCCTCGGTCGGCTGCGCGAGCAGCACCACCCTGGGCGAACTGGTCGGGTTCCGGGTGCTGCAGGGCGCAGGCGGGGCGATGATGGTGCCGGTCGGCCGGACGATGGTGGTCTCCAGGGCGGCCAAGGAGGACCTGCTCAAGGTCACCTCCTACGTCGTCTGGCCAGGGCTGCTCGCCCCGGTCATCGCACCGCTGGCGGGCGGGCTGATCACCACCTACGCGTCCTGGCACTGGATGTTTCTGATCAATGTGCCGCTCGGCGTGATCGCGTTCGCCGTGGCGTGGCGGCTGGTGCGGGACGGCGGCGCGATGGCCGCTCCCCCGCCGCTTGACTGGGTCGGGGTGCTGCTCACCTGCGCCGGGCTCGGCGGGCTCACTTACGCGGCGCACCTGGTCTCGCTGCCCGCGCCGCCGCCGGGGCAGACGGCCGCTTTCGCGGCGGTCTCGGTCGCGCTGCTGGCCGGCGCCGTCTGGCACCTGCGGCGCGCCCCGCACCCGCTGCTCAACCTGCGCACTCTGCGGGTGCACACGTTCGCCGTCGCGGAGTCGGGCGGCACCGCGTACTGGTTCGTCGTCGGCGCCGCGCCGTTCCTGCTGCCGCTGCTGTTCCAGACCCAGTTCGGCTGGTCGCCGGTGAAGTCCGGTGCCGTCACGGCGTTCATCTTCGCCGGCAACGTGGGGATCAAGCCGCTGACCACGCCGCTGATCAACCGGTTCGGGTTCCGCTGGCTGCTGGTCGCCTCCACGGTCGGCACCGCCGTGGTCATCGCCGCCCTCGGCTTCACCACCGCCGCCACCCCGGTGCCTGTCATCGCCGCGCTGACGCTGGTCAGCGGCATCACCCGGTCCACCGGGCTGACCGTGTACAGCACGGTCGGCCTAGCCGACATGGACCCCGCGATGATGCGGGACGCCAACACGCTGGCGGCGATGAGCCAGCAGCTCGGCGCGGGCCTGGCTATCGCGGTCGCCGCGATCGCGCTGCGGGTCGGCGGCTTGTTCCCCGGCGGCACCGGACCGGGAGGAACGGCGGCGCATACGGCCTTCACCGTGGCGTTCTGCCTGCTGGCGGTGATAGCCGTCGGCACCACCGCGCAGGCGCTGCGGATGGACCGCCGGGCCGGAGACTCCGCCCGGCGGCCCCGGGTCGCGGCCCGGGTGGGCTAAGGGTCCGTGAGATGCTAGGCACTGTGACCCCCGGGGGAGGGTTCATGACGACGCAGACGCGCGAACGGCACCGGGTGGTGATCGTCGGGGCGGGTTTCGCCGGCTTCACCGCGGCGCGGACGCTGGCCCGGCTGGCCGGGGCCAGCACGGAAATCGTGGTCATCAATTCCACGGACTACTTCTTGTACCTGCCGCTCATGCCGGAGGTGCTGGGCGGCGTGATCGAGCCGCGGCACATCCGGCTGTCACTGCCCCGTCGGCTGCGCGGGACGCGATTCGTGCTCGGCACGGTCAACCACGTCGACGCGGGGCGGAAGACGGTGAGCTGGTCGGGCCCGGAGGGCAGCGCCGGCCAGGAGAGCTTTGACCGGCTGATCCTGACCGCGGGCAGCGTGAACAAGCTGCTGCCGATCCCGGGAATCGCCGATTACGCGCACGGATTCCGGACCATCAACGAAGCCCTGTACCTGCGTGACCACATCATCCGCCAGCTCGAGCTCGCCTCGGTGGCCACCGACCCCGCCGAGCGGACGGCGCGGTGCACGTTCGTGGTGGTCGGGGCGGGCTACACGGGCACCGAGGTCACCGCGTACGGCGAGCGGCTGACCAGACAGCTGGCCGAGACGCTGCCCGATCTGGCCGGGCAGGAGATCCGGTGGATGGTGCTCGATCTCGCGCCGCGGCTGCTGCCCGAACTGGATCCGCGGCTGTCCAAGACCGCCGAACGGGTGCTGCGGCGGCGCGGCGTCGAAGTGCTGACCGGAGAGTCGGTAGCCAAGGCGCTCGATGACTCGGTGCGGCTGACCAGCGGGGACACGGTCATCACCCGGTCGCTGATCTGGTGCGTAGGGGTCCGCGCCGACCCGCTGATGGAGGGCCTGGACCTGGACACCAACCGGGGGCGGCTAGTGGTCAACGAGTACATGAGCGTGCCCGGTATCCCTTATATCTACGCCTGCGGAGACTGCGCGGCGGTGCCCGACCTGACCCGCCCCGGGCAGGTCTGCGGCATGACCGCCCAGCACGCCCAGCGGCAGGGCAAGCAGGTCGCCAGGAACGTCGCCGCCTCACTCGGGCACGGCGCGGCCCACCCCTACAAGCATCCCGACCTAGGCTTCCTTGTCGATCTTGGCGGGCTGGCGGCCGCCGCTGACCCGCTGCACATCCCGCTGTCCGGGCCGGCCGCCAACGCGGTCACCCGCGCGTACCACCTGTACGCGATGTCAGGCAACCGGACACGGGTATTGACCGATTGGGCCGTGAACGCGATCACCGCGCCGGAACCGACGTCGCTGGGGGCGATCAGCGCCGCGTCCGTTCCTCTCGACGTCGACAACCCGCGTGCCTGATCTCAGGGAAGGCACCCCGGAGGAGGTCACCGCCGTGAATATCGAAGAAACCGCGGTCTTCGCGCAGCCACCGCTCGCCGAGCCCGACTGGCAGACGGCGATGGCCGCGGTCGCGCCGCTGCTCGACGTCCCGCGAGGTAACCGGGCCTCGGTGGTGGCGGCCTTCATGCTCGGGGCGATCGCCTGTGAGGCGCTCGGCGACCCGGACAGCGTCGGCCGTGCCGTGGAGCGCGCCCTCGGCCTCGCCGAGGCCGACGGGATACTGTTCCCGCTCCTCATCCAGTCGGGGACGGCCGAACTGGCGCCGTCCTGCGAGCCGCTTACTCAAGGCGAGGCCCGGGTGCTGCGCTACCTGCCGTCCAACCTGTCCGCGCGGGAGATCGCCGCCGAGCTGTACCTGTCCCTGAACACCGTGAAGACGCATCAGCGGCACCTGTACCGCAAGCTCGACGTGCGCAGCCGCTCTCAGGCCGTCGACCGGGCCCGCGCCCTCGGGCTGCTCACGCCGGTCCCCCGCAGGTCCTAGCCGCGACCGCCCGCCGCGGCGTCAGGATCTGCGGGACGGCGCGACGTGCACGTACAGCTCCTTGCGATCCGCCATGGTCACCGGTTTTCCCACTGGAGCCGGCAGCAGGTACCGGGCTTGGCGCTGGTGTTCGGCGTATTGCCGGTCGGCGTTGTAGACCTTGTCGAACTTCCAGATCATCGTGGCGAAGTTGGTCTGTCCGTGCAGTAGCTGGCGGGCCACGATGCCGGTGGTC
>DATMKQ010000249.1:0-31295 GCA_035571275.1 Trebonia sp.
CGACCCCAAACTCGCCCGCGACCTAGCCGCGGCCGCCGCCCGCAGCCCGCACAGCACCTGGTGCGTGACCGTCACCAACGCCGACGGCGTCGCGATCGGACACGGTTGCGCCCGGCCCGCCCGCAAACGCAAAGGCAAACCGCCGCCCGGCGGCGGCCGGGACGGGCCGCCGATGGGCAGGCCCGCCTTCACCCCGCGCGATGACCCAGGACCACCCGGCGGATACGGGACCTGGACCCTCACCCTGCCCAACGGCCGCGAACTCGACGTCGCCCTGCTGCCCATCCCGGTCACCGACTGCGACCACCGGTACGAATCACCCGGCTACCAGCCCAGCGACCTGCTCCGCCACCTGGTACAGATCCGCGACGGCCAGTGCACCTTCCCGTGCTGCTCCCGGCCTGCCCGCGACTCGGACTTCGAACACGCCCTCCCCTACGACCAGGGCGGACGCACCTGCGCCTGCAACGCCGGCGCCAGAAGCCGCCGCTGCCACAAGGTCAAGCAGTCGAAGAACTGGAACGTCTCGCAGCCCCGCCCAGCCTGGCACCAATGGACGACGCCAAGCGGCCGCACCTAGACCCAAGGACCCATGAGATACCCGATTTGATCCCGCTCACCCCACGCCGGGAAGACCGGCGATCAGGTCCGTTATCGCGTCAGCGACCGCAGCCGGATCGACGAGCATATGCAGATGGTCTCCGACCAGCGTCGTCACCGGCCAGCCCCGCGCGACCGCCGACGCCCGCTCCGCCGCGTAGGTGTCGCCAAAGGCCAGGTAGGCTCCCGGCCGGTCCGCCCAGCCCGGCGGGACCGGGACGGTCTCCGCGAAGTACGAGAGCGGCAGACGGCTCTCCTCACGCTCCACCGCGGCGCGCGTGCCGATGTCGGGGAAGAGTACCGACACCGAATCCTCGTCCCACCATTGCGTCCACGGCGGCACCAGCCCGTCGCTGTCCGCCTTCCCGGCCAGCATCTCGTAGAACTCGGGCGGAATCATCGGTACGCGATCCGCCCCGTCCAACGGCAGCCCGGCATCAACGAACACGTAGCCGGCGACCCGCCGCTGATCCGCGAGCGAAGGGACGAACAGGCCCGCGTTGCTGTGCGGCACCAGCACCACATCGCGATCGGGTGGTATGGCCGCCAGGTACTCCGCGAGCACATCCGCCCCGGTGCGAGGCGCATCCCCCAACGCCTGCCCGCCGAGCGCGACGGCGAAGCCGCGATCCGACAGGACGTCAGAGACCGGCCGCCAGCACGCCGGCCCGAGCAGCGGACTCGGCAGCAGGCACAGCACCGCCTTCATGCCGCCACGCTACCGTGGCCCCTGATATGAAACGTTGACAATGATTGTGGAGGACCGTCATGGAGGAGTTCCCGCCGCTGGTTGCGCGCGCACACGCCCTCGCCCAGCAGGCAGCCTTTCCGCTGACCAGGGAACAAGCCGGCCCGGGCCGCGCGTCGGCATGCCTGCCGGACACCGGCCGTTTCCTGGCGATGCTGGCTGCCGGCTGCACCGGTGGCCGGATCGGCGAACTTGGCACCGGAGCCGGAATCGGCACCGGATGGATCGCCAGCGCCATGCCCGGCGACTGCACGCTGATCACCGCGGAAATAGACGAAAGTCTGGCCAGCAAGGTGCGCGAACTCCTAGCGGACGATCCGCGGGTCGACGTGATCACCGGCGACGCCGTGAGCGCCATGTCTAGCCGAGGGCCATTCGATCTGCTATTCGCCGACAGCGGGGTACGTGACGATGCCGATTTCGCCGCCCTGGTCAGCCTGCTCCGCCCCGGCGGCCGGATCGTCATGGACGACGTGACCCCGCGGCGCGCGCTCGCACCGGACTCGCCATTGCTGACAGACGACCTCAAGCGCCGGTGCTTTGCCGGCAACGGGCTGGTCTTCACCGAGGTGGTACTTCCCGACCTGCAAAACTCGCTGCTGGTAGGAACCAGAACGAGCTGACACAACCAGAGCGCCGGTTCAGTCCGGCATGCGCAGCACAGGTTTGATCACGTCACCCGCGTGCGACGCCTCGAGCGCGTCGTTCACGCCCTCCAGTGGGAACAAAGTAATCAGCTTGTCGTAGGGGAACCTGCCCTGCTTGTTCAATTCGATTAGGGTCCCGATCAGCGAGACGCTGCGTCCCTCGCCGCCGAGGGTGCCGATCACGCGTTTGCCCCACAGCGTGGACATGTGGTCGAGCGAGAACGACGCGCCGGCCGGCGCGCCGCCGATTAGCACGCAGGTGCCGCGCATCCCCACCGAGTCGGCGGCCTGCCGCACGACGTCGATGACGCCGGTGCACTCCACGCTGAAGTCGGCGGGCCCGCCGCAGATCTCCATCACCGCCGCGACCGGGTCAGCGCCCCGAGCAGACACGTCGATGGTCTCGGTGGCGCCGAGGTCGCGGGCCAGCCGCAGCCGGGACGCGTGCCGGTCCACGGCGATAATCGTCGTGGCGCCGGTCAACCGCAACGCCATCACGGCGGAAAGGCCGACCGCGCCGGCCCCATAGACGACGACCGAGGAGCCGGCCCCTGGCCGCGCCACGTTCAGCACCGCGCCCGCTCCCGTCCCGATCCCGCAGGCAAGCGGTCCGAGAATCTCCACGGGCGCGTCCGCGGTTACCGGCACAAGCGACGAGGCGGCGCAGACCGAGTACGTGGCGAACGAGGACTGTCCGAAGTAGTGGCTATGCAACGGCGAGCCGTCGGTCCGCCGCAGCGCGGTCGACCCGTCGGGCCGGGATCCGGCGATCACCAGCTGCCCGAGCGACAGGCAGTACCGCGGCTGTCCATCCAGGCAGTTGCGGCACTGCCCGCACCACGGCCAGCCGATCACCACATTGTCGCCCACGGCGACGTTCGACACGCCGTCACCGACGGCGGCGACGACCCCCGCCCCTTCGTGGCCGAGCACGCCGGGCGGCGGGAAGGGTATGTCGCCGTCGCGGGTGATCGCGTCGGTGTGGCAGACGCCCGTGGCGACGACGCGGACGAGCGCCTCGCCTCGCCCGGGAGAGTCGATGTCCACCTCGGCGATGGAAAACGGCGTGTACAGCTTCTCGAAGACCGCCGCGCTGATCCGCATCGGAAATCAGCCTCCAACCGCGGTGCGGATCGCCGAGCCGGCTTCGGCGACCGCCTTGTCCGCGTCGTCGAGTACGTTCACCATCGTGAAGAACCCGTGGATCTGTGACCCGTAATGACGGTGCTCAACCTGCACGCGCGCGGCCCGCAGCCGGTCGGCGTACGCGAATCCCTCGTCGCGCAGCGGATCATGCTCCGCGGTCACTATGTACGCGGGCGGCAGCCCGGCAAGGTCGGTGGCCCGCATCGGCGACGCGTACGGGTTGGACCTGGCGGCCGGGTCAGGCGTGTAGTGGTCCCAGAACCACACCATGTCCATCCGGTTGACGATGAACTCCCGCCCGTCGTAGCTGCGGTATGACGGCCGGTCCAGGTTATGGTCGGTCACCGGGTACACCAGCACCTGCAAGGCCAGCGCGGGCCCGGCGGCGTCCCGCGCGCGCAACGCCGCGACCGCGGCCAGGTTCCCGCCAGCGCTGTCCCCGGCCACCACGAGCGGCCGACCGTCGGCAAGCGACGAGGCCACCCAGACCAGCGCGTCGAACGCGTCGTCAACGGCGGCGGGGAACCGGTGCTCAGGTGCGAGCCGGTAGTCCACGCTGACCAGGCGGCACCCGGATGCGACGGCGAGCGCCCTGGTGACGGCGTCCCAGTCGTCGACCGAGCCGAGCAGCCAGCCGCCGCCGTGGAGGTACAGGACGGTCCCCGGCGGATCGGTCACCGGCTCGTATACCCGGGCGTGGATGCCGCCCGCCTGTCCGGGGATCTCGATGTCGCGCACCGAGGCGACCTCCGGCCCGGGTCCGATCGATTGACGCACGGGCGCGAACCCGGCCCGCACTTCCTCGGGCGTCTGCTCCCAGGTTGGCGGCACGCCGGCCGCTGCGCGCGCGTCGAGGATGTCTCGCGCCTGCGGATTGACAGAAACGCTCACCGCGAACCTCCGTTAGCCGAAGCCACGAGCCCGGATTCGACGTTAAGAGAAGGTAAAAACACCGGTCAAGGCCCGCCGTGCACAAGCCGCCGGCCCGTGTTTGGTGTCCCGCCCTAGTTATCTCGAACGAACCGGTGCGTCTGTCCACCGCAGATCGCTGCCTGACATGCAATTGATTGTGCATGATTGTGACTGACACCCGCCTGGAGGCACCTGATCATGACAGAGTCGATCGTGGCGGCGCCGCGCCGCTGGGACCCGGAACGCATCGGTCCCTACGCGATCATTGGACGGCTCGGCGCCGGGGCGATGGGCCAGGTGTATCTCGCCCGTTCGGTGGCCGGGCGCCAGGTGGCGATCAAGACGATCAGGGTCGACCTGGCCGAGGAGCCCGGCTTCCGCGCCAGGTTCGCCCGCGAGGTGGCGGCGGCCCGGCGGGTGAGCGGGGTGTTCACCGCCGCGGTCATCGAGGCGGACCCGGAAGCGGACCTGCCCTGGGTGGCCACCGCCTACGTGCCGGCGCCATCGCTGAGCACGCTCGTCCGGCGATGCGGCCCGCTGCCGGTCCCGGCCGTGCGCTGGCTGGCCGCGGGCTGCGCGGAGGCGCTCCAGTCCATTCACGGGGTGGGGCTGCTGCATCGCGACGTCAAGCCGTCGAACGTGCTGGTGGCGCCGGACGGTCCGCGGGTGATCGACTTCGGCGTGGCAAGGGCCGCCGAACGGATTCAGCTCACCGTCACCCGCGAGGCGGCGGGCACGCCCGCGTACATGGCGCCCGAGCAAGCCCGTGACGCCACACAGGCGTCCCCGGCCAGCGATGTCTTCTCTCTCGGCGCGACGCTCGTGTTCGCCGCTACCGGCCACGCGCCTTATCACGGCGACACGGTCATGGACATTCTCGTCCGGCTCGCGACCGAGCCGCCGGACCTCACCGGCGTGCCCGAGGACCTGGCGGGCCTGGTCGCGGCCTGCCTGGAGCGCGTGCCGCGCGAGCGTCCGACAGGTACGGCCATTCTCGAGCGCCTCGGCTCCTTCGCCGCCGAGGCCGGTCCCGGCCATTCCTATCTGCCGGACTCCGCGATAGCGCTGATCGCTGAGTATCAGCACAACCCGCCGTTGGCAGGCCGGCCAGGCGCCGCCATCCCTGACTCGTACGGCGACGAGGCCGTCGGTGAGCAAACGGCCGGCTCGCGTGTCCCTGTGGCCGCCGATGATGCCACGTCAGGCTCGCACACCGCCCTGCCTGGCTTCGACTCGCTGGCCGCCCTCAAGAAGAAGGGGCGGTCCCGCCACGCGCGCCGTCCCGCTGCCTTGCCGGGGCCTCGGCGGCCGCCGGTGGCCGGGGTCGTCTGGACGGGGATGGCGGTCATCCTTGTCGGCGCGGGAACCGGGCTCGGGCTGCTGGTGTCCCATCTGGCCGACGGCAGGCCGCCACCGCCACCGCCAACGACAACGGCGTCGTCAACGTCGTGCAACTTCACCCCGGAATTGACCAGTACCCCGAAATTGTGCGTCAGCCAGCCCAACGGCGACTCGGACACAGTATTCGTGATCCACGGCAACGGTTTCATCCCTGGTACGCCCGTCACGGTCAAGCTTGACGGCGCGGGAGCCTCGCGATATCACCCGGTAGCCGACCAGATGGGCACCTTCAACTACGCCATAGATCAAGGTCACGACTTCTTCACCGGCTCAATGCAGCCGGGCGTATACATCGTGGTCGCCGCAGGAGCGGGCGGCCGCACCGCCAGCACCTCGTTCATAGTCAACCCACCTGGCTCCGGGCCGCCGGGGCAGGGCCCGCCGCCGGGACAGGGCCCGCCGCCCTCCTCGTAACTCGCGGGTCCACCACAGGTCCTCCTGCCGGGAACACCACGCCGGGTCGGCGATCAGCCGCAGGTCTCCGGCCGATACCACGCCGTGCTCGACCAGCACCCGGACGGCGACCTCGTCCGAGAGCCGGACGTCCGGGCCAGCCAGGCCGCGCTCGTTTATCTTGCGGCGCAGCACCTTGAGGTGCTCGGCGACCCGCGCCGACAGCCGGTCGCGGAACTCCGTGTCGGTGTCGAACCGTTCGAGTTCGTGATGCGCGCCGGTCGCCTCGAGGGCGGCTCTGGCGATCTCCGGGGTGCGCGGCAGCGGGGACGTGGCGCTCGGGTCGATCAGCCACGGCCGGCACCACAGCAGCGCCACGAGGAACAGCTTGGTCATCGGGTCCAGGTAGAGCGGAAGCAGGGTCCCGTCGCCGTCCGTCGGCACTTTGACGGTGCCCGCCCCCGCCGCGGCGAGCCGCCGGTGCCGTCCTGGCACGGTCACGGCGAGCTGCAGCCCGTCGTCTAGCATGGCGCGCGAGCCGACCATCGCCGTTCCCGCGTGTACGAGCCACCCGCCGGGTGGTTCCCCGTCAGTTTCCACGCGGGGCAGCCGGATCCGGTAGCCGTCGCCGGCGACGTAAAGTGCGTGTGTCCTGCTGATGTTGGCGATCCATGCGCCCTCGGGGGTTGTAGTGATGATCCCGGCCCGCCGGGAAAGTCCGCGCCCGGCCGAAATCGCCAGGTCGACCTCCGGTCCCCGTCCGAACACCAGCTGGCTGCCTTCGGCGAGCCGGATGACCTGGCCAGACGCGGTGCTGACGTGTGCGGCCACCGGCTCAGTGTAGGCCCGGCGTCCGCTCCGCGGGCACCCCCGGATCCGGGGATAGCGCGACCGTCGCCTTGTGCGGTTAGCTTCCACCTGGTGGGGCGCCGGGCGCCGCTCTGGGGAGCCATCCATTGGATGGAGGGCCAGTACCGGGGGGTGGAGGGCCAGCAGCAGCACTGGCCCTGGGGTAAAACGGTATAGGGTCCAGCGGAGCCCGGCGCCGCGCCGCGAACGAGAGCTGAGCCGCCAGCCTCACTCCGCGCTCGCGGCGTCGCGCCCCTCCTCCCACATCAGCGTTCGCTTCACTTTTCGCCGCCTGCCGCGCTCGGCGGCTTCCGGCGCTGTGTGCTGCTGTTGGATCGTCGCCAGGCTCTCCCGGAGCGCCTGCCAGACGGAGCTGAGGCTCGCGCCGGCTGGGTCGTCGCCGCGGATCGTGTCGTCCGCCCCGGCCTCGTCGCCGAGGGCGCTGAGCGCGGCCTGCCCGGCCGCCACGATCACCGGGTCGGCGGCCTCGATCGTGATCCGGTCCTCGCCCACGCGGATGAGCATCTGACGGCCGCCCGCCACCTCGGGCTGCTCGTCGCTTGTGCCCGTGACGTCCGCGCCGCGCAGTACGTCCTTGGCCTGCTCGAGATCGATCCCGAGCGCGGCCAGTGCCCGGGCGGCGGCCGAGTCCGTGTCGGCGAGGGCCGCGAGCAGCAGGTGATGCGAGCCCACCGGCTGTCCGCTCGCGAGCCGCGTCGCCTCGGTCAGGGTGGCGTCCGCGGCCGGCGTGGCGGTCAGCGACTGCTCGGCGGCCGGCGCGTCGTGCTCGGCGAAGCCGGCGACCCGCCGCCGCGCCCAGCGCAGCGCGGTGCCCCGCTTCGATTCTTTCGCCTCCCCCTCGGGGACCGCGTCGAGTGCCGCGGTCCGGATGGCCCGCAGATCGCCGTGTTTCTTCATGACCTGGGCGGCGACGCCGTCGCCCTCCCTGATCAGGCCGAGCAGGATGTGCTCGGTGCCGATGTAGTTGTGACCCAGGTTCAGCGCCTCGCGCAGCGACAGTTCCAGGGTCTTCTTCGCCCGCGGCGTGAACGGGATGTGACTGCCCGGTTCCGCCTTGCCAGCACCGACGATCGCCACGACCTCCTCGCGGGTGCCGTCCAATGACATGCCGAAGCCCTCGAGGACGCGGAAGCCGACCCCCTCGTGCTCACCGAGCAGCCCGAGCAGGATGTGCTCGGTGCCGATGTAGTTGTGGTTCATCCGCCGGGCCTCTTCCTGGGCCAGGACGACAACGTGCCGCGCGTACGCGGTGAATCGCTCAAACATGAGATCAGCATGCTGCGCTGCTTTTGACCCCGTCAATACTATGCTATTAGTAGGGCGAGCGAATCGGGGAGGACCGCATGGACTGGGAAGACCGGCTAGACGAGTGGGAACTCGAACTCGAGCTGAGCCTGGCGGACTCTGACTGGGTGACCCTCGAACGGGCCGCCGCGGAGACCGGCGTTTCCCGTGCCGCGCTGCGCAACTGGTACCGCACCGGCCAGCTGCCCTCCCGGCTCGTGGATGGCCCGCACGGACCGCAGCGGCTCGTCCCCCTTGCTGTCGTCGCCGCCCGCGCCGAGGCCTCGCCGCGGCTGCGCCGCTCAACGGAGCGCCGCTTGGCCGACGAGGCCCAGCTAGAGATCCTCCGCCACCGCATAGACCAGCTAGAACTCCGCCTAGCCGCCCTAGAACACCGTCTCCCCCCGGACCCGGAGTAAAGGGTGACACCTCTGGTCAGTCGAAAAGCGCACCTCACTATGGTCGCTCATGCGCCTGGACTCATCGGAGATCCGCCTTGCTTGCAGCCGCAGCATGTGCTTCAGGCGCGCGGGATATTCGTCGAATGAGCCCTCGACCGCATCGGATATACATTGCTTGATCGACGCCTCGATAGCGTCTTCACTCGGCGGCCCGTTGTTGTAGCTCAAATGGGCGGATGCGCGCTTACTGTGATCACGAAACTGTTCCAACGTCAGGACGTGTTCGGCTCAGCGAGGTCGAGGACGACGACACCGCGCCTTTCCTTTTCTGGCGGATATATTTCCCGCAGGCGCTGCAATGCTTCCTGAGGCTTTAGGCCGGGCAGCACTTGCTCAATGTCCTCATGTTGGAGCATCTGCGCGAGCCCCGCGTACCGGCGGACCTCACGGACGCGGCGGACGGCCTGGTCGGAGTCCGAGTTTGAGACCAGGCGGATGAGATCGCCGGATCGTATTTTCTTAATATGATCGTATGCTACCCTGATCTCGAGCCTTTTTTGGCCGGTCTTTATCATAGACAGATATCGATTGTGTATCCTGAGGCTCCGAATCGGCTCATTCCCATCGAGCGGGCAGCCCCGCTGCTGGGTAACAACATCTTCTCTGTAGGCCCCGGAGAGAAGTCCCTCCAGCTTCCAGCAGCTTTCCTGAAGCGCGGCTACCTCGGCCGCGGATGGCGCGTGATGAAGGTAAGCCTTCCTGCCACAGCCGAATAGCAGTGTCGGTAGGTCAACAATGAGGGCCTTGAAAGCCGCGATGTCACGTGCGGCGATTGGCATTACCTTCAATGCGCCGCCCTTCTTATACGTGACGATCGCGCCCGCCCGGCAGCACCCGGACCGGTCTTGGGCTGCGTATATCCAGGCGCGCCGCCCTTCGTCCTTAGGCGAGGTGCCAGAGCGCTGGGCATTGCGATGCATCGACTCGAGCCAGGATTCGCTCGCGCCTTCGATGAGTCTGGGCAGACTACTTGACAGCAGCTTCCTGACCTCGCGCCAGGAGCTGTCATCCTGAACCTGAGCTACAGAGATCATGTCCTCTGCGTCCAATGCGGCTGGTAGTGGAGAGAGTTGTTTTCTAAGCAAGATCTCGGTTTCTCCAGTCTTGTACTGTTCGGGCGCGTTCCCGCATTTGACAAAGCCGACTTCCTGAAAGAATGTCAAAGTGCTGTGGTTGCTCTTGGCCACCGTACAGTAGAGGTTTCTTGCTCCGGCGTCGCGAGCCTCTTCCTCCGCGGCGCGCATGAGAATAGTCCCTAGTCCTCTGCGGTTCCGGTCTGGCGGAAAGAGGATAAGCGGACTTATCTTGCAGGTTGACTGCCGCTTGAAGACAAGATTAAGAATCCCCCGCCGTTCGGCGCCTTCCCACAGCACCAAAAGCAATTGCCGCGTCGAAAGAAGCCCCGATTGTCCGCGCCGGATAGGTGCGTTTGCAGAACTCGCTCGGCGTGAACTAAATGATTGCCCTCGTAGTACGGGGCGAGCGCCCGCGTGAAAGCTTCAATGAGGTACCCGCGGTCCGCGGCAGTAGCCGGCATGACGCATAGCTGAGGAGTGATCTGTGTCGACGGACCTTTGCTCATCCCGTGCCTCTCGACTTCGGTTTACCCGCTAGCGGGCTACCGAACCCCCTTGTCTAGGCCAGTGTCGCATGGCCCGCGCTTTTACTCAATGTTCCGTGATAACCATGTGACGTTGGCGGCTTATGCGCCCATTGCGGATCAATCCCTCTGAGGTGGTTCCAAAGAGGCAAATGAGGTTTGGCATCAAGATCATTAAGCATTGTGTACGCGTTCGCTGTGCCCGTTTTCAGCGTCCGGGCAATTTGCGCAAACGCCGTTCCAGCCGCGTTCTCTCTGACGGCAGCAGGTTCCCATCGACGATCCGGTGCCGGACGGCTAGGTCCAGCCAGTTTCTGTCTACCGGGCCGGCGGCGCGCAGGAACGCGCGGCCGATTCGCGCCTGCAAAGGGCGCACAATGGCCGCTTGCAGGCGCGGCCCTGGCACCTCGGAGAACACGATGATCACCCAGGTCGTCGCCACGTCGGCGAGGGCGGGCCCGCGGGCCGCGCCCTCCCAGTCGATGATCCGCGGCCCGTCCGCGGCGAGGATCACGTTCTGCGGATGCAGGTCGCGGTGCAGCAGTACCTCCTGCGCCGTGTCCGGTGTGTCGTCGGCGAACGGGGCAGGCTGCCAGTCCAGCGGGGGCACCCGATGCACGGCCGCGTGCAGCCTGGCCAGCAGCCTGGTGTGGGCCCGGAACGTCCAGGGTCGGCTGCCCACCACGTCTAGCATGGTCGGGCCCACGGCGCGCTCCATCACGATGTCCGATCCCGTGACGTCGAAGACCTCGGGAACGGGAACCCCGTGCGCGCGGGCGTGCGCCATCACCTCGGCCTCGCGCGTCACCCAGGCAGGCGGACGCCGGTCCCGGTAGCGTCGCAGCACCCGCCCCTCGCCAATGTCGTAGACGTCTGCGTTCCTGCCCGATCCCACGAGAGTGCCGGGAAGCTGTTGCGTCACAAAGGAGAGTGTGCGGCCTGTCGAGAGTCGGCCCGGTTCGTTCCGGATAATTATGGGTGTGATTTGACCTAGATCTCACCGAAGAGCCGGTCACCCGCGTCGCCGAGGCCGGGGACGATGTACCCCTTATTGTTCAGCCGTTCGTCGACGGCGCCTGTCACCACGCGGACGCTGGGGGTCCCTCCGCCGGGGAATGCTTCTTCCACGCGGGCCAGGCCCTCGGGGGAAGCGAGCAGGCAGATCGCGGTGACCGAGGCGGCGCCGCGGGCAGCGAGCAGGCCGATCACCGTTACCAGCGTGCCGCCTGTGGCGAGCATCGGGTCGAGCACAAACGTGTCGCGACCTGTCAGGTCCGCGGGCAGCCGGTTCGCGTACGTGGACGCGACCAGGGACTCTTCGTCGCGCACCATGCCGACGAAGCCGACGCTCGCCATCGGAAGCAGCCGCGTCATCCCGTCGAGCATGCCGATGCCCGCGCGCAGCACAGGGACGATCAGCGGGGCGGGCTCGGAGAGCCTAGCGCCGATCGCGGTACCGACCGGCGTGGTGACGGCCACCTCGGTGACACGGACTTCGCGGGTCGCCTCGTAAGCGAGCAAGGTCACCAGTTCGTCGGCGAGCGCGCGGAACGTGGCGGTGTTGCTCCGCTCGTCACGGAGCAGGGTGAGCTTGTGCGTGACCAGCGGATGGTCCGCGAGCAGCGTTCGCATGGAACGCTAGTCTGTCACTGCGGCGGCGGGCGGGAAATGGGGGGCGCGCAGCCCCAGGCCGGGGGGACCCCGGGGTCGTCCCGCCGGGGCAGCGGAGTCACTCTCGGCGGGACGCGGTGCGCGCGCAGGCTAGGTCCCGTTCGATGCGCTCGGCGGTAGTGAGCAGCGGGCGCAGCATGTCCTGCACGACGCTCTCCAGGCTGCGACGGCCCGCGTGCGTGGCGACGTTGACGGCCGCGATCACCGTGCCTTCCGCGTCTCTGATCGGGGCGGCGAGCGACCGCAGGCCCTCCTCAAGCTCCTGATCGACCAGCGCCCAGCCCCTGCCGCGTATCTTGTGCAGCTCCTGGCGCAGCCCGGCCGGGCTGGTGATGGTGTGATCGGTAAGACCGCGCAGCTTGACCGAGGACAGATACTTATCCAGCCAGTCGTCCGGCTTCGCGGCGAGCAGCACCCGGCCCATCGATGTGGCGTACGCGGGGAACCGGGTCCCGACGTTGATCGTCACCCGCATGATCCGTTTGGTGGGCACGCGGGCGATGTAGACGACGTCCTCGCCGTCGAGTTCGGAGACCGAGGAGGACTCGCGGACCTGCTCGGCGAGTTCCTCCAGGTGCGGCATGGCGACCTCGGGCAGGGTCAGGCTCGACAGGTAGGCGTACCCGAGTTCGAGGATCTTGGGGCGCAGCGCGAAGCGGCCGCCGCTGTTGTGCATGTAACCCAGGTGCACCAGGGTGTGCAGGAACCGGCGGGCGGCGGCGCGGCTCAACCCGGTGGCGGCGGCGACCTCGGAGAGGCTGAGCATCCGGTGTTCGGCGTCGAAGGCGCGAATGACGGCCAGGCCACGCTCCAGCGACTGGACAAAATCACCGTCGGCGGTGCTAGAGCCTGCCATGATCACGTCCCCGCCGCCGCGTTCGTCCTGCATGGGGCCTCCCGCGCCGGGTTGGAATAGGCTGTGCCGCCACGCCGGCGGGGCTGGGCCTGGGCCGCTTCCCTAGCGTAACTTGCCAGATGATAACAATCGTAGACCGAGCCCGAAGTGTTCGCTTTCTGAACTATTGTGCGTACTACGGACATTAAAAGGAGTCTCGCTCGTCATGGCTGTCACTTCGCGGACGCGGGTCGGGATCGTCGGCGCCGGTCCGGCAGGTCTGTTGCTCGCGCACCTGCTGGCGCTGTACGGCATCGATTCCGTCGTCGTGGAGAACCGGTCGCGAGCTTACTGCGAGGCCCGCCAGCGTGCCGGGCTGCTGGAGGCGGGGACGGTCGAGCTTTTCCGTTCCGTCGGGCTTGGCAAGCGCATGGACGCGGAGGGCATGGAGCACGGCGGGATCTACCTGCAGTTTGACGGCGAGCGGCACCATCTGGACTTTCGCTCGCTGACTGGCGGGCGATGGGTGACGATCTACGCGCAGACCGAGATCGTCAAGGACATGATCGCCGCGCGGCTGGCCGCCGGGGGAGCGCTCGAGTTCTCCGCAACCAACGTGGCGGTCTCCGGGGTGACATCAGAGCGGCCCGTGCTGTCATACGTGGACGCCTCCGGGGTCGCGCACGAGGTGTCCTGCGACGTGATCGCCGGGTGCGACGGATTCCACGGGATCTGCCGGCCGCTGGTCCCCGATCTAGCCGTGTACGAGCGGACCTATCCGTACGCGTGGCTGGGCATCCTGGCGGACGCGGCCCCGTCGACCGACGAGCTCATCTACTCGCGGCACCCCGACGGCTTCGCGCTGTACTCGATGCGTTCCCCCGAAGTCAGCCGCCTCTACCTGCAGGTCCCGCCGGACGAGCGGATCGAGGAATGGCCGGACGACCGGATCTGGGCGGAACTGCAGAAGCGTTTCGCGCTGGCGGGCTGGTCTGTCGGTGAGGGCAGGATCACCGACAAGTCCGTCACCGCGATGCGCAGCTTCGTCGCCGAGCCGATGCGGCACGGCCGGCTGTTCCTGGCCGGCGACGCCGCCCACATCGTGCCGCCGACCGGCGCCAAAGGGCTCAACCTCGCGTTCTCCGATGTGATCGTGCTGGCTACCGCGTTGCGCGCGGCACTGCTCGACCGGTCGTGGGACCTGGCCGACGCGTACTCGGACAACTGCCTGGACCGGGTCTGGCGGGCTACCCACTTCTCCTGGTGGATGACCTCGATGCTGCACGTGGCTCCAGGTCAGGACGCCTTCGAATCACAGCTTCAGCTTTCTCAGCTCAGGTACGTGACGTCGTCCCATGCCGCCGCGATGTCGCTGGCCGAGAACTACTCCGGCTACAAGCCGCTGCGGTTCGACGTCCCGGCCTGAGCGCGCCCGGCCTAGGCAGGCGTCACGGGTGGTGGTGACGGCGCGGGCGCAGCGCCCTGGCCAGCAGCGCGGACAGCGCGGCAGCCGTTCCAGTGCTGGTCAGCGCCACATCCAGCGGCCCGGCGGCAGCCGGCTCGTCGAGCAGTTGCAGCGCGCGCAGCCGGTGCCGCAGCACGTGGATCTCCGCCCGGATCGCGCCCGCGAGGCTGCTGCCTGACCTGGAGGTCCAGCCCTCGGCCGCGTGCAGCTCGGTCAGCCTGCCCGCCAGCTCTTCGTACCGGACGGGGCCGTCGTTCAGCGTCGTCACGAGCAGCGCCGCCTCGCGCACGGCGACCGTGAAGTCCGGGTCTGGGCCGTCGTCGGGGCCGATCAGCGCCGCAGTGCCGATGTGCCAGCGGACCGCGGCGTCTTCGGCCATCAGCCGGCCGGTCCTGGTCAGCACCAGGCTGGTGCCACTGCGCCGCACCGCGCCCATCTCGTGTTGGGCCAGGCCGCGCAGGGTGCGCAGCGGAAAGACGTCGAGCTCCTGGTGCCGCTTGAGGTTGGCGGGTCCGCCCCAGCCGAACATTCCCACGGCCTCACCGACTAGGGCGGGCGCGATGTAATGCCGCGCAGTGAGCCGCAGACCGGCGTCCGCGTGCTGCAGCAGCCAGCGCAGCGTGGGCAGCGGCTCGCCGGGCAGCACCGGCGGCTCCAGCAGCCGCGGCACCACCCGCCGCGCCATCTGGGCGCGCTCACCCGGGTGGCCGTGCGCCCACTCGTCGATGCGCTCGGCGCTGATCCTGCTGAGCCAGGTGTCACTGCCGGTCTCTTCTGAGGACCGGGTCAGCCAGCGCTCCACGAGCGCGGCGCGCTTAGTCTTCCACCCGCTGACGCGGACCCGCAGGTCGCAGGCGGCCACCGCCAGCTCGATCGCGGCCGCGCAGGCGTCGTAGGCCGCGCGCTCCTCCGGGCCCATCGCCGAGCTCCAGGCGAGCAGGTCCGTGTCCGGGGGAGCCGCGTGCGAGGCGGCGAGCGCCTTCGAGTACGCCGCCACGCCCTCGGGGTGCGAGCTGGAGTACGCCGCGACGATCCGTTCGGTCTCAGCCGACGCGCAGACGTCGCCGTAGCGCTCCATTCCGGCCAGCGTGAGCAGCCGCGACAGTGCCCGCGCGACGGCGACGTGGCCGTTCGCAGGTACGGGCCAGCTCGTTGGCAGCACGTACCACAGGAATTCCTGAAGGCGCAGCAGCGAGATCGACTCGAGCCCGCCGCCCGAAGTCAGCCAACGCAGCGCCGCCTTCGCGTCGTCGGCGACCGCTGGGTCCTCGCGCGCTAGCGCCTGGAGTGCATCGGCCTCGGACATCATGCGGCCAAGTCTGCCCCACCGCGATCGCTCGCGGTAGACACGTTGCGGATTTGGCAGGTGATGTGACGGTCGTTACTTTCCGCACGACAAGCACGTTTCGCCGGCTCCGTCCCGGCTCTCAGCATTGTGGCCCGGCGGCGTGTCCCCGGCTCGTTTCCGGCATGATTGCTCAGGTGACCGGCATCTACGACCAACCCGAGCTGTATCAGCTCGCCTGCGCCTACCGGGACGTTCCCGCTGAGGTCAGCGCCCTGCTGAACTGGTGCGCCAAGCACTGGCGGGGCGAGCTGCCCGACGGTGCGCCCGCCGACGGTGCGCCCGGGGTCCGTTCTGTGCTCGAACTGGCCGCGGGCCCGGCCGAACACGCCCTTCAACTCGCCCGCCGTGGACTGCGGGCGACCGCTCTCGACCGGTCTCCGGCAATGTGCGGGTACGCCTCGGCGCGCGCCATGTCCGCCGGGCTGCAGCTGAATGTCGTCGAAGCGGACATGCGGGACTTCAGCCTGCCCGAAACTTTCGACCTCGCCATCACGATGCTGAATTCGGTCTGCCACCTGTTCACGCTCGACGACTTGGTGGCGCACCTGAGCGCGGTGGCGGCTCACCAGGCGCCGGGCGGGCTCTACATCATCGAACTCGCGCACCCCGCCGACTACCTCGCCCCGGTCCCGCGGACGAGCAGCGAGTGGACGATCGAGGACGGCAGTGTCCGCGCCGAGGTGCGCTGGGGCGGACATCAGGACCGGATCGACCCGGTGACCCAGATCACGGCCGAGCACATGAGCATCACCGCCCACGGCGCCGACGGGTCCGTCAGGACCGTGAGCGACGTGGTGCCCAACCGGTTCTGGACCGCGACGGAGATGACCGCCGCCATCCGGCTTGCGGGCGGCTACACGATCGCCGCCAGGTACGGCGATTTCGATGACACGACCATGCTCGACGACCCAGCCGCGTGGCGCATGATCCTGGTACTCCGCCGCGACTAAGCCCGGCCCGGGTGCTAAGCCGCGACTAAGCCCGACCCGGGTGCTAAGCCGCGACTAAGCCCGACCCGGATTGCAGGTGCTCCCGGACGGTGTCGGTCATCGAATGGTCCGCGCCCAGGTAGGCCTCGCTGTCGGCCAGCGCCCGGTGCAGTTCGCGGACCGCCTCGCCGGGCCGCCCGCCCGCCCGGTAGGCGGCGGCGAGTTCGCACCGCGCGGTGAGCGTCTTGACGTCGCCGGGGCCGAACAGCCGCTCGCTGTCCGCGACCACGCGTTCGTACTGCGGTATCGCGTCCCGCAGCCGCCGGGCGCGGGTGTAGGCGGTAGCCAGGTCGGCCCGTACCCGGAGGGTGTCGCGATGATCGGGTCCCTGCACCCGCTCCCGGTCGGCCAGCGTGCGCTCGTAGGCGGCGATCGCGGTCTTCTGCTTGCCGGCGTCCCGGTAGACCAGGGCCAGGTCGCTTCGCGCGGTCATCGTGTCGGGGTGGTCGGCACCCTGGATGCGTTCCCGGTCGGCTAGCACGCGCTCGTAGTGGGCGATCGCCTCCTTCAGCCGCCCGGCGACCCGGCAGGCGTCCGCGTAGCTCGCGCGGGCCGCGACGGCATCGGGGTGGTCGGCGCCCTGGGTGCGTTCCCGGTCGGCCAGCGTGCGTTCGTAGGCCTCGACCGCCTCGGACATCCTGGCCGCGGCCTGGTAGGCGGCGGCCAGGCTGGCCCGTGCCTTCATCGTGTCCCGGTGCGCCGGGCCAAGCGCGACCTCACACTCGGCGAGCGTGCGCTCGTACAGCAAGACGCTGTCCCCGGGCCGCCCCGCGGCCCGGTAGCCGGCCGCGAGGTCGGCCCGCACCGCGAGCGTGTCCCTGTGCGTCACACCGAACAGCCGTTCTGACTGCCCCAGCGCCTGCTCGTACAGCGCGGTCGCCTCGGCCTCCCGCCCGGCCGCCGTTTGGCAGCGGGCCAGGTTCACCCGCGCGGTCAGCGTGTCGGGGTGCTCGTCCCCGAGCCATGTTTCGCGGTCGGCGAGGGCGGTCTCGAAGAGCGGCAGCGCCTGGGCCATCCGGCCGGCCGCCGCGTACGCCGCCGAAAGCCGGTCCCTGGCCAGCGCCGACTGCGCGTGCGCGGGGCCAAGCCGGGTATTGCACGCGGTCGCCATCGACTGCCAGTAACCGATAGCCGATTCGGTGAGCGCCGCCTGGAGAAGCGAGTTTCCCGCCTGCATCAGCACCGGGTGTGCCGTCGGCTGCCACAGCAGATCTCCCGCGCAACCGCGCAGGCTGGCCGCGCAGTCCAGCAGCGCGTGGCTGAGCTGGCGCGCGCCCGGAGCGCCGGCCTCCGGCCAGGCCTCGAGCACGGCATTCGCGGCCGCCACCACGACCGGACCGACGTCGCCGGGCGCCAGGTAGGCGCGGACCGCCGCTTGGACCGCGGGATGGACCCACACCGTGCGCACCGGGCTGGCCTTGTCGAGGCTGAGCAGCCCGAATCGCTCCAGGTTCCCGAACGCCGCGCGAACCAGACCCTGGTCATCGCTGCCCGCCGGGGACCGGCCGGTGATGTAGCCGCAGGCGGCGGAGGAGGTAACCACCACGCCAGGGATCCCGCAGGTGCCGAGCATCGCGGCGAACGCGAGCGCGGACCAGGCCAGTCCCGCGGGAGGCATCGCGTGCGCGCGCTCGACCGCCAGCGACCAGGTGGCAATGGTCGACGACGGGCATCCGTCCACCACTATCCCCGCGGTATCGCGCAGCCGCGCCGCGTACTCCACTCGGTAGTCGCGGCACGTCGTCTCGCTCCCGACGATCACCGCCGCCGCCTGAGCGAGGCTCAGCGGCAGTCCGCCCGTGTCTTCGGCCAGGTCGAGCGCCTCGATCCGCTGGTCGGGGAACTCGGTGAACCGGGAGTTGAGGTACCCGAGCGCCTCCCGCTCGCTGAACCCGGGCACAGCAAGCGTGGCCCGGCTGCCGTCGCGCAGTTCCCCCTCGGTCAGCCTCGTCGTGACCACTACCTGGCCGGTCTCACCGTCCGGCCACAGACCTTCGAGGTCGGCAGCCGACGTCACGTCGTCGAGCACTATCGCCCATCGGCGATGGGTCCGGCTCAGCCAGCCAAGGAACCGCCTCGCGGTGTCGTCCGCGGTCTCGCCGGGGTATTCGGCGTCCACGTCGGCGGCGGCCTGAGCGAGCCCGGCCACGATCGCGGTCCGGCTCGCCGCGGGCACCCAGACCAGCAGGTCCACGGCGCCCGCGTCCCACATCGCGTGCGCGAACTCTGCCGCGAGCTGGGTCTTACCCGTGCCGGTCGGGGCCCTGTCCGCGCCGCCGTCGTCTCGCCCGGCGGGCTCAAGAACGACGGTCTCGCCGGGCCGCAGCGCGTCAGCAAGGCCGAACCCGGTCTCCGGGCGACCGTAGAACGAGTCGGCGAGCGGTGGCACTGACCCGGACAGGACCGGAGCGCCAGCGCGGCGGGCACCCACGAAGCCGACTCCCTCCGCACGGACCAGGTATTTGGCGGAATCCTAGTAGCGCGAAACCTTACTCGCCGGGTTAATCAACCGTGGTCGTTGCCACACCCTTTCGCTAGCCTCTCGCTAGCCTCTCGCTAGCCCTTCGACAGCCCGCGGCGCAGCGCGGGCAGGTCCGCGACCACGGTGCACGATCCGGGCGCAACCTCGGTGAATCCGCCGTCCCTGACGACCGGCAGCCCGCTAGCGACCAGTTCCGCCCAGCGCCCCGCCGCTGCCGTCCGCACCGCGAGGTCAAAATCAAGTGCCTTCCATTCCGAACGGTCTCGTGGTTCCAGCCCCCACCACGCGAACTGCGCGGCGTGCCCCGCCTGCGCCATGGCCTTTCCCGCGGTCATGGGCAGTTCTGGGTTCAGCCAAAGCACCGGCGCCGCGTCGTCCACCGCCCCCGGATCCTGCTGATCGTCCAGCTCGGTCCCGGAAACCTGCAACCTGGCCAGGTCAGCGGGCCAGTCGTCGTTAGGCACAGGCGGAAACACCCGAATCTCCGCCGTCCCGCGACGAACCGTGATCCCGGGCAGTGCGCTGGCCCGCTCCCACCCGGCCCCCCGAGCCCGCCGGACCACTTTCCGGATCCGCCCATCGGTCCAGGCCCTAACCGCGTCCGCCCACTCCCCGTCCTCCGCATCGACCCGAGGATCGGAGAGAAACCTCAGAACCGCGTAAGCGGCCGCTTCCAGCGCATCCGTCCTGGTCGGCGGCGACCCCCGCTCAACCCGAACGACCAGCGGCAGCGCGTACTGCGGTGCTGCGTCACGATCGGGGAAACGGGGGCCGTCTTCGCCGGGGGAACTCACTGTCTAAGAATGTCAGGCATCAGCTCGGGCTCCGCGTCAGCCTTCTTCTCCCGCGCCCAGGGCTGGTTGCGAACCGCCCAGTACGACGCGCAGCCGAGCAGCACGGCACAAAGCGTCCAGCCCAGTGCCGTGGTGTCAAGCCCGGCGTACTTCAGCCCCGAGGCGAAGATCACGAACGTGATCACCGGCCTGATGTACCTGTCCGGCGCCCGCGAGGACAGTAGCGAGCCGATGAACACGGCCGGCACGCTGCCGACGATGAGCGCCGCGGTCAGCCCGAACTGCACGTGCCCGAACGCCAGCGCGCCAAGCGCCGCCGCCGCGGTCAGCGGCACGGCCTGCGTCAGGTCGGTCCCGACAAGCTGCTTGGCGCCGATCAGGGGGTAGGTGAACAGCAGCAGCACGATCATCAGCGAGCCCGACCCGACAGAGGTCATGCCCACGATCAGGCCGCCGACCGCGCCGATGAGCACGGTCAGCGCCGGTCGGACCCGAAGGTCCGAGACGCCCGCGGTGCGCTGCTGGCCCGACCGGCGGTCCATGACGGACCGCAGCACCATCGCGGCCGTCCCCGCGAGCAGGGCGGCGCCAAGCGCGTATTCCACGTTCTGCTGCTGAGCGGAAGTCCCGCCGAGCACGTGCAACAGGTACGCGCCCAGGAACGCCATCGGGACCGAGCCCACGCACATCCAGCCGACCAGCCGCATATTGACAGTGCCCTTGTGCAGGTGCACCACGGAGCCGACCGGCCGCATCACGACGGCGGCCACCAAGTCGCTGGAGATCGCCGCGGCGGGCTTGACGTTGAACAGCAGGATCAGCATCGGCGTCATCAGCGCGCCGCCGCCCGCCCCGGTGACGCCGACGAGCAACCCCACCACCGCGCTGCCAAGGATGACGTACGGGTTCATCAGCCGCAACTCCGTTCCCTCGACGTACCCCTCGACCGCGTTTCCTAGTAACCAGACCATAAACATATCTCTTGTTTCCGGATTGTAAATATGTAACTTGCCAAGCCCCCGGCTCCGGCCCCGCCCGCCACCCGGCCCATGCCCGCGCCCCCGCGTCGTCCGCCCGAACTCTCATCACCCAATCGCCGCCCCCGCCCCACCCGGCCCGGGGGTTCCTCAACCTCAGCTTGAGACATTCCGGGCACGGCAATCAGCGTGGAAGATTATCCGTTCTGGAACACGGAGGATCTTCCACGCTGTCTGACCAGCGGAGCCGCGGGGGACGGGTGGGTGGTTACGCGGGGACCAGGACCGAGTCGGCCGGTTCCGGCAGGTCCGCGGCGGACTGGAGGGCCTCGGCGGCGCTCTCCGCGAACTCCAGGTACCTGCGGACCTCGAGCGCGCGGCGGCGGCGACTCCACCCGAGCAGGCCGCCCATGATCGCGCCCACCTCTGCGGCCGCGGGCACGCCGGCGTCCGGCGACTCGATCAGCAGCCGGACCCTGCGCGCCAGCACGTCTTCCACGTGCAGCGCGCCCTCGTGGGTGACCGCGTACGCGACTTCGGCGCGCAGGTACGGGTAGCCATCGAGGAGCGGGCGGGCGAGCGACCGGTCGCGACCCACCGGCTCCAGCACTTCGGGCACGAGCGCGCCGTACCGGGTGAGCAGGTGCTCGACCGTCGTGAGCGGCACGTCGTAGTCCTCGGCGAGCCGCTGCGCCGCGGCGCGCACCGCGGGCAGCCCGTCCGCCCCGAGCAGCGGCAGCTGGGCGGTGACGGACTCGGCCACCGGGCGCGGGAAATCCGCCAGCGCGGCATCGACCACGTCCCGCGCCATCAGCCGGTAGGTGGTGAACTTCCCGCCGGCGACGGTCGCCAGCCCGGGCACCGGCACGTCGACCACGTGCTCCCTGGACAGCTTGGTCGTCGGGGTGTCCGCGGCGGCCGCGACGAGCGGCCGCAGCCCCGCGTACACGCCGATCACGTCCGCGCGGGTGAGCGGCTTGGCCAGCACCCGGTTGGCGGCGAGCAGGATGTAGTCCACGTCCTCGCCCGTGGCCGTGGGCTCGGCCCGGTCGCCGGACCAGTCGGTGTCGGTGGTGCCCACGATCCACCGCTCGCCCCACGGGATGAAGAAGAGCACGCTCTTCTCCGTGCGCGCGATCATGCCCGTCTCGGCGTCGATCGCCGCCCGCGGCATGACGAGGTGCACGCCCTTGGACATCCGCACCTCATAGCGTGCCTGCACCCCGCCGAGCGAGGCGACGAGGTCGGTCCATACGCCCGTGCACACGATGACGCGGGACGCCATGATATCGAACGACCGGTCGGTCTCCTCGTCGCGGACCCGCGCCCCGATCACTCGCCCGCCGGTTTTTTCGGGGGGTGCGGGGGGTCGTCCCCCCCGGGGAGCTGAGCCGGTTGTTTCGGGGGGTGCGGGGGGTCGTCCCGCCGTAGGAGCAGCGTCATCGTCCGACCGCAGCAGCGACGTGGCCGTCGCCCGGGTGAGCACGATCGCACCGTGTGCCGCGGCGGTCCTGGCGACGGTGAGCGTGTATCGTGCGTCGTCGACCTGCGCGTCGTAGTAGACCATCGCGCCGGCTAGCCGTTCTGGCCGCAGCGCGGGCGCGCGGCGCAGCCCGCCGCGCGCGCTGAGGTGCCGGTGGTACGGCACGGGGCGCTTGGTGCCTTCCATGGCGTCGTAGATCACCAGCCCGGCGCCCACGTAGGGCCGCTCGACCACCTTCCGGTACAGCGGGTAGAGGAAGGGCACCGGCTTGACCAGGTGCGGCGCGAGGCGCGTGACGAGCAGGTCACGTTCCCGAAGCGCCTCCCTGACCAGCTTGAAGTCGCGTTGCTCGAGGTAGCGCAAGCCCCCGTGGATCAGCTTGCTCGACCTGCTCGAAGTGCCCGCCGCCAGGTCACGGCCCTCGATAAGACCGACCCGCAGGCCGCGCGACACCGCGTCGAGCGCGGCGCCCGCCCCGGTGATGCCGCCGCCGATGACTAGCACATCGAGCGGCCCCGCGGTCAGCTTGCGCAACGCGGTGTTCCTGTCGCGCGCGTCGAGAACGCCTGGCATGGGCGCTCACTCCTCCCCGAGCCCCCGGATACGGGTCTCCGAGATCCATGGTAAGGACGCCCGTGACCAGACCGCGTTACCGACTCACCGCTCTCGAGCTAGTCACGAGCTACTCCCGCGGTATCTCCCGACGGCCGCCGCCAGGTCGATGCCCGCCGGGTCGTCCGCCCGCCACGCGATGTGCTGGTCGGGCCTGACCAGCAGGAACTCGTCGCGCCACGGGTAATCCCGCGGCGACGACGTCAGGGTGAGCGGGATGCGCAACGCCCGAGCCCGTTCGGAAAAATCTGCAACAGAACCGTCACCCGCGCCCGCCGGTGCTACGAGCGTGAACCCGGTGCCGAGCTTGTCGAACAGCGAGCTTCCGTCCGGCAGCCACCAGTGCGGCAGCCGCGCCCCCGGCTCCGCGGACGGGGTGTACCGGCCCACGTCGGCGACCGCGAGGCCACCGCCGGAGCCGCGGTCGCCTTGGATCACCGGCGAGCCGGCATAGGTGTAGCCGAGCACCAGCCCGAGGTTGAAGAACTCGGGGGACTTCGCGTGCTGGATCGCTGCCGCGTTCGCGGTCAGGCCGGTCAGGTCGGCCGGCATCGCGGCCATGTTCGCCGCCGCGCTCGCCACGGTCTGTTCGACCACGCCGCGGCGTTCTTGCTCGTAGCTCTGCAGCAAGGAAGGCGGCGCCCAGCCGCGCAGCACGAACGCGAGCTTCCACGCGATGTTGACCGCGTCCCCGACGCTGGTGTTGTACCCGTGGCCGCCGAACGGCGGGTTCACGTGCGCGCTCTCACCCGCCAGGAATATCCGCTTTGTGGCGAACCTGTCCGCGACGAGCATCCGCGCGGTCCACGGGTCGCAAGCCAGCAGCTCGTGCGCGACCGGCGCACCGAACAGCCCGGCGATCAGCTCCGTCGCGTGTGCCGCGCCGTACTCGGCCGACACCCGCGGCATGATCGCCCACCACGTGCCGTCCATATCGAGCCGGCCGGTCAGGCCCTGGGTGGCGGCGGTGAGCGTCCAGTACTGCACGGCCGGGCCGAGCGGGGTGTCGAATCCTGGAGCGCGGAACACCACGTTGAAGTTCGGCCGCGAGTCAGATCGTCCCGCGTACCGCGCCCCGAGCTGCTCGCGCGTCACGCCGCCGTACCCGTCGCAGCCGACCACGTATTCGGCCCGGACCTGGTAGGCAACGCCCGCCGGGTCGCGCACGGTCACCGTCACGCCGGTCTCGTCTTCGGCGACTTCGGTCACGAGATGGCCGAGCCGTAGCTCGACACCAGGCCGCCGGGCCAGGTGCGCTCTGAGCGCCTCCTCGACGACCGGCTGCGGCACCTGCTGCCCTGGCTCGGCGAACCGGTCATCGCGCTCGACCGTCAGCCCGAACGCGCCGGCGAAGTCGGTGATCCGCCCGCCGGTCAGCGATTCGCAGAAGGTGACCCGCTGCGACCAGGCGACCTTGAGCGGCGCCGCGTCGCGCACGGTGTCCGCGAGCCCCCAGCGGCGCAGGTGCTCCATCGTCCGCACGGTCGACGTCTTGGCGCGCGGCCGCCGGTGCGACACGTCGGCGCGCGGCTCGATCACCAGGCACCCGACCCCGTGCAGGCTCAACTCGGCGGCCGCCGCCAGCCCGGCCGGCCCGCCCCCAACCACCAGCACACCAACCATCTCGATTCCCACACCACACATCCTCCGGCACTTATGCCGGGCGCCGATAGGTGGCTAGCTGAGCCAGCTTGGGCCGCCGCGCGTGCTCCGGGATGTGGATCCAGCCTGGGTAGCGCTTGCCGCCGACTTGGACGCGCACCATCGGATGGAATGCCTGACCGTCGATGCCGTCGTAGCCGTGCCGGACAACCGAGCTGTAGATATCCTCCGAGATGACGAGGATCAACGGATTGGTTAGCTCCCTGAGCGTCTTTTTCACCGGGGTCGCGTCGAGCAAGCGGAACGCGACATCCAGCGCCTCGCCGAAGCACCCGTGTGCGTCATAGTGGACTTCTCCCGCGTGCACGACGACACGGACCCGCAGCTGACGTTGCGGCAGGCTGTGGCGCGGAAGACTGGCGTTGTATTCGGTGAGCAACTCGCTGAGGATAGGGATCGCCCTGTTCAGCAGGATTACTTTGGGCACCTGGT
This sequence comes from Trebonia sp., assembly GCA_035571275.1. Classification (GTDB taxonomy): domain Bacteria; phylum Actinomycetota; class Actinomycetes; order Streptosporangiales; family Streptosporangiaceae; genus Trebonia. Next base: position 24,813 of record DATMKQ010000249.1, read on the forward strand.
CCACTGGACGAATTAGCGCCAGGAAGCCATCCCCCCGGTCAATGAACCGGTCATGGTGGCGCTTGTCGATGCCCGTCTTGCGCAGCGCCTCTTCGAACAGTTCGTAGGCCTTGTACCGGAGTTCGCCCTTAATGGGGTTGGGACGGCTGGTGGAACGCTCTATGTCCAGCGCGACAATGGAACGATATTGCGGCATGTTCGCCGCCGGGATCGGGATTCGGCCCATCAGCTGTCTCCTGGCGAGCGGAGCCAGGAGGCGACAACTGTCGGGAGCAGCAGCTTGGCGAGCGGGCGCGGCTGAGCATAGCGAGGCATTGTTCCTCCCTGTGGGGAGTTACCGGGCGCGGCGGCCGTCTACCGGGATAAGGGCCAACGGCGACTAGATGCTCATGGAACGACCGGCGGATCACGCCGGATGCTCCATGGCTGGTGAGATGGATGCCACTGCACAGGCGGACCCTGTGCGCCTCTCGACGGCGCGCTGGGACGCTGGGTTGACTGATGGTGGTCATCGCTTCTCTCTGCGCTGAACGGCGGGCTTGCGACAACTGCCACCAACGTCGTTGTCGGTGTCTGTCGTAGATGTGATCACTATGCCTGACAACTGACATACGCGTCATACCCGAATCAGACAACTGTCACGCGTGCGTATCTGACTTTTGTCGGCTACGCTGCCGGTAATGATCTTGGTGGTCACTAGTACCCAGTAGAGAAGGGCAGATGGCCCAACCAATAGATCCTGCCGCTCTCGGTGTCGCGTCCACTCTGAAGAGCCTCCGGACGCGAACCGGCCTTCGGGAGGAGCGGCTCCATAACACCGAGCTAACACTGGACACGCTCATGGGGCTGAGCAGCGTGCGCGCACTCGTCCTCGCCGGAGAATCGCCTGAGCGAGCCATCGTGCGCGCCGTCCGCACGGCCGCGGGCACGCTGGACCCGACGCTGAGCATCGTGGCCGACGCGTGCCTGGGGCTCGAGCTTTCGGCGGGGCTAGTGCCGGATGCCGATCTTTACGCCCAGGATCTTGGCCAGCGCAGGACGGCCCTGCTTCGGAACTGGGACCGGCTGCACGAGTTGCGATCCGCACCGCCTGGCCAGGCGCCCTCGCCCCGCGCGCTACGTCTGGAGGTGGAATCCGAGGCGCTCACCGCGCTGGCGGAAGCCCTGACCAGGGGCACCTATTTCGAGCCCGGCGAGACACGGCCCCGTGAATCCGCGTCGGGCGTCGCCGGGTTCAGTCCTGAAGAGCTTCACCTTTTCGGCGCGGAGCTCACCAAGACCCTGCGCACCCGGCGTAAGACAGTCGAGCAGGCGGCCGACAGGCTCAGCGTTCCGCTATCAGAAGTAGAAGGGTGGGCGGCTGGCCGGGACCTGCCTTCCGAGCCGCAAGCCCGTTCACTGGATGAGTACCTCACGGCCCGGGGTGCCATCTTGAACCGCCTTTCCGAGCTGCGCTCCAGGCCGGAGCGCTCCGGTGCCCGGATTGTCCAGGTACCGTCGGCGAACCCTTCGGCGCCCACGCTGCTGCATACGTTCCAGAACGTCGCGCGCGCGCTGCGCGACTGCCTCGCCAGGGACGCCGATGGCAAGGCCACAGGGTGGCCACGCGACCTGCGGGTCCTGCCTGCAACGGCGACCGCGGCGTCGACCGCCTTTGGCTTGAGGACAATGCTGCTGCTTGAGGACGGCCTGGCCGCCGACTTGATCCCTGTCGCGGAGAACCTCAGGGAAATGGCTGGCCCAGCCGGCGGATACGCGAGCCACGAGCAATCACAGCCCAGGCCGGAGGCGACGGCGGCAGTGCTGCACGCGCTGCGCTTGTTTTCCGCCACGGACCGCTTCGACGCCCACATCGCTCAGATGGAGAGAGACCTTGGTGAATTCGAGAAAGTCAGGCCGTTCATCCTCACGACGATGCTGGAAGCGAGCCTGCTGCTCAAGCCCGCGCCAAAGCACGTAGAGATCCTCGTCGAGAGCCTGCTCGCCGCGCGCCGACCTTACGGAGATCTCCTGCTATGGCCGGAAAAGGCCGAGCCATTGCTCATCGATCCCAACCCGTCGGTGGCGCACACCGCGCGGGCGGTACGAGTACTCGCCAGCGCGCAGGCGATACAGCCGTCCGACCAGGTGTGGGAGGCCCAGGAGCAGGCGGTGGCGTGGCTCGCCGAGCAGCGCGACCTGCACAACGCGTACGAGGTCATCGAGCGGACGGTCAGCGGCAAGCCCGAACTGGTCCATGTCCGGCATTTCACGGCCGCGTGGGTTGTGAAAGCCCTGGTATCGGCGGGCGTGCCGACGGCGCACCCAGCGGTGAGCCAAGCGGTGACCGGGATCTGGGACTTCTACGGTGGCGACAACGCCGCATTGTGGGCATGGGATAACGGTGACCTGCCGATATGGATGACTTTCGATGCGATTGAGGCATTGCGACTCGCTAATCTGGCGGTTCCGGCCCGGCCCGGCTGGTCCCCGTCGTTCTGATATCGGCAAAAAGGTGCACCGACACGTAATCGTGACTAGTCAAGTGACCCCCTTTCCACCTGAGCCCAAGTGGCCTAGCGCTAAAGTCTCCCCGTGATCCCGTCGGTGGACTGGTGGCTGAGCAGTCACTGCAACCTCGCATGCGACTTCTGTTACGGGCCAGTACCGGCTAAGGACCCGGTCGAGCGTCGGCCTGAGATCCTCCGGGCGCTCGCGGCCTCCTCCGCACGCGTGGTTACTCTCTGCGGCGGGGAGCCCCTGCTTGTTCGCAAGGTCGACGAGTATGCGGCCGCACTGGCGCAGCGCGGCAAGTTCACGGTGCTCAACACCAACGGTGAACTCTTGCGCAGGCGTCTTGACCAAGGGTTCCGGCTAGCTGGCTTCGCCATGGTCGGCATTTCCATCGAGGGCTCGACGCCAGAGGTGCACCGCGCGATGCGCGGGCAGAAGGCCGATCTCGACGAGGTGCTGGAAGCGGCGCGACTCGTGACCAAGGAACCGGGTGTCAGCCTGAAGCTGGCGACCGTGGTGAGCCGCGTGAACCGGGAGAACCTGCCGTCGCTCGCCAGGACCGTCCGTGATCTTGATCCGGAAATCTGGCGCCTCTATCAGTACAGCCGGCGAGGTGAGCAGAACTCCGGCCAGCAGCGGCACTGGCTGGCGGACGACGAGTTCAAGTGCCTGGTCAAGGCCGCCACCGATCTGGCGGCACCGGTGCCCACGGCGCCCTCCACCGAGGTCGAGACCGAAGGTTGCCTCATCGTTGACCCAGCAGGCAATGTTCTCCAGCCGGTCGGCGACAGATACCTTCGCTGCGGAAACTGCCTGGAAGAGCCGCTAGACCGCATCTGGGCGCGGATTCCTGTGCAGTCAGCGATTATCAACAATAAGCGCTGGCTCTCTGTCCTTGACGTTTGACTCACCGCCCCGAGGGCGAAGCGGAATATGCCAATCACCTTGGTCCTCATCGGCCACGTTGGCTTTGCGACGGACCGGACAGCCAACGGGACCATTACCTACGCTGGCGGATCCGGCTTCGCCACGGCTTTCGCCGCGGCCGCGCTGCTTGACGGCGTCGGACTGGTAGCGCAGGTAGGCGCAGACTTCGACCTTGGCATTTTCCGGCAACTCCGTATCGACATCGCGGGGCTAGCAGTCCTGCCGGGTGCCTCCGCTACCTTCGTTATCCATCAGGCCCGCGATGGCGGGCTGTCGTTCAGCTCCGACCTGGGAGTCGCGACCGAGCCGCGTTTCGACACGTTCCCGCCGTCTTATCTGTGGGCGAGATACGTGCATCTGGGGTCCGCGCCGCCGCGACAGCAGCTGGAATGGCTGAAACTCCTTCGCGACAAGGGATGTCGCGCCCAGCTCTCTGTCGACATGTTCGAGCCTTTCGTCGCGGCCGAGCCGGCGGCCTGCCGGGAGGTCTGCGATCGCGCGGACCTCGTCTTCTTGAACGAAGCTGAATACCGGGGCCTTTACCACGACCGGGGGCGGCCGTCGGCGCCGACTGTCCTCAAGCACGGCCCCGCGGGCGCGGAGTTCCTCACGGCCGAAGGCCGGCACGGTGTACCGGCACCTGCTGCCGAGGAGGTGGACAGTGTCGGGGCCGGTGAGATCCTGGCGGGTGCGTTTCTCGCCCTGCGAGCACGTGGGCTGGCCGCGGACCGGGCGCTGAGCTACGCGGTAGCCGCGGCCACCCGTTCGGTCACCGAGTTTGGCGTGACCGGCCCGGGCGTCACCCGCGAGCTGCAGCGGGTCAGGGAAGAGCTGGCCGCCGAGGAACGATTGTGACGCCCGCGCGCGCTATCGCCCGGCTTGCAGCTCGATGAGGTTGATGCGCTGGCCGCGGCCCCCGTCGGGCAGCAGCACGGCGGCGGTCGCGGCGCCGACCGCGGTCAGCACGGCAGCGGCGGCGAAGCCCGCGTGGAAGCCCGCGGTGAGCGCGGCGGGCGCGCCTTCACCCGCGGCGGCAAAACGCGTCGTCGTGCCGGCGACGATCGCCGATATCACAGCGAGGCCGAGCGCCCCGCCGAGCTGTCGGCTCACGTTCAGCAGCGCGGCCGCGACGCCGTGCCGGTCCGTCGCGACGCCGGACATGGCCGCGATCGACGTCGGAACGATCACCAGCCCGCCGCCCAGGCCCACGATGACCGTGGGGACGACGATGTCAGCGAGCAGGTGGCCGTTCGCCGGCACGCGGGCGAGCAGCACGAGCCCCGCCACGCCGACGAGCGATCCCGCGACCGACACGGCCCGGATCCCCGCCAGCGACACGAGCGCGGGCGCGCAACCCGCCGCGACCAGGATCGACAGCCCGAAAGGCACGTAAGCGAGCCCGGTGCGCAGCGCGGAGAAGCCCAGCACCTCCTGCATGTACAGCGTGGTGGCGTAGAACACCGCGAACATCGCGCTCGCCAGCAGCGCGGACACCACGTTGGCACCGGTCACGGAGCGGTTGCGCAACAGCGACAGGGGCAGCAGCGGCGACGCCGCCACGAACCGCTCGTGCACGACGAAGTACCCGATGAGCGCCGCCGCCCCGGACAGCAGCGCGACCGTTTCACCGGACCCCCACGACGCGCCGCTCGTGCGCGCGACCGCGTACGCGAGCAGGCTCGCCCCGGCCGTCACGCTGATCGCGCCGCCGAGGTCGAAGCCGCGCCAGCCGCGGCGAGCGGCGGCGCCGTCCCGCGGCAGCACGCGCAGCGCCGCCAGCACCACCACCGCCCCGACCGGGACGTTGACCAGAAAGATCCAGCGCCAGCCCGCGGCTGATACAAGCACGCCGCCGAGGATGAGCCCGAGCGTCCCGGCCGCCGCGGACACGCCGCCCCAGACGGCGAACGCCCGGTTCCGCGCCGGGCCGGCCGGGAACACCGCGGCGAGCATCGCGAACGTCATCGGCACCACGAACGCGGCGGCGAGCCCCTCGGCTGCCCGCGTAACAATCATGACAGCGGCCGACGGCGCGAGCGCGGAACCCAGCGAGGCCGCCGCGAACAGCCCCGTTCCCGCCAGCAGCACCCGGCGCCGCCCGAGCAGGTCCCCGGTCCGACCGCCAAGCAGCAGGAACCCGCCGAACGGCACCATGTACGCGTCCACCATCCACGCCAGCCCGCCTTCGGAGAAGTGCAGCGAGTTCCTGATCGCGGGCATCGCCACGTTGACCACGGTCACGTCGATCGTGTCGAGCAGCGCAGCGAGGCACAGCACGACCAGCGCGAGCACGTGCCCGCGAGTCCAGGTGAACGCGGCGGAGCCCGGGGAGACACCTACTGATTGATTAGTAAGTTCGTCCATGCCCGCGAGCCTAACCCACTTACTAATCAATCAGCAAGTACACTGGGCAGCATGCCCCAGCCCGACACCAAGCAGCGCATCCTCACCATCGCGGGCGAACTGTTCGCACGGCAGGGCTACACCGGTACCACGATCGCCGACATCGCGCGCGAGCTCGGCACCACGACGGCCGCGCTGTACTACCATTTCCCGTCGAAGGCGGCGATCCTCGGCGGCCTGCTCGCCGGGCCGCTGACGGCCTACACCCGGCTGCTTGACAGCCTTGACTCCGGCGAGACCAGGCCGGAGGACCTGATCGGTGCGATCATCGACATCACCGCCGACTCGCGCGAGCTGGCCAACATCTTCGACCGCGACCCGGCGGCGCTCGCGATGATCGACGAGCAGCTACCGCGCGGCTCGGCCGAGATGACCGCGGAGACGATCGCCGCGCTGGCCGGCCCGGACCCGGATCGCGCCGCGGTTATCCGCGCCAACGCGGCGCTCGCCGTGGCTAAGTCCGCCACGCTCGCCGCGCTGCAACTAGGCGGCGGCACCCTGCAACCGCCCGACCGCGCCGAGGTGCTGGCCCTCGCGTTGCGAACCTTGAAAGACTTATCCAGAACGAACCGTGCTTACTGGTCAAGGGAGACCGCATTTGGCCGATTTCGTCGGGGCCGTCGATCAGGGCACCACCAGCACCAGGTTCATGGTGTTCGA
>DATMKQ010000250.1:0-9857 GCA_035571275.1 Trebonia sp.
ACCGGGTCGTCGTTCGTGTAGGGCAGCACGGTGAACCCGTCCGCGACGAGCTTGCGGGCGGCCTCGATGAGCTCTTCAGGATCGGGCAGCAGCGTGATGTCGTCCGCGACGACCTCGAGCTTGACCCAGTCGGTGCCGAGCGCCTCGCGGGCCAGCCGGGCGACAAGCAGGGCTTCTGTCGCGGTGTGACAGCCCGCGGTGTTCGGCAGGACGTCGACACCCGCCTGCCTGATCACGTCGAGCAGCGAGCCTTCGCCGGCGGCGGTGATGCGCCGCATCGCGACCGTGCTGAGCTGCGCCCCCGAGGCGGTCAGCACCTTCCGCAGCACGTCCAGGCTCTGTGCTCCCCCGGTCCCGATGATCAGCCTGGAGGTGAGCGTACGGCCGGCGATGGTCCACGCTTCGCCGTTCGGGATATCCATCTTTTTACCCTCCCTGCACGGCGGTCACGACTTCGATCTGGTCCCGCTCGGTGAGCGGTGTGCCCGCCCAGGTGCGGCGCGGCAGCACCTCGCCGTTGAGCGCGGCGGCGACGCCCGTCGGCTGGTCGGTGAGCATGCCGACAAGCTGCGCGACGGTCGTGCCTGGCGGCACCTCGCGAGGCTCGCCGTTCAGCGTGACGTTCACCGCAGCCTCCCTGGTGTGAACGGGGCCCATTCGGCGGCTGGCTGCTTTCCCGCCAGGAGCGCGGTCACCGCGTCCGCGGTCGCGGCGGACAGCAGGATGCCGTTGCGGAAGTGGCCGGTGGCGACGATGAGGCCTTCTCCGGCGAGGCCAACGATCGGGCCGTTGTCCTGGCTGCCCGGACGCAGGCCCACGCTGATTTCGGCCAGGATGAGCTCGCTAATCACCGGGACCGCGGTCATGGCGTCGCGCAGCAGGTCGTGCACGGCGCCCGCGGTGGCATCGGTGTCGTCGCGCTCCTCCTGCGTCGCGCCCACGACCACCTCGCCGTCGGCGCGGGGCACGATGTACACGTCGCGGCCGCCGACAATTGCGCGGATGGTGTGCGCGGCTATGGGAGGCATGGTGCGCGGGTGGCGCAGCCGCAGGATCTGGCCCTTGACCGGGCGGAGCGCGTCGCGGACCCGGGCCGGGACGCCGTTGATTTTCCGCGTCGCCCAGCCGGCGGCCACGACCACCTGGGGAGCCGACAGGGGCTCGTCCCCGGGCGCGGAGGTCGTCACGCGCATGCGGCCGCCGCCGGCCGCCGCCACGTCGGTCACGGCGGCTGTGACCGTGCGGACGCCGGCCCCGCGGGCCGCATCCTTGAGGGCGGCCAGGTAGCGCCGGTTGTCGACGGACAGGTCGCCGCTCGCGAGCACGCCGCCGCGGGTGCCGGGGGCGAGGAACGGCTCGAGCGCGCGGCACTGCCTGCCGTCGAGTTCTTTTGCCGCGAGGCCAATCGAATGGCGGAACGCGATCAGCCGCTGCAGCGCCGCCAGGTCGTCGCTGTCGTAGGCGACCGAGAGGGTGCCCTCGGTGCGCAGCCCGGTTGGCTGCCCGGCGGCTGCTTCCAGTTCTTCGGTGAAGCCAGGGAACCTGCCGATCGCCAGCAGGTTCAGGTTGAGCAGGTCCTGCTCGCCGAACACGCTTTCTGACACCGGGCCGAGCATGCCCGCCGCGACCAGGCTCGCCTTGGCGGCGTCGTCGTCCGGGTCGATGAGCGTTACGGCTAGTCCGTGGAGCGCGGCGCGCCAGGCGATCGCGGTGCCGATTACGCCGCCGCCGACGATGACAACATCGGGGTCCACATTCTCTCCCTTCGCCGGCATTACCCGGATCAGGTTCAACGGTCGGAGGCGCGCCTGCCTCCCTCTCAGCCCGATACGGGCTCCCGTGGTTGTTCACGTCAGTGTAACGCGTGATTCGATGGCCTCCATGACGGACTTGCGGGAGCGGCTGGCGGCCGCGCGGCTGTACCTCTGCACCGACGGGCGGCGCGACCGGGGCGACCTCCCCGGCTTTCTCGACACGGTGCTGGCCGGCGGGGTGGACATCATCCAGTTGCGGGAAAAAGGGCTGGAGGCCGCCGAGGAACTGTCGCTGCTCTCCGTGTTCGCGGACGCGTGCCGTCGGCACGGCCGGCTGCTGGCGGTGAACGACCGCGCCGATATCGCGCTGGCGGCGGGGGCGGACGTGCTGCACCTAGGGCAGGACGACCTGCCGGTGCCGGTGGCGCGGCAGATCCTGGGGCCGGGGCCGCTGATCGGGCGCAGCAGCCACAGCCCGGCCCAGTCGTCGCTGGCTTCTTTGGAAGAAGGCGTGGATTACTTCTGCGCCGGGCCGGTGTGGACGACGCCGACCAAGCCTGGACGCCCCGCGACCGGGCTTGACCTGGTGTCTCACGTCGCTTCGCGGGGCCTGCGGCGGCCCTGGTTCGCGATCGGCGGGATCAGCTTGCCGCGGCTCGATTCGGTGCTCGAGGCGGGCGCCCGGCGGGTCGTGGTGGTCCGCGCCATCACCGAGGCCGACGACCCGGGCGCAGCCGCCGCCGCGTTCGCGGCGCGCCTAGCCGCCGCGGGTTAGGCGGCGCGGGTCAGGTGGCGCAGGTCAGGCGTCACGGGTCAGGCGTCACGCAGGCGGAGGACCGCCGCGCCCAGCAGGAGGGCGCCGAGCGCCCAGAGGACCAGCACACCCAGACCCTGCCAGGGAGTCAGCGGCAGGGCCCGCACGCCGGTGGTGGCCTCGATGTACTGGCCGGCCGTCATCGGGGCGATCTGTTCGAGGCGGCGGGACAGCGTCTGGTCCGGGACCACCGAGCTGACGATCGGGAACAGGTACAGCAGGGCGAGCACCGCGCCGATGGCCACGCCCGAGTCGCGGACGGCTGTGGTCAGGCCGATCGCGAGCAGCGCGATCAGCGCCAGGTAGAGCACCGCGCCGGCCGTCGCGCGCAGGTCGGGGCCGTTGCCCAGGGATAGCAGCTGGTAACCGTTGGCCTGGCTGAGGCCGTGGCCGGGCAGGATCAGCCGGCCGGCCAGCACGGAGCCGAGGACGGCAACCGCGCTCGCCGCGAGTACGCAGCCGGTGATCGCCGCCGCCTTGGCGGCCAGCGCGGTCAGCCGGCGCGGCATCGCGGCCAGGGTGAGGCGGATCATCCCGGTGCTGTACTCGCCGCCGATGGCCAGCACCGCGAGCAGGGCGACGACTACCTGGCCCAGGTCGATCCCGGTGAGGCTGATCTTGGCCGGATCGGCCCCGGTCACCGCCGGGGCGCACTCGCCGGCCTGGCAGCGGAAGGCCGCCGCCGCGGTCGCGCCCACCGCGATGGTGAGCACGGCCGCGCCGAGCAGCAGCCAGAACGTGCTGGCCAGCGTCCGCAGCTTGGTCCATTCCGCGTGCAGCGCGTCGGCCATCACGCGTCCCGCCGACGCAGCAGATAGACCGCGCCAGCGAGCGCGAGGGCGGTCCAGGCGCAGAGCACCAGGAAGCCGATCCACGGCGCCAGCGGGTAGTAGCCGTTCGCGGCCGAATAGATCGCTACGACCTGCGCGTATTCCGGATAAGCCCCCTGAATCGCGTAGCCGGCGGCCGGAGTGACCCGCAGCAGCCAGTCATCCACCCCGACCGGCAAGACCGCGGTGACCGATAGGAAATAGGGGACCACGAACACGACGACGGCGATGGCGATCGTCGCCGCGCCGCGGCGCACCATAGCGCCGACGGCGAGGATGAGGACGGCCGCGACGGCGACCAGCAGCCCCGTGCCGATGACGGCGCGTACTTCGGTCATCAGCGGCGCCGGGAACATGTAGTTACCGCGAGAGTCGGTTATCTTCGTGCCGAGCGCCAGCGCGACGGCGGCGCCGATCACGCCGGCCACGAACGAGACCGCGCCAATCACGATCGCCTTCGCCGCCAGCACCCGGCCGCGCCGCGGGCTCGCCGCCAGCGTGATGCGGATGAGCTTGCGCCGGTACTCGCTGGTGATGAACAGCGCGGCTACGACCGCGATCGCGATCAGCCCCGCGAACGTCCCGATGAGGATGTTGTTGATCAACTGGGCCCCATCGGCCAGCCCGCCGTGGCCGGCCGTGACCGGAGCGATGTCACCGGACCCGTTCACCGTGAACTGCCCGCCTCCCTGGTGATACTTCCCGGTGTCGCTCCCTGACCCCTGCCCGGCCCCGAAGTACTCACCGGTCCACGAGCCCCGCGCCCCCGACGCTCCCACCGCTCGCGAGAGGGTGACGTGATCGAAGACCGCGGTCGCCTGGGTGGGGCCGTGGAAGGCGGTGACGCCGTGCGGCACCACGTAGTCCGGAGAGGCGGTGAACAGCCCGGCCTGGACGGTGGCCGGGAGGCCGGACAGCGTGACGGCGCCGACCTGGGTCCAGTGCGTGCCGTCCGCCGAGTCGTAGCCGGTGATCACGTCGCCGGCCCTGCTCAGCCGCAGCCAGCGAGGGTTCGCCGGGCCGACGGCGCCGGACAGGCCAGCGGTGTCGCCAGTGTAATTCCACTGCATGCGAACCCCGTGGTCGTGGGTGACCATCATCGCCGCGTACGCGGACCCCGGGTTCTGGTTTTGCTTGATGAGGACGCCGGCCTTGGTCCACGGCTGGATGCCCGGCGACCCGAACGAATTGCCGTCCGGGCTGTTGACAACGCCAGCCGGGCCGGTCAGCGAGGTGACCCGGACGGTAATGCTGCCGTCGCCGGCCAGCGGCTGGTGCACGAAGTAGAAGCTGTCGGTCACGGGCTCCCCGCCCGGCCCGAGGAGGAGGGAGGGCGCCCCCCCGCAGGCCGCGCCGCTTTGCGGCCCGCCGCCCCCGGAGGTCTGGCAACCGCTCGAGTCGCTCGCGGGCGCGAGCAGCCCGAGGCCGACGGATACGAAGATCGCGACGATCATGGCGATGATCCAGCCGCGTACCGTGCGGAACTTGGTCCACTCCGCGTGCACCAACTGCGCGAACCCGTCGCGGCCTGGCCCCACCTCGGAGCGGTACGGCGTCATGGTGGTCACGACGCCGCCTCCGGCTGCCGGGTTCCGGCCTGGAATTCCACAGCGTCCCTGGTCAGGTCCATGTACGCCTCTTCGAGCGTCGCGCGGTGGGCGCGCACCTCGGCGAACCGGACGCCGCCGTCGGTGAGCTCCGCGACGATCCGTTCGGGGGACAGGCCGGAGACGGTGAGGAGGTCGGCGTCCGTGACGGCGACTGTCGCCCCCGCGTGCGCCAGCACGGTCATCGCCTGCGTTCGCGCCGCCGTGCGCACCTCCACCTGGTCCCCGGAGGCGGCTTGGATGAGAGATGCCACGCTGGTGTCCGCGATGACCTTGCCCCGGCCGACCACGACCAGGTGATCGGCCGTATCCTGCAATTCGCCCATCAGGTGGCTGGAGACGAGGACCGCCCGGCCCTGTGCCGCGAGCGATCGCAGGAACGTGCGCATCCAGACGATCCCTTCCGGGTCCATGCCGTTGAACGGCTCGTCCATCATCAGGATGGGCGGATCGCCGAGCAGCGCGCCGGCGATGCCCAGCCGCTGACGCATCCCGAGCGAGTATCCCCCCGCCTTGCGCTTGGCGACCGATGCCAGCCCCACCAGCGACATCACCTCGCGCACCCGGTCGGCGCCCAGGCCCTGGGAGTGCGCCAGCCACAGCAAGTGGTTGCGCGCTTTGCGGCTGGGCTGCAGCGCGCCGGCGTCGAGCAGCGCGCCGACCTGGCTGAGCGGTCGCCGCAGCGAGTGGTAGGGCTGCCCGCCGATCAGCGCGGTGCCATCGTCGGCCGCGTCGAGGCCAATGATGAGCCGCATGGTGGTGGACTTGCCCGCGCCGTTCGGGCCGACGAAGCCGGTCACCTGGCCGGGGAGGACGGAGAATGTCATCCCGTCCAGCGCCTGTGCCGCGCCGAACCGCTTGCGCAGCCCGGAAACTTCGATGGTTGCTTCCATGGTCCGCAACGCTAGGCTCCGCGCCCGGCTGCGGTCGTCACCCAGGGGAGCGTCCCCCTTGGGAGCTACGCGCGGATGGCGGGTTTGGGTGACGCCCTGGGGCGCTCTGGCGGGGACAATGACACCTATGGGTCAGAACGGAGCCGCGCTCGCGCGGATCGCGAGCGCCCGCCAGGCGCCGGCGATCGTCGCCGGGCTGCTCGGACTGGCCGCGGCCGGCCAGGCGATCGCGCGGGCGACGGCGACCGCGACCGGCGGCGACGTCGTCCCGTATCCGGCCTTGTTGTGCCTGCTCGCGCTGGCCGGCACAGTTCCGCTGGCCGTCTTGCGCCGGGCCCCCGCCGCCGTGACGATCACGGCGGCCAGCGCGGCGCTGCTTGCCCTGCGCGCGCTTCCGGTCGCCGTCGGGGTCGCGCAGGTGATCGCGGTGTACCGGCTCGGCGCGGCCGACACGCCCTGGCCACGCGCCCGGGCGGCCCCCCAGTTCATCGCCCTCGCGCTGGCCGGGCCGTTTCTCGTGCTCGCGCTGACCAGCGGCGGCAGCGCGCCCGCCGTGCTGCTCGCGTCGCTGGTGCCGACGGCGGCGGGGACAGGGTTCGCGGTGCGGGCCCGGCGCGCCGACCAGACGCAGACCGCCGCGCGGGCGGAGATCGCGGACACGCTGACCGAGCACCTCGCGCGCGGCGAGCGCGCGCGCATAGCCCGTGAGCTGCACGATGTGGTGGCGCACCACATCTCGGTGATCGCCGTGCAGGCCGAAACGGGGCGGATGACCACCGCGGGACTGCCGCCCGCCGGGGCGCAGCGGTTCACCGAGATCGGCGACACCGCCAGGGCGGGGCTGACCGAGATGCGGCGGCTGCTCGGCGTGCTCCGCGAAGACGCCGACGCGGCGGTCGCGGACCGTCATCCGCAGCCGGGCTTGCGGCAGCTCACCGGGCTGATCGACGCGGCCCGGGCGGCGTCGAGCGCGTCGGCGAGGCTCATCGTGTCCGGGCCGGTCGCCGAATTCGACCCGGGCGTCGAGCTCGCCGCGTACCGGATCGTGCAGGAGGCGCTGACCAACGCGCGCAGGCACGCTCCCGGCGCGGCCGTGGACGTGGAACTGCGCTATACCGGCGACGCGCTGTACCTGCGGATCCGCGACAACGGCCCCGGCCCGGCCCCCGGCCCGGCCCCCGGCTCCGGCGGCGCTGGACAGTCATCCGCCGCCGGCGGCCACGGGCTGCTCGGCATGCGCGAGCGCGCCGCCACCGTGGGCGGGTCGCTGCGCACCGGCGCGGCCACCGGAGGCGGATTCTTCGTCGAGGCGGACTTGCCCGCGAAACCGGAGGTCTGATGATCAGCATCGTGGTCGCCGACGATCACGAGGTGGTGCGCGCCGGGTTCGCGGCGCTGCTTGACACCCAGCCGGACTTCACCGTGCTCGGCACGGCAGCCGACGGCGCGGAGGCGGTGCGCCTGTGCGGCGAACTGGCCCCCGACGTCGTGCTGATGGACGTGCGGATGCCGGGCACCGACGGGATCGAGGCGACGCGTCTTCTCGTATCGGGGGGGCACGAGTCAACCAAGGTGCTGATCCTGACCACGTTCGACCTCGACGAGTACGTGTTCGACGGGCTGCGGGCCGGTGCCAGCGGGTTCCTGCTCAAGGACGTGACCGCCGAGCGGCTGTTCGACGCGGTGCGGGTCGTCGCGGCCGGCGAAGCGCTGCTCGCCCCGGCGGTCACCCGCCGGCTGATCAGCGAGTTCGCGCGTATCCAGCCGCACGAAGGACCGCGCGAAGGACCGCGGGCGGTGCCCGCGGCCCTGTCGGCGCTTACCCCGCGGGAGACCGAGGTGCTTCGGCTGGTCGCCGAAGGCTTGTCCAACCCGGAGATAGCGACGCGCCTGGTGGTGACGGAGGAAACCGTCAAGACGCACGTCAGCCGCCTGCTCGCCAAACTTGGGCTGCGTGACCGCACTCAGGCGGTGGTCGCCGCCTACGAATCGGGACTCGTGGTGCCCGCGAGTCAGCGCGGCGACCGTTCGGAAGATTGAATCAATTCTTCTTGCTGGGTGCGTCAAGCCCCGCGGCGCTGACCACGCGGGCGACGGCTTCGGCCTCCCAGCCGGGCGCCATGATGTGCACGCCGGACACGCCGGGCACCTCGCGCAGTTCGGCGATCACGTCGGCGGCGACCGCCACTCCCGCGTCCTTCGCCTCGTCGCCAGTCCGGCCGGCCAGCCGGGCGAAGGTCGCGTCGTCCACCTCGACACCGGGGATGTTGTTGTGCATGTGCTCGAGCGCGCGAGTGCTGCGCGGCGGCATGACGCCGACGAGCACGGGGATGCCTTCGAGCAGGCCCGCCTCGGTGAGCGGCGTGCACCACTTGGCGAAACGCGGCACGTCGTAGACGATGTTCGTCTGGAAGAACTGGGTGCCCGCGGCGATCTTCGCCGCTATTTTCTGCGGGGTGTCGACCAGCGGGTTCATCGCGCTCGCGACGAAGAATCCGGTGGGGGTGCGCAGCGTCTCGCCGGCCGCGAGCTGACCGTCATTGAGCTTCCTGATCAGGCTGACCAGGCCACGGGAGTCGAGGTCCGTGACCTTCGTGGCGAGGTCCGCGTACCGGCCGACCTTGAGCGGATCGCCGGACAGGGCGAGGATGTTCCGCACGCCGAGCGCCCAGGCGGCGAGCAGGTCGGACTGCAGCGCCATGATGTTCCTGTCCCGGGTGGTCACCTGCATGATCGGTTCCAGGCCCTGCTCGATCATCCAGCTCGCGGCGGCCAGCGGGCTGACCTTGACCGTCGCCGCGGCGTTGTCGGTCACGTTCGCCGCCGCTACCAGGCCCTTGAGTCTCGCGGCGGCCCGGCGAACCGGTTCGGCGACCGGGTCCAGGGGCGGGTTGAGTTCGGCGGTGACCGAGAAGCTGCCAGCGGCCAGTACGTCACGCAGCGTCATGTTTAACGAATCTCCTCCCTACACCTACCGATTCTTCATCCGACGCCCCGAGAACGGAAATGTTTCGGCGCACAACGGTTCGGCTGGGGGATGAGGACCTGGTCATGGGTTAGCCGGGTTTCCTCCCGGGTACGTAGCGACCACCCCCCGACGTGCGGACTATTCGCGGTAAGGGGGCAACGCGTGCATTACAAACTCGACATTCTGGCCGAGAAGGGCTATGTCGTCCTCGGGGATTACGAAGGGACGTCTATCCCGCGGGCCGAATGGGAGTCACTGGAGTACATGGACTGGAAGAGCGGCGGCGATACGAACTTCGCACCGCTGGCGTCGGCTAACGGGGACATGGACTGCCGCGGTTTCTGGGACCACGGCAAGCCGGACAAGTACGGGATCTGGACCCGCAACCGTGACATCGCCCCGGGCCTGGTCCGCTATGTCAACGATATCGGCGGCAACTACGGCCGGGTCCGGGTCATCAAGCTCAACCCAAGCGACGAGGCGACCGCCGTTCGCCAGCTGCACAGGGACGACAACAACCGGCTCAACCCCGATGGCAGCGGCTATGTGATCCGCTCCTGGCTGGAGCTCGACAACTCGCCCGGCCAGTCGGTATTCATCCTGCGCGAGGACAAGGCCGATCCCGATTCTGAGACCCGCATCAGGCTGCACCCGGGCATGCAGCTTGTCATCGACTCCGAGCGCCTCTATCACGTCGTCTGGCATCCGGGGCCGCGGCCGCGTTACTCGCTGATCACCTCGTGGGAAAGCGACACGCGGATCGATGACTGGATCAAACAGCAGGCCGTCGTCATGGCCGGTCCAGGAATTCGCGCACCCGGCTGATATACGGGGCCTTGTCATAGCCGGCCACGTAGGAGCCGGCCATCCGGACCGGGTCGCCGAAGAAGTAGTACTCGTAGAGCGCCTGACGGCCGGCGAACGCTGAGGCGCACGTGTCCCACACCAACCGGAACAGCCGGACCCGCTCCGCGCCGGTCAGCGTCGCCGC
>DATMKQ010000251.1:0-13023 GCA_035571275.1 Trebonia sp.
GTCCGCGACATGGTGCGAATCTCCGACGCCCGGATGAGCGGCACCAGCTACGGCGCCTGCGTGCTGCACGTGGCCCCGGAGTCGTTCGTCGGGGGCCCGCTCGCCCTGGTCAAGACCGGTGACCTCATCACGCTCGACGTCGCCGCCCGCGAGCTCTCTCTAGATATCTCAGAACGAGCATTGGCTGATCGCCGCGCCGGATGGCAGCCCCCGGCGCCGAAGTTCGAACGTGGCTACGGCGCCCTGTACAGCGAGCACATCACCCAGGCCAACGAGGGCTGCGACTTCGCCTTCCTGGCCAAGCGGGCTCACACGTCAGATCCCGAGCCCAACCCTCAGTAGTGAATCCCTGACTCCCAAACCCCGCAACCGGGAGGACAACGATGTCACACGAGTTCGATCGCCGTTCCCTCTTGCGCCTCAGCGCCCTCGGCATCGCGGTGCCCGCGCTAGCCGCCACCTCCGGCTCCGTGGCCGCCGCCAGCGTCACGAGGACTACCCGCCCGTCCGTCCGGCCGGCACGGACGCCGGCTGACGCCGCCGCCGACCGGATCGTCGCCTCGGTGCGCCGCCCGCGGTTCCCGCGGCGGTACTTCCGCGTCACTGATTTCGGCGCGGTGGGCGACGGCACCACGATGAACACCGTCGCCTTCGCCGCCGCGATCGACTACACCAGCCGCTCGGGCGGCGGCCACGTGATAGTGCCCCCCGGCACGTTCCTGACCGGCGCCATCCATCTGCGCAGCCGCGTCGACCTGCACGTCGAGGACGGCGCCACGATCTTGTTCAGTCAGAACCCGAACGACTTCCTGCCGGTCGTGTTCACCCGCTGGCAGGGGATCGAGCTGATGAACTACTCGCCGTTCATCTACTCCTATGGCCAGCGCGACATCGCCGTGACCGGGCAGGGAACCCTCAACGGGCAGGCGGACGACAACCACTGGTGGAACTGGAAGAACCTGGAGACCGCCGACTTCGACACGCTGGAGACGATGGCCGACGACAACGTGCCGGTGTCTGCGCGCGTGTTCGGCGCGGGCCACTTCCTGCCGCCGCAGATGGTCCAGCCGTTCCTGAGCGACGGCGTCCTGCTCGAGGGCGTCACGGTCATCAACAGCCCGTTCTGGCACCTGAACCCGAACCTGTGCAACAACGTGACCATCGACGGGCTGACGATCAGCTCCACCGGCCCGAACACCGACGGCTGCGACCCCGAGTCCTGCGACGGCGTCGTCGTGCGGAACGTCACCTACGACACCGGGGACGACTGCATGGCGATCAAGGCAGGCCGGGACGCCGACGGCCGGCGGGTCAACGTGCCCTGCCAGAACGTGGTGGTGGAGAACTGCAACTTCGCCAACGGGCATGGCGGCATCACGATCGGCAGCGAGATGACCGGCGGCGTGAAGAACGTCTACGCCCGCGACCTCACCATGAACAGCGCGAACCTCCAGGCCGGGCACCGGATCAAGACGAACACGCTGCGCGGCGGCTACGCGCTCAACACCAACGTGTACCGCGTGACGGCCGGCACGGTGGGCGGCCCGCTGCTGCTAATCACGGGCAACTACGATGGCCAGACCGGCGACTTCCCGCCGGATATCGACGACATCACCCTCGACAACTGGACGGTGGACACCTGCGAAGGCCTCTGGTCCATCGTCGGCGCGTCGGCCGCCGACCCGGTCGGCACCGCCACGCTGGAGAACATGGCGATCACGGCGTCCACGGTGGCCAACTCCGCGCAGTACATCAGCAACCTGGTCGTCGAGAACGTTACCGTAGGCGGTGTACCCGTGACCGGCTAGCCAGCCGGCCCCGTGCCAGCGGGCGGGCGCCTGCCACCCCCTCACCCTAGGCGCCCGCCCGCGCCACATATCTGGAGTCACATGATTCAGGGTTTTAACCCTCGTACCGGCCAGCCGACTGGTGAGCCTGTGGCTGAGGCCAGCGACGCCGACGTTGACGCGATCGTCGCCGCTGCCGTCGCGGCGTCCAGTGCATGGGCGGCGTCGCAGCGGCGGGCCGAGGCACTGGAGGCCGTGGCGGACGCCCTAGACGCACGGGTTACCGATCTCGTGGCGATCGCGGACGCCGAGACCGCGCTCGGGGTCGAACGGCTCACCGGTGAGGTGGCCAGGACCACAGGGCAGCTGCGGTTGTTCGCCGGGGTACTCAGGGACGGCGGGTACCTGGACGCGGTCGTGAGCCCGGCGGCAGGCGCCGCGCCGGACCTGCGCCGGGTCACACGGCCGGTCGGACCTGTGGCGGTGTTCGCGGCGTCGAACTTCCCCTTCGCGTTCTCGGTGGCGGGAGGCGATACGGCATCGGCGCTCGCGGCCGGCTGCCCGGTCGTCGTGAAGGCGCACGAGAACCATCCGGGCACCTCGGACCTGACCGCTCGGATCGTCGCCGGGGCGCTGGCCTCGGCCGGGGCCCCAGCGGGGACGTTCGGGCTGATACACGGCGTGGACGCCGGGCTGCGACTGCTGCGGCACCCGTCGATCGCGGCGGCCGGGTTCACCGGCTCGACAAGCGGAGGGCTCGCGCTGGCGCGGATATGCGCGGACCGGGAGGTGCCGATCCCGTTCTTCGGTGAGCTTGGCGCGGTCAACCCGGTCGTGGTGCTGTCCGGCGCGGCGTCGCTGCGTGCCGCCGAGATCGCCTCAGGTTACGCCGCGTCGCTGACGCTCGGGGCCGGCCAGTTCTGCACGAACCCGGGGCTGCTCTTCGTCCCCGCCGACGCGACTCTGCTGACAGCGATCGAGGAAGCCGTCAGCGGGTCGGCAGGCGGACCGATGCTGTCGGCGCGGATCTTCGCCGCCTACCAGGACGCGGTCGCCGAGGCCGGGGCTCATCCCGGTGTCACGCAGCTGGCCAGCGGCAGCAAAGGAGAAGGGCCCTGGGGCGCCACGCCGCATGCCTTCCATACCTCGCTGAAGGAGTTCGGCGCCGACGCCGCGGTGCTTTCCCGCGAGCGGTTCGGGCCAGCCGGGGTGGTGATCACCTATTCGTCTGTGGAGGAACTGCTGCCGGTGCTCGGCAAGCTGGCCGGCAACCTGGTGGGCACGGTGCACGTCGACACGGGATCGGCGGCGGACATCGAGCTCGCCAGGCAGGTGATCCCGGCACTCGAGCGCATCGCGGGCCGCATCGTCTACAACGGCTGGCCTACCGGCGTCGCCGTGGTCGCGGCGCAAGAGCACGGCGGGCCCTGGCCGGCCACGACGGCGCCCGCGTACACGTCCGTCGGCACGGCGGCCATCCGCCGCTGGCTGGTTCCCGTCGCGTACCAGAACTTCCCGGCCGAACTCCTGCCGGAGGTTCTTCGGGCTGAGCAGCCGTGACGAACTCCGCCGTTTACCTGTACCCGTGGGACGTGGACGGCGACCCCGACGGGCCGAATCGGATCGCCGGTCTCGGTGTCAAGGACGTCGTGCTGGCCGCGGCCTACCATTCGGTGCGCGCCGTGACGCCGTTCCACCCGCGGCACCGGATCGTCACCAGGGACGCCGCCGTCCATTACCGGCCCGACCACGAACGCTGGCGGGGTCTGCCGCTGCAGCCCGCCGAGGCCAGCGTCCTGGGGGGCTCGGCCGATCCTGCCGAATCGGCCGAATCGGCCGGATCGTTCGAGCGGGCGGCCGAGGCGCTGCGCGCCGCGGGCCTTCGCGTGACCGCGTGGGTGGTGGTCGCGCACAGCGAGGCAGTGGGCGCGGCGCATCCGGAGTTCGTCGTGCGGAACGCGTTCGGCGACCCGTATCCGTGGACGCTGTGCATCTCGTCGCCGGACGTCAGGGATTACGCGGCCACCCTCGCGGCCGACGTGGCGGCGCTCGACTGGGCCGAGGGGATCGAGCTCGAGGCGTGCGGCTGGTACGGCTTCGGTCACCTGAGCGCGCACGACAAGACCGGCGGAGGGCCCGCCGGAGCGGCGGGCTGGCTGCTCGACCTGTGCTTTTGTCCGTCGTGCGAGGGCGCCTGCCGGGCAGCGGGGCTCAATCCCGGCCGGTTGCGCGAGCGGGTCCGCGCGGCCGTGGACGGCGGACTTGACGGACTGCCGGCGGACATGGAGCGCGCCATCCAAGAGGTGCGCGCCGAGCTGGCGGCGGATTTCCTGCGCGACGTGATCGGGTCCGCGCGTGCCGTCGCCCCGCGCAAGCCCGTGCTGGTCCACTCACACCCCGACCCGCGCGAGAGCGGGTCCAACCCAGGCTTCGACCCGCTCGTGCTGCTCGGTGACGGCGGCGCCGACGGGGTGGTGCTCGCCTGCCCGGATAGGAGCTCCGCTGAGCTCGTATCCCAGGTCGCCACCGGTGCTCCCGCCACCGCCAGGATCGCGGCGAACCTGCCCGCCGTGGCGGCGCTGGGCGGCCGCCCCGCCGAACTGCGCGCACAGGCAGCGGCGATGCTGGAGGCCGGCGCGACGGAACTGCGGTTCTACCACGCGGGCCTGGCCTCGGCCGGCGACCTCGCCGCCATCCGCGACTGCTGCGCAGCCCTCGCCAGTCCGTCGGCGGTGCCAGGCCAGGCCGGGGACGCCCGGATGTTCTGAGGCGTGACGCCTGTGCTCGGTGTCGACCTTACCCTGGCCGGAACCGTGTCCTACGGGACGCAGCGCGCCGCCGCCGAGACGGCCGTCTCCGGTCTGATCGGTGTCCGCAGCATGTGGAACGAGATCGTTATCGCGTACGCCGCGGATCCCGTCGACGTCGACCTGCACGTCCGGGAGGCCTTGCGTCGCGCTCAGGTCGCTCTCGGCCGGTACTTGAGCCGCAGCCGGGCCTGCTCGCAGACTCCGGCGCGCTCGTTCTCCGCGGCCACTCGCCTGGCCTCGTCGAGATCGGCCGGGGTCAAGAGGCCATTGCTAAGGAGGAAGCCGGCGAGGTCCCTGGCGTGCCCGCGCTTGCGCCAGATGAAGCCCTGTAGCAGCTTCTTGTAGTCGGACACGGCACCTTCGCCGCTGAGGTTCAGCGCTATGACCACGTTGATCATCGGCACAGGTTGCGGGGTCGGCTGACTGAGAATGAATTCCTGGTAGTAGTACGCCATCGCCAGGCGCGCTCCGGCGTTGCGCTGGAAGTAGGACCTTACCCGGACCACCGCGTCCGTATCTGGGGCGGCGCCGCGAGGCGTGAACGGGCTCTCCCTGGTGGTCGCGCCGGTGTCGCCACCGCGGGCCGGTTCGACTTGCGGGCGCTGCGGTTCGTGCCGCAACCGCACCACCCAGGCGCCGACGCTGACCAGCCACAGGCCGCCATCGAGCGCGACGGGCAGCGCTTCGTAGCGGGCCGGAGCGACGGGGAGCACGTGGCACGCCGTCTGCCTGACCAGATCCGCCCCAGGAATCGGCCCTTCGACGTCGGGCGCCAGATAGACGCGGTGAGACGTGTCACGGCTGAAGAGTTCCCAGCCGTGATGAACATAGCGAAGCCCCGCGCATCGCGGCGCGCGGTGCAAAGCGACGTCTTCGTTGTCGCTGAGCAACGCCCGGTCCAGCCAGGTGATCTCCGCATGCGGGCAGCTCATCCACTCGCCGGGCTTCGCCGACCAGACAAAGAGCTGACCAATCGTCACCACAGCGACAATAGCCGGGCGCCGCGACCTCAGCCGATCTCCACCCTGGAGACCGGGGCATCCGGCCGGGAGCCCCACCGGATGGTGTCGCCGTCGCTCAGCTGATGCTCAGTCACCACCGGCGTCCCGTTCACGGTGAGGCCGTTCCGGCCCAGGTTGGTCACGCACCAGTGGCCTTCAGAGAACGCAAACCTGGCGTGCTCCCGGGAAATCGTGGGGACGTTCGGCAGGACCAGCTCCACGGACCCGCGTCCGGCCCGGGCGCCTGTCATCCGGGTCTGCGCCACCACGCGGCCAGTGACCAGCCGCAGCACGGGAACGGCAGCAAACGTCTTCTCCAGCACCGTGGCCATGCCGATATCGACCATCGTGCGCCCGTCAAACTCGGTGATCGCCGTGTCGGGTTCGCGCCACCCCCATTCGCCGGAGTCGGCCTCGCCGCGCTGCGGTACCGCGTACGCGAACTCCCGCGCGGCGGCGGCGGCAGCCGGATGTCCGTGCTGCAGGCGGTAGCGGCCCCGGGGAATCCCGTCGTCCCCGACCACATACACCTGCGCTCGTTCCGGGGTCGCGAATTGGGCGCCGTACCGGGAAACCACGTCCTCATAGTGCTCGGTCACGCTGGCTGTGACCACGCTGAGCTCTATCCGATCGGATAGCGATACCAGGTCTTCTCGGTTCATCTGAACCTCGACGACGTTCGGGGCGAACAGCGCGCCGCTGGGCGTGATCACGAACACATCGGGAAGATGGCTCACGGCCGTTCGCAGCACGGCCTGGCCGTCACGCCAGGGCCGCGATGACAGCCGGCGCACCCAGGGGTGATTCCGCGTTACGCCCATGGACCGCAGGAACAGGACCGCTACCGTGCCAGCGGCCGCGAAGAGCACCAGCAGGACGGTCGCCGAGAAGACGCCCCGTGTAACGACGTAGAGAACGAGCCAGGAGGCGGCGACGCCGCCGGCGACAACCCAGCGCCTCCGGCTTCGTCGCGGAAAGGGCGCACGCGCTACCTTCCTGCCGTCCGGCCCCCTGCCCTGAGTCATCTACCACCGTCTTTCACGCGCCGGCCATGGGTCGGTCCCCGTGAACAGAGGATGCGGTCCGAGCGTGCGCCAGTCAACAAAAAACGGACAGCTTCCAGACATCTGGAAGTTACGGCCAGACCTCGAAGTGACGCCTCACGTGGCTCGCGGATAAAAAGAGCACGCTGACTCCTATGACTCGGCGCCTGGCCATATCTAGCCCTCCTCGCAACCTCAGCCTCGTAGGTAACACCGCTGACCGCTTCTCTTGCGTTGGCGCGCTATCACTCCTGCACTGAGATCAAAGTAGAACGTAGTGCTGAAGATATGACCGGCTATAACCGGTCATATCTTCAGCACTATCGTAATCCGCACGTAACTGGCACACGTCAGGCGTCTGGAGCGGGAACCGGCATGCCATTTCTGCGCGGGCTCAAGGCATCAGCTCACGAGACGGCCTCGGCGCCCGTCTACAGGGTGCGTTCCGACGAGCGCGAGCACCGACGACACGAGAGGAAACGATCATGTCCATCGAGCAGAACAAGGCCGTCGTGGGCAAGTGGTTCACCGAGTTCTGGGGCAAGGAATTCAACCCGGCCGTCATCGACGAGCTCGCCGCCCCGGGCATCCGGTTCGAGTACTCACTGCACGCGCCGCTGCGCGGCCGGGACGCGGTGCGGGAGTTCGCTGGGAAGTTCCGCGCCGCATTCCCAGACCTGAACTTCTGGGGTACCGCCGACCTGATTGCCGAAGGCGATTACGTGGTCGGGCAGTGGGAAGGCGGCGGGACGCACACCGGCGCGCCATTCGACGACATGCCGATCGGCTCGCTGCCTGCTAACACCGGCAAGGTGATGCGGTTCACCGGCACTACCGTGCTGAAGGTTCAGAATGGCCTGATCACCGAGGAGATCGGCCTCGACGACGGCCTCACCGCACTGCGCCAGCTCGGCCTGATCGCGCCCTTATACCGCGCGCCACCTGGCCTCACACCAGGAGTAGAGCCCGAACGTCGCGAGGCCGAGCGCGACGACGACGAGTAGCACCGGGCCGAGGGGTGTGTGCGCCAGCGCCCGCAGCGCGGAGTCGATGCCCTTGGCCTGCTTTGGGTTCGCGTCCTTGGCCGCGATGACCAAGAAGACGCCGATGGTCGCGAAGACGAACCCGCGTGCGATCCCGCCGATCTGGCCGAGGCGCGTGACCGCCTTCCGGGTCCGCGTCGAGGCCGAGCCCATCCGCAGGTGCTTGAGGAACTTGAGCTTGTAGGCGCGATACATGGTGTACAAGCCCGCGATTACGACAATGACGCCCGCGATCGCGACGATCCACTGGCCGCCGGAGTGCTTCAGGGCCGCGGCGGTCAGGTCCTGCGACTGGTTGTCGCTCGATGATGGCTGGCCAACGCCGAGCGCGTACTTCAAGATCCCGTAGGTGACCACCGCGTAGAACACCGCGCGAACGAGGTTGGCCAGCCTCTTGCTGGCCTTGCGGCCGTCAGAGTCGGCGCTGCCCCCGATGGCCTCTGACAGGCGCCACAGCGTCATGCCAATGAAGCCGACAACCAGGAGCCAGAGGGCTACCGTTCCGAACGCGGTGTGCGCCACCAGTCGGACGGCACCCGTTCTGTCGGCCTGCTGCCGCGATCCCTCCACGGCGATTTGGACGGCGATGATGCCGATGAGCACGTACATCACGCCGCGAGCGATCAGGCCGGCCCGGGCCAGCCAGGCCATGGCCCGGCTGTCGGCCGTCCGGCGCGCGGATCTCCGCGCGCGGGTCCCCGAGCGGAAGGCTGTGCGAGCAGCCATTGCCACCTCCAGTTAGGGCAGTTGGGGCTGATTGCTGTCTGGGCGGTAGACCAGCAGCTTTCTTGGTCGTTTGATCAGGCTGATCGCGGGTTTCGCCTCGGTCGCCTCCCCGTCGAGGCAAAGCGGCACCGGCTCGGCGTGCGGCGATGCGACTCGCAGCGAAGAGGCCGACCAGGTGCGGTAGACGCGGCACCGGCCGAGCGTGCCAAGCAGGACCGCGGCGACCAGCCGTATCCTGCCCAATGGCTGCGAGCCGTCGACCATGCGCACATCGAACGTTCCGTCCGCGAGGTCGGGCCGGTAGGCCGGCGCGGAGCCCCGCGGCTCATACCGGCAGTTGCCGACGAAAAGGAGCCAAACCCGGCGGCGGCGACCGTCGACCAGGAGTTCGGTCGGCTGGCCGGTGCGTAGCACGTGGACGAGCGCGATCAGCACCGCTGGCCACTTGCCCAGCACAGGCTCGATACGCTTGCGCGCCTGCACGAGGTCGACGTAGACGCCAGTGCTCGCCGTGTTCAGGAACGCCGCGCCGTCGGCCGTGCCCACGTCCACGAGGACGCTGTCACCGCGGCTGAGCGCGGCCAGCGCGTCCGCCGCGGACTCGACGCCAAGGTCAGCGGCGAAATGGTTGAAGGTACCAGCGGGCACCACCAGCAACGGACGTCCGGCGTCCACGGCTATCCCCGCGGCGAGCCGGATGGTCCCGTCGCCGCCCGCCACGCCCAGGATCCGGGCCCGGGCCGCCGCCTTGCGGAACAGGTCGTCCATGTCGTCATCCGCGGTAGCCACGACGATCTCGGCCTCGGGGAGGCTCGCGCCGAGCGACTGGGCCAGAGCGGTCGACGCGGTACCCGCGCTGCAGTTGACGATGAGGACCAGGCCGCTTCCGGTCGGCGACGCCGGCGCCTGACGGTACGGCCGTACGGCAGCGGCCGGCTCGTCCAAGCGCCTGGGCCACCAGCGCAGCGTCACCAGCCCGGCAGCGGTGCCCAACGCGAGACCCGCCAGCACGTCCGATGGGTAGTGCACGCGCGTGACGACGCGCGATGCGGCGACGAGGGCGGCCAGACCGCCGATGGGCACGGCGAGCGCTGGTACCTCAAGCGCGACGCCGGTGGCGAACGCGGCGGCTGAGGCGGCGTGACCCGACGGAAACGATGTCGTTCGCGGTGGCCTGGACGGTCCACTCGTAACGCCGGGCGGACCGGCCGGGCGTGCCCGGCCGACAAGCTGCTTGACGATCACGTTGGCGGTCGTGCTAGCGATCGCCAGGCTCGCGACTCCACGCAGGGCTGCCCGGCGGGTCCACTTGTCGCGTCTGACCCCGAGCCCGGTCGCCACGGCGATCCACAGCGCGCCGTTGTCCGCCGCGTGGCCAAGTCCTTGCATCGCACGGTCCAGCCCCGGTCGGCCGGCAGCGGCCCCCCAGGAGAGCAGGATCCGGTCCGCCGCCGCGATCCGCTTCCGTATCGTCACTCGCGCGCTCCTGGGTCAGGTCGGTCCGGAACTCCCGTAGTGGCATGAAGGGCCAAGCGGCAGGCAATTACCCTTCTTCTGGCAAGAAACACATTTGCCGTAAATAAAACGGAAAGTGGCATGATGTCCGGCCAAAGTGCGGTGATGTCCGGCCAAAGTGGCGTGATGCCCGGCCAAAGTGGCGTGATGCCCGGCCGCGCGGCGCGCGCCGGGGCCCTCCGATGCGGCGCCAGTCGAGGTTTAGCCGTCCCCCAAGTAGGTAGGGCGTCAAGGGTCACTGGTTGCTAGACGAGAAATGAGAGGTGACACGATGCTGGTGCTCACAGAAGCGGCCGCTGAGGTCGTAAAGTCCCTCACATCAACCCCGCAGGCGCCCGATGAGGCGGGCCTGCGCATCGCGTCTTCCGACGCGGCCCCGGACAACCCAGGAGCGCTGCAGGTCTCAGCCGCCCCCGGGCCGGACGCGAACGACCAGGTCATCGAATCCGGCGGAGCGCACGTGTACGTCGAACCACACGCCGCCATCTACCTCGACGACAAGGTGCTCGACGCACAGGTCGACAGTGCGGGCAACCCGCATTTCACCCTGGGCCTGCAACCCCCGAGCGAGGTCTAGTCACCCCAGGCCTGGGTGGCGGCGCGGAAGTTGGAGCCCGCGCCGCCACCATCGCCGTGATTTCTTACGGCCGTACTCCGGGACCCGAGACAAGCGCTTGATTCAGAACGAGCGTCTGCTGACCGTCCCGCACATATCCCTCGTACTGGATCGTGCCGGCCTTGAGCAGGGTGGCGTTGACCAAGATGGCGGTGACGCCATCCTGGGATGGGAACGTGAACGCGATGTCCTGGTTCCCGGCCGCGTCGGTGACGTGCTGGACCGAGACGCCGGGCACGTCAGCGAGCGCGAGGAACCAACTTGAGTCGAGGTACGGGTAGTTGCCGTAGCCGGTGAGCACGTTCGCGGCGACGTTGACCGCGTTGCAGTCGCCGGCCACGTCGGCACAGCCGGTGCTGTAGGTGTTGAGCTTGTCAAGCAGCGGCCGGGGCAACGGGGGCAACGTCGGCAGCGTCGGCTGCGTGTTAACCGGCTGGAGCGGACCGCTATTGGTCGGGCGCTGGTACGGCGGGTAGATCAGGCTGTAGCTCGGGCCGGTTGGCATCAGCCACTGCTCCGACGCCGCGCAGGAGTCCGTCCGCTGGCACACCGTCAGGGTGCCGTTCACGTACTGGGCCTGTGCCGAGTCGTCGGCGGTCGCCCAGATTTCCTGGCTCTTGCCGCCAGTGCTCAGCTCCCGGTACAGCCACTGGCTGGGCGCGACGTGGTTGATCTTGGGTGGGGCGTACTCGTACTCCTCGTAGAAGAAGATCCGCTCCGCGGCCAGTTCGGCCGCGCTCGGCGGGATCGTCGAAGGCTGGGTGCTGCCCAGCTCGGCGACGGGGTATTCCTTCAGTATCGCGGTCTCGTGGACAGTCGACGGCTTGCTGGGATCGCCCCAGGACGCCTGCGCCAGCAGGTGGTAGTCCGACGCGTCGAGGATGATTCCCAGTTGCTCGCTCTGCTTGGTGGGCGGCAGCACGAACGCGACCCCGGCCCGGCCGGCGATGTCCTTGACGTGATCTGTCACCCGGACATCCGGGATGAGGGCGAGCGCGTGAAACATCTCCGCCTCGAGCGAGGGCGGCAGCACCATCCCGAACAGCATGGACTCGATCTGGCCGAACGCCACGACGCTCTTGTTATCGGTCTTGACCGGGTCCAGGCTCACGAAGTACGCGTCAAGCTTGGCCGGATCACGCGGCAGCGAGCCGAGCTTGCTGTACGGGTAGATGGGGTTGCCGCTAATGCCGGCGTCGCCGTAGCTCATCGTGCCGTCGGCGGTCAGCCAGCCGTCCTGCACGTTGCGGTTATGCCCGCCAGGCAGGCGGTGAAGGCCGGCTGGGAGGTCGTGCTCCGTCTGCTCGTAGATCCACTGGCCGGCCGGGACCGCCGGGTCGGCCAGGGCCGCCGCGGCGGCGCGGTCGGCGAGCAGCGTGACGGTCGTCACCGCCGACGGCTGGCTGCTTGACGGTAGTACCGCCGACGGCTGGCTGCTGGACGGCAGTGACGGCAGTGCCGCCGTCGGCTTGCCGCCGGATGGCTGCACCGCCACCGCGACGCCGACCGCCAAGCCGAGCGCCAGCGGTGCGGCGATGGCCAGGCGCCACGCCGGCCGGAGTCGGCGAGAGCGCTTCCTGTGACGTGAAACCAGCTTTCGTTCCGATGAAAGCTCTTCAGTAAGCGCGGCGCGGAAGATCTCCTCCGCGCGGGCTGTGCCGCGGTCCGGCACCAGCGCCCGGAAGTGCGCCAGCTCGTCCATCTCGTTCCTGCTCGGGTCTTTCATGCTCAGGACTCCTCGTCGAAAGCTGCTGGGTTCGTATTGCCGAGGGTCCTGCGTAGCTTGCTTCGAGCCCGGCTCACCCGCGACCGCACGGTGCCGATCGGGACCCCGAGCGCCGTCGCTACCTCCTCATAGCTCAGGTCGCCCCAGGCCACGAGCAGCAGCGTGTCGCGAAGTTCCGCGGGCAGCCGGGCCAGGGCGGTGGCGAGCCGCCGGCTGGCCGTGTTCGCACTGACCCGGTCGTCCACCGTGTCGGTGAATGACTGCATCACCGGGTCGATCCCCGTCCGGGCCAGCGCGCGGTACATCCTGATCTCGGCGCGGCGGTGGCGGCCGATGAGGTTGGTGGCGATGCCGTACAGCCAGGGTCGCGCGTCCGCGCGGGTCTGGTCGTAGGAGCCCCGCTGCCGGAAGGCGAGCAGGAACGTCTCCGCCACGATGTCATCGGCCGCATCCTGGCCGAGGCGGTGCACCACGTAACGCTGTATGTGCGATGCGTGCCTGCGGAACAGCACGGTGAACTGCTCGGGCTCATGCCGGGAGAGCTGAATAACGAACGCATCGTCCACGCCCGTCCCGGCTTCAGCCTCGGCCCGGCTCTGTTGTGTCATGCGTGATCCTCCGGATATCGGCTATGACACCTGTCATTGCCCGGAGCGGGCAAACCGGTTCCCGCGGATTTCAGCCTGCGGTTCAGCGCCGAACAGAGGCAGCTTCTTGACGCGGCGAACTTAGGTAGCTGTCCGGCGACTCGCACGC
>DATMKQ010000252.1:0-2692 GCA_035571275.1 Trebonia sp.
CCTCGGGCGGCGCGCCGACCAGCTCGCAGATCACCTGCAGCGGCAGCGGCGCGGCGATGTCGGTGACGAAGTCGGCCTCGCCGCGGGGCGCCACCTCGTCGATGAGCGTGTCGCAGATCTCCCTGACGTGCTTGGCCAGCCGGGCGATCATCCGGGGCGTGAACCCGCGGTTCACGAAGCTGCGCTGCCTGGTGTGCTGCGGCGGGTCCATGTTCAGCATCATCAGCCGCTGCATCTCGATCTCGGACTCCGGCGTCTCGGCGAACAGCACCAGCCGCCGACTCGACGAGAAGATCTCCGGGTGCCGGGAGATGTGGCCGATGTCGGCGTGCCTGGTCACCGCCCAGAACCCGGGCCACTCCGGGTCGCCGCCGTCCGCGTGCCAGTGCACCGGGTCGTTGCTGCGCAGCCAGGCGAACTGGTCATGCGGTGCGCCGCCGCGCTGGTAGGTGTCCTGGTCTATCAGGTTGATCTCGGGATCCACAGCGGTCTCCGTCCGTCACCGTGACCGCCGCGGCAGCGGCGATCCGCACGCTACATGTAGCGTTATCCCTTATGGACGACGATTTCCAGATCTCCTACGAGGGTGTCTCGCTTGGCGTCCCGGTGATGACCAAGGACGGCGAGCAGTTCGGCATCCTGGAGCACGTCCTCGCGGTGGAAGAAGAAGACATCTTCGAGGGCATCGTGGTGTACGTCGGCGGCGGGGACTGGGCACAGCGCAAGGCCCAGCGAGAGCTCAGCATGGGCCACCAGTCTGCCGCCCGCTTCCTGGAGAAGTTCCGCCACAACGACCTTCGGTTCGTCCACGCTGACAAGGTGGCGGCGATCACCGTCGGCTACATCCGGTGCGACCTGGACCGGTCGGAGGTCGGGCTGCTCCAGCCGCCGACGAGCGCACCCGTCTTCTACGCCAACGCCATCGACCAGGCCGGGCCGCCCCGGCAGATGTATACGAACCAGTACGGCAACCAGATGTACGGGGGCATGTTCGGCCGGGCCCGATGGCGCCAGGAGTAGTGTGACCTCCGGTTGACCCGGCCGGCACTGGCGGCAGGAGTAGCCTGGCGGCCGGTTGACCGAGCCGGCCTCTGGCTGCTGACCGGCGTTAAGGCAGGGTGACCGGGCCGCTCGCGTGGACAACCGACAGGGCGGTTCCCGCGATCGGCGTCGCGCTGCTCGACTCGTTGCACTTGCCGTTGCTGAGCTTCGGCAGCGTCCCGGTGAACTTGAGGTTGGCGGTGCCGGTGCCCGTGATCCCCTTGTAGCTGCCGGTACCGTTGCTCAGCTTGTACTTCAGGCCGGTGTCGGTGTAGACGGCCGCGCAGGTCGACGGGTTGATGGTGCCGGACTGGCGGCCGGCGGACACCTCGTTGAGCATGAAGGTGCCCTTCGGGAACTTGGCCTTGAGCGGGGCGTTCGACGCGGTGGACGTGGCCTGCATGGTGCCGCTGGCCGCGATCACGCCCGTCGCCACCGCCTGGTAGACCGGGTTTGCCGCGGTGGAGCGGGTGGTGAGAACGAACGTCTGGGTGCCCGACGTGCTCGCCGACGCCCAGGGCGCCGAGAGCAGCGCGGCGCTCGCGGCCGCCGCCAGGACAGCGGCGGCCTTCGACGGAATGCGTGTCATGATCACTATCTCCCCGTACTAGACCGTTTTGCGGCCCTTCGGATGCTATTGGTAAGCACTCTGTTACGTTTAGTAAGCGACCTAGTGTCAATTCCCCCTTCTTCCGGATTCCCACCAGCTTCCGGCAGGCGAATTCGGCGGGCAGCGCGCCGGTTCCGGCCGGGTCACGCGCCGCGCTACACTGACCGCCATGAACGCTGACGCCCGCCCCGCGCTTGACGGCATCGAGGAGAAGTGGATGCTCCGGTGGGACGAGCGGCGTGTAGTACAAGTTTGACCGGGCCGCCGATCGCGGCGACGTCTACGCGATAGACACTCCCCCGCTGACCGCCAGCGGTCAGGTGCATATCGGGCACGCCTTTTCCTACACTCACCCCGACCTGCTCGCGCGCTTCTGGCGGATGCGCGGCAAGGAGGTCTTCTACCCGGTCGGGTGGGACGACAACGGGCTGCCGACCGAGCGCCGGGTACAGAACTACTACGGCGTGCGGTGCGAACCGGCGCTGCCCTACGACCCGGATTTCACCCCGCCCGGCCTGCCCGGCGGTCAGGGCCGCGCGGCGCCGCGCGGGCAGGTGCCGGTGTCGCGGCGCAACTTCGTCGAGCTCTGCCTGGCCCTGACCGAGCAGGACGAGCTCGCATACGCGCAGGCGTGGCGCCGACTCGGCCTCTCGATGGACTGGTCCATTTCGTACCGGACCATCGACGCGGGCGCGCAGGCCGTGTCGCAGCGCGCGTTCCTGCGTGATCTTGCCGCCGGCGAGGCGTACCTCGCCGAGGGGCCGTCGCTGTGGGACGTGACGTTCGGCTCGGCGGTCGCCCAGGCCGAGCTCGAGGACCGCGAGATCGCCGGCCATTACTACCGGATAGCGTTCGAGCCGGACGGCTCCCCCGGCGGCCCGGTGCTGGTAGCGACCACCCGGCCCGAGCTGCTGCCCGCCTGCGTGGCGCTGGTCGCGCATCCCGATGACGAGCGGTACGCCGGCCTGTTCGGGCGGACGGTCCGCACGCCGCTCTTCGGCGTCAGCGTGCCGGTCCTCCCGCACCGGCTCGCCGACCCGG
>DATMKQ010000253.1:0-32206 GCA_035571275.1 Trebonia sp.
CGGCGGGGGCAACGGCGGCGGGAACGGCGGCGGGAACGGCGGGAGCAACGGCGGCGGGAACGGCGGCGGCAACGGCGGCAATACGAGCAGCACGCCTGGCCGCACCACGAACCCGACTTCCGGCGCAGGCAGCGGCAATACCGCGGCCGGAAGCACCTCTCCCAGCTGCGACCCGAATACCGGAATCTGCAGCACCCCAGGTGGGTCCACGGCGAACTCGACCGGCACGGGTGCTGACGCCGACGGGCAGGGTTCGGGCACGCCTTCGACCGTGCCGATCTCGCTTGCGTCGAGCAACGGCGAAGGCGTCCAAGTCATGTTGATGGCGCTGGCGGCCGGCCTGCTGCTGTGCGTTGGGCTGGCACCCCCGCTGATCGCGCAAGCGGGCAGGCGCCGTCGGCAGCGCCGCGGCCTCGGCGACTTTTACGGCGAGGACTGGCCGGGAGACGAGAAATGATGGTGTTCGCTGCTCGCCCGGCCCGTGTGCGGCGACTGTTCGCCGCCGTGCGGTGGACCGGCGCGATCACCGCCGCCCTCGCGCTCGCCGCGCTGGTGGCGATCGGCCCGCCGCCCGGCACGGCCCAGGCCGCCTCGGGTAACAGCTACAACCAGATAACCGGCGAAGGTTTGACCGCCTCGGCCGTCACGGTCGACTGGACGTCGGGGCTGCTGAACTCAGACAACCAGCCGATCTCCACGGCGGGCAGCGAACTGAACCCGAACTCTGACCGGAGCAGCGAAACCGGATCGCTGTCGTTCATGGACAACGACTTCAAGAACCTGCAGGTCACCGTAAGTCAGACCCAGAACATCACACACCAGGCCATCAACGTCACCTGGAAAGGCGTCACGCCGACCCAGATCTCGGGCGGCACGGCACAACGGAACTTCCTGCAGATCATGGAGTGCTACGGCGACTCCAGCACCGGTCCCAGCCCGGAGGACTGCGAGTACGGCAGCGCCGGCATGCTCGGGAGCGGGAGCGTATTCAACTCGCAAATA
Source organism: Trebonia sp. (assembly GCA_035571275.1). GTDB lineage: Bacteria > Actinomycetota > Actinomycetes > Streptosporangiales > Streptosporangiaceae > Trebonia. The sequence continues at coordinate 1,003 of DATMKQ010000253.1, forward strand.
GGTACGCGGACTGGAGTTCTGTGTCCTGCTGGCAGTGTCCCCAATCCGGATAACCCGCCAGGACCCAGCCAGACTGGGCTGGAAGCCGGGGATGCCGGATGTGATCCTTATGAACCGACATCGGAGAACCCCCCACATTGCTGGCCGAACGCGCCCGCGGGGGATGCGTGCTCGGATGGTCAATTTGACGTCCCCTTCGTGCCAGTCGACGGCTCAGGTCCGATTTATGACCAGACGAAGCTGGGGGTTTACTTCAGCGAACTCGACACCAACGAGGTGCAGGAGGCGATCACCGGCGCGAATCAGACCGGAGAGGTCGACTTCCAGGCGCAGACGGAGACTCAGTCGCAGGGCCTTGGTTGCGGAGAAACGGATAACGGGCAGCCACGGGGCTGCTGGCTGGTCGTCGTCCCCCGAGGCGGGTACGAGCCAAACGGGTTCGATACCTACAAATATTTCGGGAACCAGGAGCAATATCTCTATACGTCCCCGCTGAGCGCCGCTAACTGGGCGCAGCGCATCCAGATCCACCTCAATTACGCGCCGCTTCAGGTCAGCTGCTCGAATAACCCTCCGATATATTCCATGGAGGGCACGCAGCTAATCACCAAGGCCGTGTCGTCCTGGCAGCTCGCGCTGAACAGGGACGCGAACTGCGCGCTGATTTACCAGTACGGCGAGCAGATCGAAACTCAGACCACGACGGACCTGTCCACCGGAGCCGTGGGGCTTGGGTTCACCACGATCCCGATCGGCAGTGAGGCCAGCCGATATCCGGGTCAACCGCCGCCCCCCACGCTGCCGAATATCCTGTACGCGCCAGTCGCGGTCACCGGGATCGGCCTCGGGTTCAACATCAACGACGGTCTCGGCTTCACCACCACCGCGGTTAACCTGACCCCGAGCCTGATGGCCAAGGCCCTGACCCAGGCGTACCGTTCTGACCTGCCAGATTACGGCGGGTCGGCGGACCAGCATGAAACCGGACCAGCGTGGTCGCTGAAGAACCCGATAAACATCACTGGCGACCCGGCGTTCCAGAAGATTAACTCGCCGACCGTGATTAAGCCGATACCGGTCGTCGCGCAGCCGCTCGAGCCGCTGACGACCCTCGACCACTCGGAGGAAAACCAGCAGCTCTGGCAGTGGGTCCAGTCCGATCCCGCCACCGTCTCCTGGCTGGACGGCAAGGATCCGTCGAATCCGGTCGCGGCGGATCCCTCCTACACGAAATTCAACCTCGGAAAGCCGCCGGCGGTCGATGACTACCCCCAGGACTACACGGTTCAGATCACGTGCACGCAGGCCCAGCTTCAATGCGGCCAAAATGGGGGGGCCGTATTCAGTACCCCGGACCTGCTGCCCCAGTTCTTCGACTTCGACGCCGCCGCGTCGGACGTGCTGGCCGCGAACGACAAGTCAGAGCTCATCGGATCCTGGAACACCACCGCCACTAATCCCAGCGACGGCCTCCCGGGCGTGTGGAATTCGGTGGGCGCCGAGCCGCCTGGGCAGACCTTCATGTGGACGGTGGCCGACCTGTCGGACGTCGCCCACTACGGACTCATCGACGCGGATCTGTGCAACCCGGCGGGCACTGGCTGCGTAGGACCTAGCGTCGCCAGCCTGACCAAGACGCTCGACTCGGCCGCCACGGACAAGCAGGGCCTCGTGGAGGTCAACCCGGCCAAGGTCGCGGCCGGCGGCTATCCGCTTGTCGATGTCGTCTACGCCGCCGTGCCGACCAATCAGAAGGTCGCCAATCTCACCGCCTACGCGAACCTGATCAAGTACGCCGTGACCGAGGGCCAGACCGCCGGTTCCGCCCTCGGCGACCTCCCACCCGGCTACCTCCCGCTCACGAAGAAGCTCCAGGACGATGCCCTGAGCGTGGTCGGGAAGCTGCTGGCCCTCACCAACCCGCAACCAAGCCACTCGACGACCGCGACCCATACGGCTACTTCGAGCCAGTCGGGGAGTCCAACGCGGTCCGGTACCACCCCGCCTACCGGTTCGACGACGACGAGCTCGCCTAACCCCACGGTCGGCGCCTCCGCCGCGCCCACGAGCACGCAGAGCTGCACCAGCACCTCGGCAACCACCGACACGGTCTCGCCCAGAGCCGCCGCCTCGGCGACGGCCACAGCTACGGCCACGCCAGCGAACACGCAGACCTGCGCTGGCACCGCGGCGACCAGCTCGCCCTCCCAGCAGGGACCCGTGTACTTGGCGCCGTCGGCGGAACTGGCTGGCGGCACCACGCCACGACAATCGACCGGCGCGATCCGCTGGGCTCTCATCGCCGTGCTCATCATCGGGGCGGCCGGCGCGCTCGGTGGAACCGTCCTGCGCTCCGGCCGGATACCGCGCTGGCTCATCCGGGGGCGGTCATCAGCGCGCTAGGAGCGGGGTGCCGTCGGCCGGTCCCGGTGGCTGGCGGCACCCCGCCACGAAGGCTTGGCCGGCAAAGTGCGAGTTCGCCGGCCAAGGAACACCCAGCCCGACCAGTTCACACTTCGGGCTACAGCTGGGCGTCGCCATCAGGCTACGCCCTGGGGCAAGGAAAGGGGAAAACCCCGAAATGCGACTAAAACCCACCAGATTGTCGCGAAGCTTGAGAATTCGCGGCGCGATCGCGGTCGGCATCGGGGCCGTGGGCCTCACCGGCGTGCTGATCGCGCAGACGACCCCGGCGATCGCCGACCCCACCGTGACGCTGGTCGCGGTCGGTTCTGACACGATCCAGGACGTCTACAACCAGTTCGCGTTGGACGCGGGCGGCAACCTGCTCGGCTCGTACAACGCGACCAACCCGGTGACAGGCGCGGCCCACGAGATCATTACCCCGGTTGACGGTACGGCGGGGGTGAACTGCAGCTTCGCCCGCCCGAACGGCTCGACCGAGGGTGTGGACAACCTGCGCCTCGCCCTCAACCCGGCCACCGCCAACGGTGGCGGGGCAGTGGCTCCGGTGGCGGGGCAGGGCTGTGTCGACATCGCTCGCTCGTCGAGCGGTCCTGGCAGCCTCCAGTCCAACACCGGCCCGATCGTGTACGTCCCGTTCGCGCTCGACGCGGTGGCCGGCGCCACCGGCCCGACGACCTGCACGCCGTCGAGCCTGTGCCCGTCGTTCACCGCTAACATCGTCGACGCCACGACCGGGGATGTCACCACACAGACGGTCACTCCGTCCGCCACGGCTATCACGACCGCGAGCGACTTCACGATGGCCGACCTCGTGACCCTGTACTCCAGCTGCGGCACGGTCACCGAGGGCGGCGTCACGTACTGGCCGCTCGGCTCCAGCGTCACCAAGCCCGCCGGTGCCGTGACGATCGACCTCTATATCCCGCAGCCCGGGTCAGGCACCCGCAGCTTCTGGGCCACCACTCTGGACTTCAACGGAACCACCCCGCCGGCCTGCGACTTCGACGTCATCCAGGGCGGCCCGCTTGCGGGCAAGAACGCGCTGGTCGAGGAGCACGACGGCACCGCCGTGGCCACCGACCCCAACGGCTTCGGCCCGTTCTCCATCGCCCAGTGGATCTCGCAGCGCAACGGTCACGACGACCGTCGCCACGACGCGGTGCTGGCCAACCTTACCCCGACCGGCAGCACCACCCCGGTGTCGCCGTTCAGCAACGGCAACTCGGCTACCGGCTCGCTCAACACCAGCTTCCCGATCACCCGTGACGTCTACAGCGTCGTATCGTTCGCCCGGGTCACCAACACGAGCGACCCGCTGTACGGGCTGCTGAACAACGCCAACCCGGCGGGTGCGTTCCTGTGCAGCGACGCGTCGCAGATCCTCAACTACGGCTTCGCCCTGGTCCCGTCCATCTGTGGCGAGGTCGTGGCGGCCAACCGCGCCCAGGGCTAGCCGGTTAGTCCGGTTAAGCCGCGGGCTTGTGTCGTCCTGGGGCCTGCCCGGACCCGCTATGTCCGGGCAGGCGTCCAGGGCTCGACCCGTGCGGGATGTTCGCGTCCCGCACGGGATCACCCGCCAAAGGGCGCGCCATCCGGCGCGCCTCCACCAGAAGGAAGCGGGAAAGGAACCCTTCCATGAAAGGTATACCGATCATCCGCCTCAAACAGCTCAAGCGAACCGCCGTTCTGGCTGGCGTCGGCGCGCTTGTGGCCGGGGCGTCGGTGCTGGGGGCCACGCAGGCGCACGCCTCGCTGGGCGCCCAGCCCGGTGATCTCTCGTTCAGCCCGAGCACCGGCGCGGTGACGACCTCCGGGATCACCTACACCTCGAGCACCGCCTGCCCGGCCGGCAACAACGGCTCGGGTATCGTGCGGTTGATCGACCCGGGGAACCCGAACTCTGAAAGCGCCAGCACGAACCTGAGTGCGGTGAACAACAGTGTGACGGTGCCGTTCTCCGGAACGTTCAACACCACCTTCTCTGTCATCGAGCAGATCTTCGCGGACACCGTCGGGGCCACTTCGGAAGTAGCCGTCTACTGCTTCTCCGGGCCCAGCGCCACCGGTACCGCGGTGGTGGAGCAGTCGACCTTCGTGCAGATCTCGGCTGATGGCTCCACGTACACCGAGACCGGCTCTGGTCCGGCGACCTCAACCACGACCACGCTGACCGCGTCGCCGACGACGGCTTCAGCGGGCCAGTCCGTCACCCTGACCGCCACCGTGTCGCCGGCCAGCGCGACCGGCACGGTGCAGTTCGAGGTGGGCGGCACCGCCATCGGTTCCCCGGTTACCGTCAGCGGCGGCACGGCCAGCACGGCCACGTCGTTCGCCGCGGCGGGGACTGAGGCGCTGTCGGCGGTCTACAGCCCGACAGGAAACTTCACCGGGTCCACCGGCACGCTCAGCTACACCGTATCGGCGGCCCCGCCGAACTCCGGTGTGATCCCGCTGGCCGTCACGGTCCCGTCCACCGGTACGTTCACGCTCACCGTGGACACCACCGACACCGTCACCCTGGCGGTGAACTCGGGCCAGACTGGCGCTACGGCGGCGACCACGCCGGTCGTAGTGTCGGACACCAGGAACACCTTCCCCGGCTGGTCGGTGTCGGGGCAGGCCAACGAGTTCACCGGTTCGGGGACCGCGGCCGGCGCGACCATTTCTGGCAACCAGCTCGGGTGGACGCCGACCAGCAGCACCTCGCCGCTTACCCAGGGCGTCACGCTCGGCGGCGCGGTCGCCCCGGCCAGCCCTGGCCTGGGCACCACCCCGGCCGTGCTGGCCTCGGTGACCGCGGGTCTGGGCAACGGGTACGGAACGACCACGCTCGGCGCCAACCTGGATCTGCTGTTCCCGGTGCCGCAGGCGGCTGGTCCGTACGCGGGTGGCCTGAGCATCACCTCGGTTTCGACCAACCCGTAACCGATTAACGGGCTCGCGCCGGGGGCGGGAACTTGGCGGGTAACCGCCCCTGGCGCGGGACCTCAGGTTCGACCCGATCCCTCCCCAGTTGTCCTGGCTGTAATCCAGTATTCGCCCCGGATTAATCGAGAATTGCCCAGCCGTAATCGATGGGCTGCGACTTTGCCTTTTGTGAAGAAACTGCCGCGTGCGCCCGCTTGCCGCGACCGCGGTGCTAGCTGTGATTGGAGTTCGCGCCGATGAAGATTCCTCGCCCACAGAGCCGGATCAGCGGGCGTATCTGGGGAGGCAGCCTGCTCCTGGCGACGATCGCCGTGGCGTCCTTGACTAGCGGCCCGTCTGCCATCGCCGCACCGCTGTCGGCGGCGACCGCGCTGCACCAGGCGAGCGGAGTCGGGGGCCCCAAGCCGCTGCCGGGGCAGGTCAGCTGGTCGGTGCTGCCGGCGACGGCCAAGGGGCCGGACAACACCAGGAACCTGTTCAGCTATGGCGTCGTCAAGGCCGGAACGACGATCGTCGACCACGTGGAAATCGTCAACCGCAGCAAGCAGTCCGCCGCGTTTTCGATCTACGGCGCCGACGCGATCGGAACGACACTGAAGGACGCACTGTTGCTTGAACCGCCCACAGAGAAACCGGTGGACATCGGCGCTTGGATCACCTTCCCCGGCGGCGCGCGGCAACTGTCGACGGTCATCCCCGCTGGCAAGGCCATCATCGAGTCCTTCACGGTGAGCGTGCCACCGCTGGCGACGCCCGGCGACCACACCGGTGCCCTGGTCGCGGCGGTCGGCATACCGGGCAAGAACAAAGCGGGCCTGGCGATTGTCGAGAACTACCGGATCGCGGTGCCGATGGAGTTGCGGGTACCCGGCGCGCTGCACGCCTCGATACAGGTGCAGTCGATCTCGACCGGATTCAGCGATCCGCTCAGCCCATTTGGCACCGGCTCGGCGACGCTCTCCTATTCGGTCATCAACACCGGCAACGTGCGGGAAACCGGGACGCAGCAGGTGACCGTGACCGGGCCCTTCGGCCAGTCTTCGACGATAAAGCCGCCGAAGCTCCCGACCATCCTGCCCGGCGACTCCGTCCGGGTCTCGGTCAGCCTCCCCGGGCTGTACCCGGTTGGGCCGATGTCCGCGCACGTCACGGTCACGCCCGCCTGGCCGCCGAAGTCGCTGCCAATAGCCCAGCAAGCGGCGATCGCGACGGGCAACGCGTCGCTGTTCGCCATGCCGTGGTCGCTGGTCGGCTTCATCCTGCTGCTGATCGCCATCGGGGTCGGCGTGCAGCAGTTCCTGCGCTGGCGGCGCCGCGAGCACCGAGCCGAGATCGCTTCGGCCGCGGCTAAGGCCCGCAAAGAGACCGAGCGCCGGCTGCTCGGTGTTAAGTCAGCCGCCGGGGCCAAGGCGGGGGCAACCGCACCCGCGACTACCGGCGACGCGCCGAAGGCAGGCACCGGCGCGGGCGAGGCAGCGCCCGGCGGCCAGGACAGCGGAAGCACGACTGTATGACGGCGCCGAGGCCGGACAGCCGGCGTGAGCGCCGGACCCGGAGGGAAGCGTGACCGCGGTCCGCACGTCCGACCCTGACGTTTCTGTGCCGGAAGACCAAGGGATAGCGGGCGCGGACCAGGCCGCGCCCGCTCGGCCTGGTCCGCGCCCGGGGCAGCGTCGCCGCCCGCCGAGTCCAGTGACGCTCGTTCGGCAAGCGATCGGCAGCACGCTGCTGATCCTGGCCGTGTGCGCGCTGGGGTTCGTGGTATGGCTCGCGTTGTTCTCCCGGCTGCACTACGACCACGCGCAGGACCTCGCATACGACAACCTGCGGTACGAACTGGCCGAGGGAACCGCGCCGATCGGCCCCACCGAGGTCGTCAACCCCAACGCGGCGAACAGCCCGACCGAGCTCGTCCCGCCCGGCAGCCCCGTGGCGCTGCTCAGCATCCCTGCGATCGGGCTGCGCGTCGTGGTGCTCCAGGGCACCACGGGGGCGGTGCTCGAGAGCGGCCCGGGGCATCTGCGGGACACGCCGCTGCCGGGACAGGTGGGCATCAGCGTGATCATGGGCCGCCAGGCGGCCTACGGCGGGCCGTTCAGCAAGCTGGCCTCGCTGGCCCCGGGTGATGTCTTCACCGTGGTCACCGGTCAGACCGTGGCCCAGTTCCAGGTGCTCGACCTGCGTCGCGGCGGCGACCCGTCGCCGCCGCCACCGGCCGCGGGTCAGAGCCGGCTGATCTTGGTGACCGGGGACGGCGCGCCGTTCGCACCGTCCGGGCTGCTGTATGTCGATGCCAACCTGACGTCCAAGGCACAGCCGGCTCCTCCCATGGTGCTGTCGTCCAGTGACCTGTCGGCGAGCGAGAACGCGATGGGTACCGAGCCGCAGGCATGGCTGCCCATCGTCTTCTGGGGGCAACTGCTGTTCCTCGTCACGCTCGCTTTGAGCTGGCTCAGGTACGCGTGGGGTCGGTGGCAAACCTGGCTCATCGCGGTCCCCGTCCTTGGCTACATCGTCCTGTCCGTCGCTGACGAGGTGACGCGCCTGCTACCGAACGTGATGTGAGCCGAGCCGATGTCTTCACCCCCACTCCCGCCGACCCCAGCAGACGAAGGGAACGTTCCTTCCGTGAGCCACGTATCCGAGGACGCCGGCATTTCGGCACAGGCGTCCGCGGCCAACGGCCAGGGCGGACCGTACGCGCCGCCGGACGACGAGTCGGACACGACGGTCTACGAGTCGCCGGAGCCGCTGGCCACGCTCGAGGCACGGGACATCACCGCCTGGTTCGGTGATCACATGGTCCTGGACCAGGTCTCGCTGACCATGCACGCCGGCCAGGTGACCTCGCTGATCGGCCCGTCCGGCTGTGGCAAGTCCACGTTCCTGCGCATCCTGAACCGCATGCACCAACTGGTTCCCGGCGCGGCGATGGCCGGCGAGGTGCTGCTGGACGGCGTCGACATCTACCACCCGTCGCAGCGGCTGACCCAGGCGCGGCGGGACATCGGCATGGTGTTCCAGAAGCCCAACCCGTTCCCCGCCATGTCCATCTACGACAACGTGGTGGCCGGGCTGAAGCTGACCGGCATCAAGCTGGGCCGGAACGACAAGGACGACCTGGTCAAGGAGTGCCTGGTCAAGGCCGGCCTGTGGCAGGAGGTCCGCGGGAGGCTACGGCAGCCGGGCGGCGCGCTGTCCGGCGGCCAGCAGCAGCGGCTGTGCATCGCCCGCTCGCTCGCGGTCCGGCCTCGGGTGCTGCTCATGGACGAGCCGTGCTCGGCCCTCGACCCGACGTCCACCCGGGTCATCGAGGAGACCATGGCCGACCTGGTCCGTGAGGTGACGATCGTGATCGTGACCCACAACATGCAGCAGGCACAACGCGTCTCCCAGCAATGCGCGTTCTTCCTCGCCGCCCAGGGCCAGCCGGGCTACATCGTCGAATACGGCCCCACAGAGGCGATGTTCGACAATCCCCAGGATCCCCGCACATCCGACTACGTACACGGCCGGTTCGGGTGACGCATCCGATCTAGCAAAAATGGCCGCCAGCAAGCGCTCTTTGGCAATTGAAGATTGTTGATAATTGAGCGCTCGCCGTACTGGTTCCGATTTATCTACTCCAGCTCGGCGGAAGGTCTTCCCGGCTCATATCCCATGTGAAATGATCGGAATAATAGGGATCACAGTCGGCGGCACCACCCCGGTCTCGCCGTTCAGCAACGGCAACTCGGCGACCGGGGCGCTGAACACCAACTTCCCGATTACCCGTGATGTTTACAACGTCGTGTCGTTCGCCCGGGTCACCAACCCGAGCGACCCGCTGTACGGGCTGCTGAACAGCGCCAACCCGGCGGGCGCGTTCGTCTGCAGCGACGCGAGCCAGATCCTCAGTTATGGCTTCGCCCTGGTCCCGTCCATCTGCGGCGAGGTCGTGGCGAGCCTGCGGGCCGCGGGGTAGCAGGGAAGCTTAGTGGCCTCCCCGGACCCGAGACGCCCACGGCGCGATCATCTGTAAAGATCGCTCGGTGAGATCAGGACCAGGCCCGAATCTGCCGCCGAGCGCAAGTCAGCGCTGAATCCGGCGGCGGAGTAGCACGCGAGCACGCAGTCGCTGACGTCGAAGCTGGCCGCGAGCAGGTCGCGTGCCCGGGTTAGCCGTGCGGTGTGCTGTGCGGTCATGACCTGGCCCCACTTGACCTCGCCGAGGGAGAGCAGCCGACGCGGACGGCCCGGCTCGGGTGGCGCGAGCACGGCTACATCGATCTCGATCTGGATCCGGTTGGCCGGGTCGTTCACGATTCCCGAGCCGACTTCCGCCACGGGGCCGCCAAAGAGTCCGGTGTCCGCTTGCAGGGCGAAGGACCGGCAGAGCGACTCGAAGTGCGGGCCGACGACGCGGCTGAGGAAGTCGGCGCGCTGGTCCCGCCAGACCCGTTCCGCTTGTCCTGACTCCAGCCGGAACCACTCGGGGCGCATCACGACCTCATAGAACGTGATGAGCGGTTCGGTCACCCGGTACAGCCACCTGCCGCGGCGGAACATGTCTGCCTCCTTCGTGATCAGCGCTGCATCGTCCAGGACGTTGAGCGGGTGCGTGATGTCCGCCGACTTGCGGCCTACGAAGCTGGCAATGCCACCGTTCGTGCGGTTGCCTTCCGCGATGGCGGTCAGCACCGAGTGGTAGAGGCCCGGTTCCCTGATGTCGGTCTCCTCCGCCAGCAGGTATCGCGCCTCGCGGAAAAGCGGGCTCTGCGGGTTGAGCACGGTGCGCAGCACCCAGGAGTCGAAGTCCGCGCGGTCGGCGGGCGCGTCATAGGCCACGAACTCGCGACGGTAAGCGGGCGTGCCGCCGACCACAGAGTGCAGCAGCACCCCGAGTTCCGGGTCAGTCGCACCCCAGAAGCGAGCCGCGTCGCGGTATCCGAACGGGTGCACAAGCAGCTCCAGTGAGGCTCTGCCACGCAGCGGTGCGTGCCCGGCCAGCAGGCCTCCCATCACCGACATGGCCGACCCGCAGAGCACCAGCCGGGCCGAACTGCGCTGTCCCGAGCCGCCCGGGCCCAGTTCACGCTGGATGATCGACGGGAGCGACGGGCTTGCCTTGACGAGGAAGGGGAACTCGTCGATCACTACGACCCGAGGTTGGCCGGTCACCGCCGAGAAGAGCACCGCGATCGCATCGCCCCAGTCCTGCAGCGGTCGGCTCACGCTTATCCCCTGGCGGAGCAGTGCCGCCGTAAACGCACGGAGGCTCACCGCCTCGGTAGCCTCGACGGCAGGGAAATAAAGGCCGCTGGCCGCCGAAGTAAGGGCCTCCAGGAGGAAGCTCTTGCCCTGCCGCCGCCGCCCGCTGACCACCCCGAGCATGCCGCCCGGGTAAGCGTTCCTCGCGAATGCATCGAGTCCCGCCCATTCGCGTTCCCGGTCGAATATATGCTCCGGCTTGGCCGTCACCACGCCTCCGGCGGATCCGTTGACCGACATGTGCAAAATTATACTTTTGAAAACCATGCTTTTGTACTCTGCCGACCGAACTGGCTACGCTCAAGAACCTCCTGGAATCTACCCAGGTAACCGGCACGGGGTGACGGTCGTCGCGTTGCGCGCGGAGCAGGGTCGGGCCGATGCTTGGGGTCATGACTGGTAACGACGCCGCGAGCCATGGGTACGGCACGACGCTGTGGGAACCCGACGCCCGGACGATAAAGAACGCCCGGGTCAGCAGGTACATGCGGTGGCTGGGGGACCGCGGTGTGCACGCCGCCGACTACCCCGCCCTGTGGACGTGGTCGGTCACTAGCCCCGGCGAGTTCTGGACGTCGATCTGGGACTACTTCGACGTGCTCGGCGACCGCGGTGACGGGCCGGCCCTGACCGATGGCACCATGCCTGACGTGCACTGGTTCCCCGGCGCGACTCTCAACTACGCGAGGAACGCGCTGCGGACCGCTTGGACAGATCCCGACCGCCTCGCCATCATTTTTTCCTCCGAACGGGATCGGTCTGGCTCTCTCACCTATGCCCAGCTCGCGGCGGAGGTGGCCCGCGTGGCGCAGGGGCTGCGCGCTCTCGGGGTACGCAAGGGCGACCGGGTGGTGGCGCTGCTGCCGAACATCCCCGAGGCGGCGATCGGGCTGCTGGCCACGGCGAGCATCGGCGCGATCTGGTCCTCGTGTTCGCCGGACTTCGGCACCCACAGCGTGGTGGACAGGTTCGCGCAGATCGAGCCGACGGTCCTGTTCGCGATCGACGGATACGCGTATAACGGCAAGGACTTCTCCCGCACCGAGGTGGCGTCAGAGATAGCGTCAAATCTCCCCACCCTGCGAGCGGTGGTCATGGTGGACCTCCTTGGCACCGCGCAGGCCGAGCCCCCACCGCTCCCAGCAACCGTCCGCTTGCTCCACTGGCAAGGTCTGGGCAACCCCCCGCAAAATAACGATGAATGGCCCGCACAGCTGCCTGTAGCCAGCTCAATGGGACATTCATCTCGCGATGGCACGGCGCGGGAGCCTGAGTTCGAGGAGGTGGCGTTTGAGCACCCGCTTTGGGTGCTGTACTCCAGTGGGACGACCGGGTTGCCCAAGCCGATCGTGCACGGGCACGGCGGGATCGTGCTCGAGCACCTGAAGGCGCTCGCGCTGCACCTGGACCTGCATCCCGGTGACCGGTTCACCTGGTACACGACGACCGGCTGGATGATGTGGAACTTCCAGGTCGGCGGGCTGCTGGCGGGCACGACGCTCGTGCTGTACGACGGCAGCGCGACGTTCCCGGAGACCGGCCGGCTATGGCAGCTCGCGGCGCAGGAGCGAGTCAGCTACCTCGGGGTCGGCGCGCCGTACCTGATGGCCAGCCAGAAGGCGGGGCTGCGGCCGGGGCAGGCCTGGGATCTGTCCGCGCTGCGCGGCATCGGGTCGACCGGATCCCCGCTGCCGCCTGAGGGTTTCGGCTGGGTGTACGACGCCGTGGGCGGGGACCTCCAGCTCGGCTCGATGTCCGGCGGCACCGACGTGTGCACGGGGTTCGTGGGCCACTGCCCGCTGCTGCCGGTGCGGTCCGGCGTGATATCCGGCCGCGCCCTCGGCGCGAAGGTCGAGTCGTTCGACGAGGACGGGAAGCCGGTCATCGGGAAGGTCGGCGAGCTTGTTATCACCGCCGCGATGCCGTCGATGCCGGTGATGTTCTGGAACGACCCGGACGGCTCGCGGTACGCCGACAGCTACTTCGCGGAGTTCCCCGGCATCTGGCGGCACGGCGACTGGATCGAGATCCTCCCCGACGGCGGCTGCGTCATCTACGGCCGGTCGGACGCCACGCTGAACCGCGGCGGCGTGCGGATGGGGACGAGCGAGTTCTACCGGGTCATCGAGTCCTTCCCCGAGGTCGCCGACAGCCTGGTGGTCGACACCGGGCGGCTCGGCGCGGAAGGCAGGCTCGTGCTGTTCGTCCAGCCAACGGCCGGCCGCGAACTCGACGACGACATCACCGGCCGGATCCGGGCGGCGCTGCGCCAGCAGCTGTCTCCGCGGCACGTCCCCGACGAGATCATCGAGGTCCCGGGTGTGCCGCGCACCCTGTCCGGCAAGAAGCTGGAGATTCCGGTGCGCAAGATCTTGCTCGGCACTCCCGTGGCTGAGGCCGCGGACCCGAGCGCGCTGGCCAACCCGGAGGTGCTCGCCTCCTACGTGCGGCGACTTAGTCTGTAAGCCGTCGCGCACAATGACGTGCGCGGTGGATCTCACAAAGGAGTAGAGCCGAATGCCGGAACGCGCGGACGAGGCCAGGGGTACCTCGGACGAGGCAATGGAGCCACTGGTCGCCGACGCAGCGAAGCTGTGGGCGCAGGACGCGGACAATGCGGTGGCGCCGCCAGGGGATAGCCGCGAGCTCCGCGCGGCGGTAGGTGACCTGGGCGGTTTCCTGGGCGCTTACTACCGGCGGGTCGCTCCTGGGGTGCTCGCCACGGCGGGCCCGCAGCGGATGGCCACGGTGGCGGCCAGGCACGCGGCGCTCGGGGCGAGCCGCCCGCAGGGTCGCGCGGCCGTCGAGGTGCGTGACTCGGGAGACGCATCGCTCACCGGCGCCGGAACCGTCCTGGACATCGTCACCGACGACATGCCCTACCTGGTCGACTCGGTGACCATGGAGCTGAACCGGCATTCCGCCGACATCAGGCTGATCGTGCACCCGGTGCTGACCGCCCACCGGGACGTGACCGGAGTGGCACACGGGATCGAGCTTGGCGGGGTCGGCGCCGGCGCCGTTGTGGTCGGCGACGAGCCGGCCGCGGGCGAGGTGTCCGAGTCCTGGATCCATGTCGAGCTCGGTTACCTGACCGGACACGATCAGCTCGCCGCGGATCTGCGCCGCGTGCTTGACGACTTGCGGGTCGCGATGGAGGACCAGCGGCGGATGCGCGCCGCCGCCCGCGATCTGGTCGCCTCGCTCACCGACTCCGAAGGCAGCGGCCCGGAAGAGGCGGAGGCGGCGGAACTGCTCGCCTGGCTGTCGGCCGGCCACTTCACGTTCCTGGGCTACCGCGAGTACACGGTGGTCCGGCACGAGGGCGAGCCGGAACTGCGGCCGGTGCCCGGCACCGGTCTCGGCATGCTCCGCCACGACGTCGCCGATTCGGTCGCGGTCACCCCGCCGGGCGGCCTGCACGCGGAGCGCACGCCGCGGCTGCTCGTGCTGGCGAAGTCGAGCACTCAGTCGACCGTGTACCGGCCCAGCTACCTCGACTATGTGGCGGTCCGCACGTTCGGCCCTGACGGCCAGGTCGCCCGTGAGTACCGGTTCATCGGCCTGTACACGCAGGCCGCCTACACCGAGTCGATCACTCGCATCCCGGTGCTGCGCCGCAAGCTCGACCAGATGCTCGAGGCGGCCGGGCTGTCCGCCGACAGCCACGACGGCAAGGCCCTCATCGAGATCCTCGAGGGCTTCCCGCGCGAGGAGCTCTTCGAGATCAGCGCGGAGCAGCTGACCCCGATCGCGCTCGACGTGCTCGGCCTCGGCGAGCGCAAGCAGGTCCGGCTGTTCCTGCGTCCCGACGCGTACGGACGGTACATTTCCTGCCTTGTGTACCTGCCGAGAGACCGGTACACCACCAAGGTCAGGCTGCGCTGCCAGGAGATCTTGCGCGCGGCCTTCGGCGGCGTCTCCGTCGACTACAGCGCGATGGTGGGCAACTCCGCCCTCGCCCGGCTGCACGTGGTGGTGCAACTCCAGCCGGGCCGCCCGCTGCCGCGGCTGGACACCGCCGCGCTGCAGGCCGAGATCGCCGCCGCGGTCCGCTCCTGGGACGAGGACCTGGCCGAGGAGGCCGAGCGCCGCCTCGGCGTCGAGCGCGCGTCCCGCCTGCTGCAGGTCTGCGCCGAAGCCATCCCTGAGACCTACAAGGCGGACACTTCGGCCGCCGAAGCGGTCGACGACCTGACGGAGATGCTCCGCCTCAGGGAGTCCCGCGAGCCCTTCGCGCTGCGCCTGGAGATCGAGGGAAGCGACGCGTGGCGGGTGCGCATATTCCGGTCCGCGAGCCCCATCACGCTCTCCCAGGTGCTGCCGCAACTGCAGCACATGGGCCTCGAGGTCGACGATGAGCACCCGTACGAGTTCGGCGGGTCGATCTCGTGCGGTCCGGCGGAAGGCCACCTGGCGAAGCCGTTCTGGATCTATGACTTCGGATTGAAGCCGGCGCGCGGCGCGCAAGCGCTTGAAACCGTGGTCGGCACAGAAGCCGAACGCGCGACCGCGGTCCGCGCCGGGTTCGAGGCGGCGCTGACCGCGCTGTGGAACGACCAGACCGAGGACGACGCGTTCAACGGACTCGTCCTCGACGCTGGGCTGACGTGGCGCCAGGTGGTGCTGCTGCGCGCGTACGCCAGGTACCTGCGCCAGGTCGGCGTCCGGTTCAGCCAGGACTACCTGCAGCGGGTGCTGCGATCGAATCCCGCGATCACCAGGCTGCTCGTCCGGCTGTTCGAGTCGCGGTTCGACCCGGCGCGGCAGGCTGGCGCGGGCGAGCGCTGCGAGGCGATCGCCGAGGAACTGCGGGGCGCGCTCGACGAGGTGGTGAGCCTCGACCACGACCGCATCCTGCGTTCCTACCTGGCGCTCATCGAGGCGACGTTGCGCACTAGCTACTTCCAGCGTCCGGCCGACCCGGCGCCGTACCTGGCGCTCAAGCTCGCACCGGAGAAAGTCCCCGCGATCCCGGCGCCGCGGCCGAAGTTCGAGATCTGGGTGTACTCGCCGCGGCTCGAGGCGGTGCACTTGCGGTTCGGCTACGTCGCCCGTGGCGGGCTGCGCTGGTCCGAGCGGCCAGAGGACTTCAGGACCGAGGTACTCGGCCTGGTCAAGGCGCAAGAGGTCAAGAACTCGGTCATCGTGCCGTCCGGCGCGAAGGGCGGCTTCGTGTGCAAGCGGCTGCCCAGCCTGGCCGACCGTGCGGCGTACCGGGCCGAGGTGCTCGCCTGCTACAAGATGTTCATCAGCGCGATGCTGGACATCACTGACAACATCGCGGGCGACCAGGTGGTGCCGCCGCCCGGCGTGGTGCGCCTCGAAGGCGACGACCCCTACCTGGTGGTGGCCGCCGACAAGGGCACCGCGACGTACTCCGACGTCGCCAACAAGATCGCGGACCGGTACGGGTTCTGGCTCGGTGACGCATTCGCCTCCGGCGGCTCGGAAGGCTACGACCACAAGAAGATGGGCATCACCGCACGCGGCGCCTGGGAGTCGGTGCGCTGGCACTTCGCGACGCTCAGGATGAACCCCGACACGGACGACTTCACCACCGTGGGCGTCGGCGACATGTCGGGCGACGTGTTCGGCAATGGAATGCTGCTATCCCGGCACATCAAGCTGATCGCGGCCTTCGACCACCGGCACGTGTTCCTCGACCCCGACCCGGACCCGGCGGTCAGCTTCGCGGAACGGGAGCGGATGTTCGCGCTGCCGAGCTCTTCCTGGGCCGATTACGACCCCGCGCTGATCTCGGCGGGCGGTGGCGTCTGGCCGCGCGCCGTCAAGTCGGTGCCGCTGTCCGCGCAGGCCCGCGTCGCCCTCGGCATCGACGAGGGCACGGTCGCCCTGTCGCCCGACGACCTGATCTCCGCCATCTTGAAAGCCCGCGTGGACCTGCTGTGGAACGGCGGGATCGGCACGTACGTCAAGGCCAGCAACGAGACGCAAGCCGAAGTCGGCGACCGGTCCAACGACGCGGTCCGGGTCGACGCGACGGAGCTGCGAGCGAGGATCGTCGCCGAGGGCGGCAACCTCGGGCTCACCCAGGCCGCCAGGATCGAGTACGCGCTCGGCGGCGGGCTCGTGAACACCGACTTCATCGACAACTCGGCCGGCGTCGATACCTCCGACCACGAGGTCAACATAAAAATCCTGCTGTCGGGGGCGATGCAGCCCCACGCGCGCGGTGAACTGCTGCACGCGATGACCGATGAGGTCGCCGCGCTCGTGCTCAGGCACAACGACATGCAGAACATGGCGCTGGCCGCCGCCCGCTACCAGGCCCCGCGGATGCTCCACGTGCACGCCAGGTACCTGCGCAAGCTCGCCAGGGAGAACCGCCTGTCGGTGGAGGGCGACGAGCTTCCCGGGGACAAGGAGATCGCCGCGCGCCGGTCCGCGGGCGTCGGGCTCACCACCCCGGAGCTGTCGGTGCTGCTCGCGCACACCAAGATCGCGGCCGACCAGGACGTGCTCGCCTCCGACCTGCCCGACGACCCGTATCTGCACGACACGCTGGTCAGCTACTTCCCGGCGCCGCTGCGCACCAGGTACGCCGACCGGATGAGCGCCCACCGGCTACGCCGGGAGATCGTCAGCACCTCCGTGGTCAACGAGATGGTGGACACCGGCGGCACGACGTTCCTGTTCCGGATGGCCGAGGAGACCGGCTACCCGGTCTCCGACATCACCCGGGCCTGGCTGGTGGCCAGTGAGGTCTTCGGCATGCCCGCGTTCTGGCGCCAGGTCGAGCAGCTAGCCGGCGAGATCGACGTCGAGGCCAGGATCGGGCTGGTCCTCGAGGCGCGCAAGCTCATCGAGCGCGCGACGCGGTGGCTGCTGCTCAACAGGCGCCCGGCGTTCGGCATCGCCGAGACGGTGAGCTTCCTGAGCGAGGGAGTCGCCACGGTCCGTTCAGGCATACCTAAATTGCTTTTGGGGCGTGACCTTGCCACGTACGAAGAGCGGCGGGCCTCCTTCGCCTCACGCGGCATCCAGGCGACCCTCGCCGACGAGGTGGCCGCCATGGTGCCGTCCTATTCGGCCTTCGACATCGTGCAGAGCGCGGCCATGACCGGTAACACGGTCGAGGAGACCGCGGCCGTCTACTTCGCGCTCGCCGACCGGCTGCAACTAGGCCGGCTGCGGGACCTGATCGTCGCCCTGCCGCGCGAAGACCGCTGGGCGTCCATGGCGCGGGCGGCGCTGCGCGACGACCTATACGGCGCGCACGCGGCGCTGACCAGGGACGTGCTCGCCATCGGCGGGTCAGGAACGGTCAGCGAGCGGGTCGCGACCTGGGAACAGCGGAACGGTTCCGCGGTAGCGCGGGCCGCGCGGACGCTCGGCGAGATCTGGGAAAGCGAGCGGTTCACGTTCACCACGCTGTCGGTTGCGTGCCGGGTGATCCGCACGCTTGTCGCGCCTGGCTCGCTCCCGGCCGAGGGCGGGCCTGCCCAGGCCGGGCCTGCCCAGGCCGGGGCCGGTCAGGAGGCCGACGCGTAGCTCCAGTCGCCGCCGATCGCGATGACCTGGATCTTCCCGCCGTTGGCGGGCGGGTCGACGGCGGTGAAAGACAGCAGCTGCTGGCCTTCCAGCTTGATCCGCGGCGCCGGCTGGCCGCGGCCGAGCAGGGGGGCCAGCACCCGCGAGACGCCGATGGCCGGACCCGGACTGAGCGGCAGGGACTGGTTCAGCGAGGCGGGGGTCTGCACCGCGGTGTTCAGGTACATCGCGTAGAACACCAGTGCGCCGCCGTCGGCGGTCCGGAGCGCGAACTGCTGGTAGTTCGTTCCCTCGAGGTCCCACTGCAGGATGTCGCCGCGCGGGGCGGTCAGCCCGACCAGCCCGGCCTGCTCGTTGTCGTAGATGCCGGTGGTCAGCGGCCCGCTGGCGACCACGTTCGCCGACGGGCTCGCCGGCCCGTCGTCCACCACACCCGCTTGCAGCGGGCCGGTAAAGCTCGGCTGGGCCAGCAGCGCGCTGTCCGAAGCGGAAACGGTGGCCACGTGGCCGCTGCTGTCGGTAGCCAGCGCGGGAAGTGACGTGCCGGGCGCGAGCTTGGACAGGCTTGACAGCTGCCAGGACGCGGTCGCGCTCGCCTTCGTGAAGAGGAACACCGCGTGCCCCGCGGCGCTGCGCCACTGGATCCCGCCAGGCGCACCGATCCACTTCTGACCCGCCGCGAGCGCGGAGGTGCTGGAAGAGACGCTCGCGTCAGCGACGAACCACTGCGGATATCGGGCCGACTCCGGCAGGTAGAAGGCGGGTGTCCCCAGCCGCATCACGCCGCCGGCCGGCCGCCGCACGTTGAAGTACCGTGCGCTGAGGCCGGCAGTGCTGACCTCTACATGGGCCACGTCCGTGGTGGACGACAGGGCGGCCGAACCGAGCGCTGAGTTGCCGCCCCCGAGGACTACGGGGACGATGCGCTGGTACGCGCTCGCGGCGACGGCGGCCGTGACGGCGGTCCCGGTCGCGGTGCCGTGCCCGCTGCTGCTTGTGCTTGTCGCGGGCGCCGACGTGCAGCCGACGGCGGTGAGGGCCGCCGTCGCCGTCAATGCGGCGCCGCGGAGCAGGCGCGTCCAGCGCGTTCGGTGTGCCACGGATGGGGAGGATACCTGTTGCCGATGTCTGCCAGGCGTGAACCTGTTACGCTGCCCGGCCCGTCCTCGCGTAGGCTTTCCGGCATGGCAGCCATCGATCCATCCGATGAGATATCGGAACTGTCGTCGAAGCTCGACACGATCGAGGCCGTGCTAGACCCCGATGCGATGAAAACCGAGGCCGCCGACCTGCGCGAGCAGGCCGCCGATCCAGCGCTCTGGGAGGACCAGGTGCGAGCGCAGCAGGTCACCCGGCGGCTCTCCTACCTGGAGGGAGAGCTAGCGCGGCTGGAGAGCCTGCGGCAGCGTCTCGAGGACACCGGCGTAATGTTCGAGCTTGCCGACGAACAGCACGACCAGACCGCCCGGGACGAGGCGGCGGGCGACCTTACGCAACTGCGCAAGGAAATCGACCAGCTCGAGGTGCGCACGCTGCTGAACGGCGAGTACGACAACCGCGAGGCGCTGATCACGATCAATTCGCAGGCGGGCGGGGCGGACGCGGAGGACTTCGCGGGAAACTTGCAGCGCATGTACCTGCGCTGGGCCGAACGGCACAGGTACCCGGCCGAGGTCTACGACGTCTCGTACGGTGAAGCGGGGATCAAGTCCACGACCTTCGCGGTGAAGGCGCCGTACGCGTACGGCACGCTGCGCGGCGAGCAGGGCACGCACCGCATGGTCCGCATCTCCAAGTACGACAACCAGGGCCGCAGGCAGACCTCGTTCGCCGGCGTGGACGTGATGCCCGTGGTTGAGCAGACCGACCACGTCGAGATTCCCGAGGACGAGATCCGGGTGGACGTGTTCCGCTCCTCCGGACCAGGCGGTCAGGGCGTCAACACCACCGACTCGGCGGTGCGCATCACCCACCTGCCGACCGGCATCGTGGTCTCCTGCCAGAACGAGCGGAGCCAGATCCAGAACAGGGCCTCGGCCATGGCCGTCTTGCAGGCCAAGCTGCTTGAGCGGCGGCGCCAGGAAGAGGCCGAGGAGATGGCCGCGCTGCGCGGCGACGGCGGCCGGGCCTGGGGCACGCAGATCCGCAACTACGTGCTCTATCCGTACCAGAACGTGAAAGACGTGCGGACCGGTATGGAGACCGGCAGCGCGGTCTCCGTCCTCGACGGGGAGATCGACGACTTCATCGACGCG
The DNA here is from genome assembly GCA_035571275.1 of Trebonia sp. Taxonomy (GTDB): domain Bacteria; phylum Actinomycetota; class Actinomycetes; order Streptosporangiales; family Streptosporangiaceae; genus Trebonia. Next base: position 21,378 of record DATMKQ010000253.1, read on the forward strand.
GAGATCCGCTGGCTGCGCCGCGGCGAGAACGGCGGCAAGCAGGCGTAATGGCCGGCTGGCGGTGAGCAGGTACCTGCTCGCCGCCTCGCGGACCGCGTTGCTTAGCGCGGTCAGCCGCGGCGAGTCCAGCCGCCACCGCTGCCAGTACAGCGGGACGTCGGTCAGGTCGGGGGACAACCGAACGAGCCGGCCCGCGGCCAGGTCAGCGTGCGCCTGCGACTCAGGCAGCATGGCCCAGCCGAGCCCGACGCTGACGGCTTGGTAGAAGTCGGCGTTGGTGGGGACCTGGTGCACGACAGGCGGCAGCGCGACGCCATGGCGTCGCAGTTGCTCGTGCTGAAGTTGGTCTTTCTCGCCGAAGATGACGACCGGCATCGCCGCCCAGTCGGGCAACTGCCCGCGCCGCCAGCGGTCGGCGAACGCCGCGGCCGCGGCGGGAATGTAGCGCAGCGATCCGAGCGGCTCGACGGTGCAGCCTTGCACGGCCGCCGGGTCGCTGGTGACCGCGGCGAGCACGTCACCGCCGCGGAGCAGTTCCTGGGAATGTGCCTGGTCTTCGACGCACAGCCGGAGCGCGGTGCCGTCCCATTCGGCCACCGCTGACAGAACATCGAAGAACCACGTCGGCAGGGAGTCGGCGTTGACCGCCACCGGCAGCTCGATGACGCTGGCCGGGTCGAGCGCCTGGCTCGCCTCGTCCTGCAGCAGCCTTGTCTGCCGCCCCAGCCGCACCAGCCATTCGCCGTGCGGAGTCGGCCGGCACGGCGTACCCCGGCGGATAAGGATCTGGCCCGCGGCGGCCTCCAGGGCGCGGATGCGCTGGCTGACCGCGCTCGGCGTGATGTGCAGGTCCCGTGCGGCGGCCTCGAAGCTGCCGTGATCGGCGATGGCCACGAGCGCGTCGATCTGGCCGGGGTTCAGGTCCACCAGCACAGTTAAGCACAGCTAAACGATCAGTAGAAATATTTGTTTGCCTTCACAGCGGAGTGCACTTAGCGTCGAAGCGTGTTTGGCGCTTCCCTTGACGGGCTTCTCACCGGTCTTTCGCTCATCGTGGCGATAGGGGCACAGAACGCTTTCATTCTGCGCCAGGGGCTGCGACGGGCGCGGGTGGGCGCGGTGGTGACGGTGTGCCTGTTCTCCGACTTCGTGCTGATCATCGCGGGGGTCGGCGGGATCGGCGCCATCGTGCAGCACGCCGGGTGGGCGCTGGTAGCGGTGCGCTGGTTCGGGGTGGCGTTTCTCACCTGGTACGGGCTGTCCTCCGCGTGGCGCGCCCGGCACCCGGCCGCCCTGACGGCGGCACCGGAGCGTGCGGGCTCGGCGCTCGCGACGCTCCGCCGGGCGCTGGCTTTGACCTGGCTCAACCCGCACGTCTACCTCGACACCGTGGTCCTGCTTGGCTCCGTCGCGAACGCCCACGGCCCCACGGGCCGGTGGTGGTTCGCCGTCGGGGCGTGCCTAGCCAGCACGGTGTGGTTCCTCGGCCTCGGCTTCGGCGCGCGATTCGCCGCCAGGCTCCTCACCACCCCGCGAGCCTGGCAGGTCCTGGACCTGCTCATCGCGGCGACGATGCTGCTGATAGCAGCCAAGCTAGCCCTCAGCTAGCCACCCTTAGAAGGCCAGCTGGGCTTAGGCCATCACGTGGGTCGCGATCAGCAGGCCGAGCAAGAGGATGAGCGCGATGGCGATGAGCAACTGAGGGGTCAGGCCGGCCGGACCGTGGTGGTGGACGTGCGCGCGGGCCTCCCGGCACGCCGGGCAGCGTCCCTCGACGACCGGGCCACTGCACTGTGCACAGATCAGGTGCTCGCAGCTCATCTCATACCCCTTCCGTCGCGGTGGCCCGGTGCACTTGCAGTGATCTGGAGCCTTGGCCCACAGTTTCCCCCTAGACTGTTCCCTGGCCTACCCAGGTTACCCGCAAGTTGCCCGGCTAGGCCGGAAATACCCCCGCCCGGCGTCAACCTGACTGTAGGCTGGCCAGCCCCTCCGTCGAGATCGAAGTGATGGTCCCGTGATCAACTTTGACAACGTCACCAAGGTCTACCCGAACCAGGAACGGGCCGCCCTGGAGAACGTGGACCTCACCGTCAACAAGGGGGAGTTTGTCTTCCTCGTGGGACCCTCCGGGTCGGGCAAGTCGACGTTCCTTCGGCTCATCTTGAAGGAGGAGCGGCCGTCCGATGGCCGGATCCACGTGGCGGGTAAGGACCTAGCGCGGCTGACCAACTGGAAGGTGCCGCACCTGCGCCGCCGTATTGGCTGCGTGTTTCAGGACTTTCGGCTGCTGCCGAACAAGAACGTCTACCAGAACGTGGCGTTCGCGCTTGAGGTCATCGGCAAGCCGCGGCGGTTCATCAGGCGCGTGGTGCCAGAGGTCATCGACCTCGTCGGCCTCGAGGGCAAGCACGAGAGAATGCCCGACGAACTGTCCGGTGGCGAGCAGCAGCGGGTCGCCATGGCCCGGGCGTTCGTCAACCGCCCGATGATCCTGCTCGCCGACGAGCCAACGGGAAACATCGACCCCGCCACCTCGATCGGGATCATGAAGGTGCTCGACCGGATCAACAGGACCGGCACAACAGTCGTCATGGCCACCCACGACGCCGCCATCGTCGACTCGATGCGCAAGCGCGTCATCGAGCTCGAGTACGGCAAGGTGGTCCGCGACCAGGTACGAGGCGTGTACGGCCAGGCGTACTAGCCACGGCGGGATTACCGCCTGCTTACGGCACATCGCGCGAGACCACACACGACTACCCAGGGATGAGATAAGGCCAGTATGCGATCAAACTTCGTGTTCCAGGAGATCTGGGTCGGGCTGCGCCGGAATCTCACGATGACTATCGCGCTCATCGTGGTTGTGGCGATCAGCCTGTCTCTGCTCGGCACGGGGCTACTGTTCGTGAAGCAGGTGGACAGGTCGCGGACGCTGTGGCAGAGCCAGGCAGAGGTCTCCGTGTACCTGTGCACGGCCGACAGTCCCAACGCGTCCTGCCACGGAGCTGCGACACCGGGGCAGCAGTCACAGTTGCAGCAGACGCTGGCCTCGATGCCGCAGGTGCAGCAGGTCACCTATTTGTCGCAGCCGGAGGCGTACGCCCTGTTCAAGCAGGACTTCGCCAACGACCCGTCGTACGTCTCCACCGTCACGGAAAGCGACATGCCACCCTCGTTCGAGGTCAAGCTGCGCAATCCCTCGGCCGACTACAACATCGTGGCCAGTGCGGTGACCGGTGCGCCCGGTGTCGATTCGGTCATCGACGAGATGACCATCCTCAGCAAGTTCTACCGGCTGCTCGACGCAGCGCGGAACGCGGTCGTGATCGTGGCGCTGATCCTGATCGTCGCGGCCGTCCTGCTCGTGGCCAACACGATCCGCCTGTCCGCGTTCAACCGGCGCAGGGAAACCGGCATCATGCGGCTGGTCGGCGCGTCCAACTTCTACATCCAGCTGCCGTTCCTGCTCGAGGGCGTGATCGCCGGGTTGCTTGGCTGGGCGCTGGCGGCCGGCCTGCTGGTTGGCGTGAAGTCCCTGTTGCTGAATAACCTGCAGCAGTACTTCAGTTACAACGTCGGTCTTTCGGTTACAGACCTGGTCGAGGTCATCGTGCTCGCGATGCTCGTAGGAGTGCTGCTGTGCGGCGTGACGTCGTTCCTGACGCTTCGTCGCTACCTGCGCGTCTGAGCGCTTCGCGGCCGGTGCCTGTCTAGGCTGGTCCGGACCCTAAGGTAGCCGCAGGCTGTCTGACAGGAGAGACGTGGCACGCGAGCAGGGAAGCAAGGTCATCGCGCGGAACCGGCGCGCCCGTCATGACTATGCGATCGAGGACACCTTCGAGGCCGGCGTGGCGCTCACCGGCACCGAGGTGAAATCACTGCGTGCCGGCCGCGCGTCACTGGCTGATGGGTTCGCGCAGGTCTCGGACGGGGAAGTCTGGCTGCATAACGTTCATATACCGGAGTACACGCAGGGCACTTGGACAAATCATCTGCCCAGGCGGACCAGGAAGCTCTTGCTGCACCGCGGGGAGATCGAGCGACTGGAACGCAAGACATCGGAACAGGGCCTGACGCTTGTCCCGCTGTCGATGTACTTCAAGGACGGCAAAGTCAAAGTGGAGCTGGGACTTGGCCGCGGCAAACGCACATACGATAAGAGACAAGACCTGGCCCGGCGTGACGCTGCCAGGGAGGTTGACCGTGTCCTACGGCGGCGACGGTGACTCCGGAGGCGGACGGTGACTGCTGGCTCGCGTGAGCGGGGAAGCCATGCGGGGCGCCCGCGCGGCAACGGGCTGCCACGCCCAGGTGCCGCGCCGCGAGTTGCGGCTGCCGGTGCCCGCGGTGCGGTCGGCACGCCTGACGTCCCCGATGGTTCCGGCGTCCCCAGTGCTCCCGGACCCCCAGGACCCCCAGGACCCCCAGGACCGTTTGCACCACCCGCACCTCCCGGACCTCCAGGACCCCCAGGATCGCCTAGACCCCCCCGGGCAAGCGGTCCGCCCGGCTCTCATCGCAGTCGCCACCGCAAGCAGGCGCCGCAGCGCCGCGTCCGGATGTCCCGGCGGCAGCGGATGGCCGCCGTCATGGTGGTCGTCGTGGGGACGCTCACCATCGGGTTCGCGACCGGCTTCGGCAGCGAGGCATCAGCCGAGCCCACGGTCCAGGCGTTCTTGCTCGACTGGCAACAGGGCAGGTACGCGCAGGCCGCGGCACTGACCACCGGGAACGCCGGTCCGGTCGCCGCCCAGCTCGCCGCGGCGTACATCGACCTGGACGCCACGGACACCTTCATCGCCATGCAGTCCGTCACGCAGCACGGGAACACCGCCGTGGCTACCTTCCAGGCCAGCGTCGACCTGGGGGAAGGCGGACACCAGTGGACGTACACCGGCCGGTTCGGGCTGACGGAGAAGGGCGGCCAGTGGCTCATCGACTGGGCGCCGAACGTGATCAGCCCTCACCTGGGCCCAGGTGACCGGCTGGCTGTGCTGACGACGTTCGCGCCGCGCGGGCAGATCGAGGATTCGGATGGCCAGTCGCTGCTGGCGAAGTCGGCCGATTACCACATCGGCGTGTACCCGGATGAGCTGCGGGACGCAACGAAGACCGCCGAGCTGTTCAGCGGGCTGACCAATCTCAACCCGCAGCAGGTGCTTGGCGAGATCCGTGCGGCGCCGCCCCGCGGATTCCTTTCGCTGCTGACGCTGGAGCCTGCCGCGTTCCGGTCGATGTGGCCGCGGTTGGACAAGGTGCCTGGGCTCGGCTATCAGCGCAGGACGGAGCGGCTGTTCGACACCACCTCCTCGGATCTGCTCGGAACTGTCCAGACCGAGGATTCGGGCGAGCTGCGTGACGAAGGCGAGGCCTACCAGCCCGGCGCCACCGTCGGTACGTCCGGGATTGAGCAGGCCTACCAGGACACTCTGGCCGGCACGCCCAGCACCGTGGTCGTCGTGGTCGACGCGGCGGGCCGTGTCGTCTCGACGCTGAAGGACTGGCCGGGAGTCGCTGGCAGTCCGGTGCGAACGACGCTGGTCAGCCGCGACCAATCGGCCGCGGCGAGGGCACTCGCGGAGCAGCCCGACGCGGGCGAGATCGTCGCGGTTGACGCGGCGAACGGGGACATTCTCACGCTGGCCGCGCGCGAGGCGGGCACCGTGCCGCTGCCTGCGGGCGGGACGCTCAACGCCAAGGTGAAGCCAGGCATGGCCTTCAGCATTGTCTCCGCGGCCGCGCTGCTCGGCAGCGGATACGTGGGGGACAAGCCGATGCCCTGCCGCGACGTCGCGACCGTCGGCGGGCAGACGTTCACCTACCAGCCCGGCCATTCGACGGCGACCACCTTCGCTTCGGACTTCGCCACCGGCTGCGGGACCGCCTTCGCGACCATGGCGCCGGACCTGACCGCTGGCGAGCTCAGCCAGGTGGAGAAGGCCTTCGGCGTCGGCGCGGACTGGAACATGCGGCCGTCGGCTTTCTCTGGGTCGGCGTCGGCCGCCTCCGGTGCCGCGGATCTGGCGGCGCAGGTCACCGGGACCGGGGGTGTCCTGATGAGCCCGCTCGGGATGGCCATGGTGGCGGCCGAGGTCGATGCCGGCACGGGCCACGCGCCCGTGCTGATCGCCTCGGACCCGGCGGCCGCATGGCAGGCGCCGCTGTCCGCCACCGAGCTGGGCGAGTTGCGCCAGCTCATGCGCGAGGCCGTGCGGTCGGGTTCTGCCCGCGCGGCCAACGCGTCAGGTCAGCCGGTCTTCGGCCAGGCCGGAGTCGTGCAGACCGGCCCGCACGCCTGGCTGAGCTGGTTCGTGGGATACCGGGGCAGCATGGCCGTCGCGGTTCTCCAGACCGGGACCACCCCCGCCCAGGCGGCGACGTCGCTCGCGGGAGCGTTCCTGTCGGCAACCGGCTGACCCTGTCGGCTGACCCGTTCAACTGCTCCCGTTGGCGCGATGGCGCCGTTATGTGGCACACTGTGCATCGTGACGGCTGAGCTGATTATTATCGGCTGGCGCGTCGGCTCCTAGGACGCCATGTTCTAGGCGCGGTCAGCGGCAAGCTGACCCGGTGCCGACGCGCAGACCTCTCGCGTTCCGCGAGGGGTCTTTTTGTTTGCGCGACGGGACCAGCCACCTAGCGGCAACCAAGAAACGACACGGAAGAAACGGACAGCGACAATGCTCGACGACCAGTTCCACGTGTACGACACCACCTTGCGCGACGGCGCGCAGCAGGAGGGGCTGAACCTCACGGTTGCCGACAAGCTGGTAATCGCGAGGCACCTCGACCGGCTAGGCGTCGGTTTCATCGAGGGCGGCTGGCCCGGCGCGATCCCGAAGGACACCGAGTTCTTCCGTCGGGCCAGGACCGAACTCGACCTCAAGACCGCCCAGCTCGCGGCGTTTGGCTCGACTCGTAAGGCCGGCGTCAAGGCCGCCGACGACCCGCAGGTCGCGGCGCTGCGGGAATCGCTGGCGCCGATCGTCACGCTGGTGGCGAAGAGCCATGACCGGCATGTCGAACTCGCCTTGCGCACCACGCTCGATGAGAACCTGGCGATGATCGCCGACACGGTCCGGCATCTGCGGGAAGAAGGCCGCCGGGTCTTCCTCGACGCCGAGCACTTCTTCGACGGCTACCGTTCCAACCCCGCGTACGCCCTCGAATGCGTGCGCGCGGCTGTCGAGGCGGGCGCCGACGTGATCGCGCTGTGCGACACCAACGGCGGCATGATGCCAACCGAACTCGGCGACATCGTCCGCGCGGTCGCCGACCAGACCGGTGCCCGGCTCGGCATCCACTGCCACGACGACACGTCTTGCGGCGTCGCGAACACGCTGGTCGCGGTGGAGGCGGGCGTCACGCACGTGCAAGGCACGGCCAACGGGTACGGCGAGCGGGCGGGGAATGCCAACCTGTTCAGCGTGGTCGCCGGGCTCCAGCTGAAGAAGGGCCGGCCGGTCCTGCCGGGGGATGGCATCCAGGAGATGACCCGGATCGCGCACGCGATCAGCGAGGTCACGAACGTTACACCGGACACTCATCAGCCGTACGTGGGGCTGAGCGCGTTCGCGCACAAGGCAGGGCTGCACGCCTCGGCGGTACGGGTCGACCCGATGCTCTACCAGCACATCGACCCCGCGCTTGTCGGCAACGACATGCGGATGCTCGTCTCGGACATGGCCGGCCGCGCGTCGGTTGAGCTCAAGGGCCGCGAGCTCGGCTACGATTTGTCCGGCGACAAGGAGACGATCAGCGCGGTCACCGACCGGGTGAAGGAGCTCGAGGCCCGCGGCTACTCGTTCGAGGCCGCCGACGCCTCCTTCGAGCTGCTGCTGCGCGACGAGCTGGCCGGGGAAAGGCGCCGGCACTTCACCGTCGAGTCCTGGCGGGTCATCGTGGAGCACCATTCCGACAGCGGCGTCACCAGCGAGGCGACCGTGCGGCTGACCGCCAAGGGGGAGCGGGTAGTCGCGGTCGGGGAGGGCAACGGGCCGGTGAACGCCTTGGACAAGGCGCTCCGCTCCGCGCTCGAGCAGACCTTCCCCGAGCTGGCCAGCCTGGAACTCGCCGACTATAAGGTACGCATCCTCGAGGGCTCGCACGGCACCAGCGCGATCACCCGGGTGCTGATCGAGTCCGATGACGGCTCCGGCGAGACGTGGTCGACCGTTGGCGTGGACGAGAACATCATCGCCGCGTCCTGGCACGCGCTCGAAGAAGCGGTCACCTACGGCCTGCTCCGAGCCGGCCGCGACCCCGACTGACGCCGGCTCCCGCGCCGCGTCCGCTAGCCGATCGCGCGCTGGTAGCGCTCGGCCAGCTCGCGGACGTGGCCGGCTAGTTCCGCTGGCGATTCGACGCGGAACTCATAGCCGAGCAGTCCGAGGTACACGGCGAGGGTCGGCAGGCTGTCCGAGCCGGTGTCAAGCACGCAGCTTTCGTCATCGACCGCGGTGACGGTCCCGATGTACTGCCCGATCCGCTCCAGCACCGTGGCGGCGGGCGCGAACACTGTCACTCGCGCGCGGTACCGCCACCCGGCGAACGCCACCCGCCGCGACACCCACGCGGCAAGGTCGTCCGATGGCAACGGGCGCGGCGTGAACCGCCCACCGCCCGGGATCCGCACCGTGATCCGGTCGGCGCGGAACGTCCGCCAGTCGCCGCGGTGGATGTCGAACGCCACCAGGTACCACCGTCGTCCCCAGTTCACCAGCTGGTACGGCTCTGCCTCGCGGTCGCTGCGCGTCTCGTCATGCGACAGGTACGAGAACCGCAGCCGCTCCCGTGAGCGGCAGGCCGCGGCGATCGCCGTGAGCACGTCGGGATCCACCAGCGGCGCTCCGGGTACCGGGACGAGCGTGATCACCGACTGGAGCGTCCCGACCCGGGACCGCAGCCGCGACGGCAGCACCTGCTCGAGCTTCGCCAGCGCCCGCAGCGCCGCGTCCTCGATGCCGGCGACGGCGCCGCCGGCCGCTGTGCGCAGCCCCACCGCGACCGCGACCGCCTCCTCGTCGTCGAGCAGCAGCGGTGGCATCGCGGCGCCCGCGCTGAGCCGGTACCCGCCGGCTGGCCCGCGCGTGGCGAGCACGGGATAGCCCAGCTCGCGCAGCTTGTCCACGTCATTGCGAATGGTCCGGGCCGACACCCCAAGCCGCTCCGCCAACTCGGTCCCCGTCCAGTCCCGCGGGGTTTGCAGCAGCGAGAGCAGCCGGAGCAGCCGGGCCGATGTTTCCAGCATGGTTCCCAGCTTGCCACGCTATTAGGAACTGATCCTTCCTAATAGCCGCTTACCGTGGGTGTTAACGCACAACCGAACACGCGGAAAGAGGTCATCCATGGACTGGAAGCTCGAACTCGTGGCCGTCCCGGTCTCGGACGTGGACCGGGCGAAGGCGTTCTATACCGGCCAGGCCGGCTTCAACGCCGACCACGATCACACGGTCAGCGACGAGATTCGCTTCGTGCAGCTCACCCCGCCGGGGTCGGCCTGCTCGATCGCGATCGGCAAGGGCATCACCGACGCCGTGCCGGGCAGCATGGCGGGCTTGCAGATGGTCGTCCAGGACATCGAGGCGGCTCGCGCCGAACTACTCGCGCGGGGCGCGGAAGTCAGCGAGATCCAGGACATGGCGTGGGGCAGGTTCGTGTTCTTCGCCGACCCGGACGGCAACAAGTGGGCCGTCCAGCAGAACCCGCCGCGCGGATGAGCATCGCGGGCTTAGCGCGAGTCGCTGCGCCGGCATTAGCCGCGGCGCGGCGACCGGCGCAGCCATCCGCTCCATCTGAGGATTTATAAAGATTTTGATCCGGAACGAAGGGTTGCCCACGCCTCCAGGCCCGTAATTTCGATTACAGGTCCGGACATCATTGCTCATAAGTCACTCAATACGCTAATGTCATGCGCTGAATCCGGGGGCTACCGGAAAAAAGAGCCTTTGCAGGTTCAGGGGACCACATGCGCATACCGCGGCTCCGCGTCGGCCGACGCCTCTGCGTGCCAGGAATTCTGGCACTGCTATTCGCCCTGCTGACCGGGCTCGCGGCCCCCGGCGCAGCGTCCGCCGCCACGGCGGCAGCGACTCCGGCGCGCCACACCCTCGCCCCGCCAGCCGTTAAGCCTGGATCGGCGGTCGCCAGCCCCCGGGGGGTCGTCACGTCACCGGGCGAGCGGCGCGCGGCCGCCGCAACGGCGATCCGGCGTGTGATCGCCGCCAGCTCGGCTTCCACGTGCTCCGGCTCGATCTCACCGGACACTATCTATTCGTGCACGGCGCCGTCGAGCAGCGGCACCGACACGTTCACGCTCACGCTGCCCGACGCGACCGACGTGCTGCTGGTCCGGGTCCTGTCGACCGGCGGCGAGTCGCTGCCGATCACGATCACCGCGCCCGACAGCACTACCGTGACATGTCAGCAGCCGACCCAGCTCTTCCAGTGCGCCACGAGCCAGACGGGTACCTACACGCTCGCCGTCTCCAACCAAAGCACCGATTACGCACTCGAGTACACGGCGCTGCTGTCGGAAGGTAGCTGTCCGGCGATCGACACGTCGTTCACTGCCGCGGCCATCACCGGCTCGCTTGTCGCGGGCCAGACCGGGGCGTGCTACGCGCTCCCCACGTCCATGTCCAGCGGCGACGTGCTGCTGGCCAGTTCGGCCTCGACCGCCGATCCGCTCACTGTCGCCGTCTTCGACTCGACCGGCACTCAGGTATGCGTCGACGATAACGGGCTGTGCACGCTCACCGGCACCGGTCCCTACCGCGTCTTCGTCAGCGCGCAGTACGGGAACGCGGACAGCTACGACATGTTCG
>DATMKQ010000254.1:0-11244 GCA_035571275.1 Trebonia sp.
GACGGGCCTTGCGGGCCGACGGCGCCCGACCCCCAAGCAGACGTCAAACTTGGCCGATCCGGACACTGGCCGTGAAGACACGCCACTCCCCGGGGGTGAAACGGAGAACAGGACCTTGCGGGTTCTTGCTGTCACGCACATCAATGCGTACGCCGTAGGGCGCTGCGACCTCGATACATTCACCTGCCCCGTATGAACGCGAGCTTTTTCTCCACTCGCGGCCAGAGTCATCAGCGCCGTCAGCGACAACGGCTTGATCGCGTGCTACAGTGTTCATTTGCTGTTGCCTTCTACCCTCGGCGCTTACGTGTCCACGTATCGGACGCCAATTTACAGCACGCCAGACTTCAATGTGCGCGCCACCCCGAAGAGGTCACGGCTCGATTTTTACCCTTTGCCCGGGGTTATGTCGCCTGGTGTCTGGTCTGGGCCGTGATATGCCGGAATGTCAGCAGGCCGTGACGAAGCCGTCACCATCAGGAGGCAGTGCTCGCACTGATCTTGCGGCCGTGCCAACTTGGCCGCGTGCGCACCATGGCCGCCACTGTTCCACTCGTTTGCACGAGTGACATTCTTTGTCTTACGCGCTCGACGGCTTCCTCGCCGTCACGACTTTCGAATACGCGCCTTAAAGGCGTTCCACTCCGCAGTAGTGAATTGGAGAACAGCACCCTGCGGATTCTTGCCGTCGCGGACACAAACGCGCTGTCCGTCCGGCACCGAAACCTCAACGCAGTTTCCGCTACCGTAACTTCGAGAGCTTTTCCTCCACTTGCGAATGTCACCAACATCCGGAGCATTCGACATCCTGCCCAATTCGCCTTCCACCCATCACGCTGACGTGTCCGGTATCGGACGCGAACTTACCGCGCCCCCAAGTCCACGATGCGTTATGTGCCCCACAGTTGTACAGCGTTCTGCAGGATCAGTTCGCGCGACTCCTCTGGAGGCAGCGCCACCTTGGCGAGCGAATCGAACATAAGGCGGTAGACGTAAGTGTCAGTCTCCCCTTCAATGTACAGTTGTTCGTTTGCCCCTTCGGTGCTAACGACATCGCCGAGCTTGTCGCTGTCATGCTCTTGGCCAAACCCAAACACGACGAACGAACCCGCCATCAGCGACCTATCGCTCTGCAAGGGCAGGACTCGGACCTGCACATTGGGCAGTTTCGCCATCTCCGCGAGATGACGCAGCTGCTCGGACATCACTTCGCGGCTGCTGACCTTCCGCAGGAGCACGGACTCATCAATCACCGCACGTAGTTCAAGGGGCGGAATACGGGCGGTTAGCACCTCCTGGCGGATCATCCTGGCCCGCACCCGGCGCTCGAAGACTCCAGGCCGCATGAGGACCACCCGCTGGTGCGCTGTGTGGACGGCACGGGCGTATTCCTCGGTCTGAAGCAGACCCGGAACCGCCGCGACCTGCCAAACCAGCTCCAGCGCGGCCTCCGCCTCAAGCCCGATGAACTCCTGATACTCAGAGTCGAGCGCCTCGGCGTAGTCGTACCACCAGGCGTGCTCGTTGGCCTCGATGGCCAGGGCGAGCAACTGGCTGCGGCGGGGTTCGGTGACGCGGTAGTGGTCGAGCAGCTTCTCGATCTCTTCCAGGGGAAAGGTGCCCTGGCCTAGCTCGTACCGGCTCACCTTGGCGGCGGACCAGCCGAGGGCTGTGGCGACTGCGCTGCCGGTTCGGTTGCCGCGCAGGCGGCGCAGTTCGGCGGCCAGGCGGCGCCGCCTTACGGTCGGGCTTGCGGACGAGGTCACCTCAGCCTCCCAGGTCGCTACCTGGCCTTATAGTCGCAGTTTGCCACGTCAGTGCATGCGGTTCCTGAAGTTCACCATGTGTACGGCAAAAAACACCCTAATCGTCGCGGCGAGATTCTCATAGAGATTCATTCTGGATTTACCTGCTAAGGGGCATCCTGCGCATCAAGGGGCTGCCATGGAGACAAGGCGAAGGACTGAGCCGGTCTCCAACAGCGTGGCTGGACCGGCGGGGACGACGGTTCCCCACGCTCTCATGCCCCCGGGATGCCGGTCCGCGCGAGGTCCGCCGCGCCGACGGCGCGTCATCTATTCCCCGGGCCGCATAAAAAATGGCGCGGCCGAAGCGCCCACTTCGACCGCGCCAGAACGAACACCAGACCCGTGAGAGGTCCTGTCCGAGTTACAGCTAGCTACGTTACCCGCCATGCGGGGGATTCGCTAGCCCCGCCATCCCTCTTGTCCAGACATTCTGGGCGATTAGGAGGACAGGCCTCAGCACGAGTCGGTGTGCCTCTTCCACCACGGCGAACCGCCAGGAGTTGAGACACATGTCTGTGCCAGCCCCCCAGCCACAAGACAATGACGCGATCGTGGTGATCGTGCTCTTTGTCGCCGCCCTCTGCGTCAGGTACTGGCGCGAGGCGCTTGGGCTGCTCGCGATCATCATGATCGCGCTCGCTGTGCTTGGCCTGATCGCAGGCGTGCACGGCATACAGCACATCGTCGGAATAGAACAACACGCCATCGGCTGACGCCGTCAGGCGCCCGCCGCCCGGCCGGGCCTATGGTCCAGGCCGGCCGGCGGGAGGCCATAGGCGTCGTATCGTGTAGAAGAGCGTCCTTGTGGGCAGGTGTTCAGAGGCCCCTGAGGACCCCCGTGCGAATCCCCCGAGGAGACGGATGCCCGAGCAGTCCTGCGTGAGCGTTGCCAAGGACGCCCAGTGACCGAGCTTGCGAGCACAATGACCCCATCCGAGATCGCCAGCCAGGCGGCGCGCGCTATCCGCGTGCTCAACGAGCTGACGAACGGCGGCGGCGAGCTCAGCAACCCCGGCGACGTCCGCGCCATCGTCAGGAGCCTCGAGCTACTCGGGCAGGACCTGCCACAGCTGTGCGAGCAGCTCGCCAGGTTCCTGGTGATCCAGCAGGAAGACGGCCAGCTCGCGCACGAGTCCGGCTTGGACCCGGACGACTCGGTCACCGAGGTGATCGAGGCGCTGTCGGCCGCTGGCCAGGCGGCCGACATGATGACCGCCGCCCTCACCGAGGCCCGCCAGGCCACGGGCGGGCTGACCGCCCTTCGCTAAGCGGAGCGCCAGCGCCCGGAGTGGCGCCGGGCCTGGACGTCGCGCACACTAGCAACATGGACCTGCTCGAACGGCAGGAGTCACTGGCCAGCCTGGCCCGGCTCGCCCAGGAGGCGCGCGACGGGCACGGCGGTGTCGTCCTGTTGTCCGGCGAGGCGGGCGTGGGCAAGACCGCGCTCGTCGAGCAGCTCCAGCGTGACCTGCCCGACGCCCGCTGGTCCTGGGGCGCCTGCGACGGGCTCTTCACGCCGCGGCCCCTCGGTCCGCTGTTTGACTTCGCCGGACGGCTTGGCGGCGAGCTCGACCAGTTGTGCGCGGCCGGGGCCGACCGTGAGGAGCTCTTCCGGACTCTGCTGCGCCAGGTCAGCGACCCGGCAACACTAGACGTCCTCGTCACCGAGGACGTCCACTGGGCCGACGAGGCCACGATCGACCTGCTGCGGTTCCTCGGCCGGCGCCTCAAGACGGCCAACGCGCTGCTGATCGCCAGCTACCGTGACGAAGGCCTGGCCACGGATCACCCGCTGCGGCTGGCGCTCGGTGACCTCGCCGGGCTGCGGTCCACCCACCGGGTGACGCTGGCGCCGCTGTCACCGGACGGAGTGCGGCAGCTATCGGTCGCCAGCGGCCTAGACCCCGCTGAACTGTTCCGGCTGACCGGCGGCAACCCGTTCTTCGTGACCGAAGTGCTCCAGGCAGGCATGCGGGAAGTGCCTGCCGCGGCGCGCGACGCGGTGTTCGCCAGGACTGCCAGGCTCAGCCCGGGAGCGCGCGAACTACTGGACATCGCGGCGCTGACGGGCACCAGGATCGAGCCGGACCTGATCGAGGTGGCCGTCCCCGGGTCGACGGCGCTCATCGACGAGATCCACGCCTCCGGACTGCTCGCCGAAGACGGGACCTGGCTGCGGTTCCGGCACGAGATCGCCCGGCTGACCGTGGAACAGGCGATCCTGGCTCATCGGCGTGGCCCCATCCACCGCCGAATACTCGCCGCGTTGCAGGTGCTCGGCTGCGCGGACGACGCCCGAATGGCCTTCCACGCCGAAGGCGCGGAAGACGGGCCCGCGGTACTCAGGTACGCCCCGGCCGCTGCCCGCCGGGCCGCCGCACTAGCCTCCCACCAAGAAGCGGCGGCGCAATACCAGCGCGCGGTCCGCTTCGCGGGCGGCGCGGACGTGGCCGCCGCCGCCACGCTTTACGACGGGCTCGCGATGGAAGCGACGCTCGTCGACCGATGGGAGCAGGCCGCGCAGGCCAGCTCGCGGGCTCTGGAATTGTGGCGTGAGCAGGGTCACAGGCGCCGTCAGGGGGCCGCGCTCAACCAGCTCTCCTGCGTGCTGTGGCGGCTGTGCCGCGGTGACGACGCGAGAGCCGCGGCCGAATCCGCGCTTGAGACCCTCCTCCCGCTCGGACCGGCTGGCGAGCTGGCCGAGGCCTACAGCGCGCTCGCCAGCATCCACATGACGAACGGCAAGTACGCGGAGGCCATCAGCATGGCCAGGCAGGCGGCAGAGCTAGCGGAATCGACGGATACTCCGCGCGTGCTCAGCGACGCCCTCAACACCCTGGGGTGCGCGTTGGCCGAGACCGGCGGCGACTGGGTAACCCCGCTGCGGCGGGCTAAGACGATCGCGGTTTCCGCGAACCTGCCGGAGCAAGCCGGACGGGCGCTCTCGAACACGTACAGCGTCTACTGCGACCATCGCCTGTTCGAGGACGCGGAAAGCTCCTACGACGAAGGCATCACATACACCGATGAGCACGATATCGGTACGTACGCGAACTGCCTGCGAGGCGCCCGGGCGGTTGCCCTAGAGCAGACCGGGCGGTGGGATGAAGCGGTCTCGCTCAGCAGTGAGCTGCTCGCGGTCTCCGCCTCCCCAGTGAACAGCATCGGCGCGCTGCTCGTCCTCGCCAGGATCCACGCCCGCCGCGGTGACCAAAGCCCGTGGGGGTACCTCGACGAGGCGGCGGCAGCAGCGGACGGCACCGGAGAACCGCAGTTCATCATCCCGGCCCGGCTGGCGCGGGCCGAGGCGTACTGGCTCGAGGGAAAGCATGGTCTCGGGCGGGCCGAAGCGGAAGTCGCGGCCGCGGCCGCGGCGAACGCCACCTCTTGGGACCGTGGGGCCGTGGCGTGCTGGCTCCGCCGCACGGGGGCCGACTCCGTACCGCCGGGCGAGCTGGCTGAGCCCTACCAGTGCCACGTCGACGGTTCGGCGGAGAAAGCGGCTCAGCTCTGGACCGACCTGGGCTGCGGCTACGACGCCGCGCTCACGCTGTACGACACGACCGAGGAGCGGTTGCTCCGGCGCGCCCTCGCGATGTTCGCCGAACTGGGCGCGACCGCCCCGATTCGGGTGACCCGGCAGAAGATGCGCGGTCTCGGGATCAAGTCGGTCCCGGCCGGCCCGCGGTCCGCCACTCGGGGCGATCCGCTCGGACTCACCCGACGCGAGCACGAGGTCCTCACGCTGGTGGGCGAAGGCCTCACCAACGCGGAGATCGCGGCGCGGCTGTTCATCTCGGTCAGGACGGTCGATCATCACGTTTCCGCGGTACTGGCGAAATTTGGCGCCCCCACCCGCGCCGCCGCCGTCGCGCATCTCAGGAAAACTGGGTAATCCGCCGCCAAACCTGGGTAGCCACTGCCGATCTGCCCCCCCTTCGTGCCCCCGTACGGTCGCTGTACAGGAACAACCCGTACGACGAGGGGAATCTCATGAAGGACTCCAGGCGCCCGCGACGGCGGTTCGGCACCTTGCTCGCGGCACTCACGGCACTCGGGGGGACGCTGGTCGCGCTGGCGGCCACAGGCACCGCGGCGATGGCTTCTATTGCGCCGCCGCCGGACATGGGCGGCAGCATCGTGCCGCCGGGGCCGTCCCAGGCCCAGGTCACACCCGCCCTCGCCGGCGGTATGCCTGGGTGGGAGATCACGCTCATCGCGATCGGCGCCGCGCTCGTCGCGGCTGTCCTCGCGGTGCTGGCCGACCGGGCCCGGTCCGCCCGACGCCGCCAGGTCACCGCGGCGCGGCTCGCCGACAGCCCGGCGAGGGTAGCGGGCAGCGTGTGACGTGCCGCGGTTCATGGACTTCCACAACGACCTGAAGCTGCCCGGCGAGGCCATCGCCCAGATCACCGCCGACACCCGCGATCAGCGATCCGACCAGTTCGGCGTCCGTCAGCTCGAGCTGTACCACAACGCCGAGGGCCAGGTGTACTGCCTGCTCGAAGCCCCCGACGAGGAGGCTGTCCGCAAGCACCACGACGCGCTCGGTGTGGAATGCGGCGCGGTGCACCGCGTCGAGGGCATCGCCTGACGGATTAGAACAGCGTGTCCTGCCGTGGCGTGTCACGGCGCCAGGCACGGCCGCCGGCGGCCGAGCCGCTGCCCCGGTCGAGCAGGGAGGGATCGACCGAGGCCAGGAACGGCGACGGCGCGCACCTGGTCACTGTGCCGCGGATCGGGCGCTCCGCCGCGGTCAGCAGCACCAGGCGCGTCGTCGCCCGGGTCATGCCGACGAAGAGCAGTCGCCGCTCTTCGTCGGCATCGACGTCCGCGCCCGCCCACGGGCGCAGCGGCAGCAGTCCGTCGTCGCACCCGACGATGAAGACGACGGGAAACTCAAGGCCCTTGGCCGCGTGCAGCGTCAGCAGGGAGATCCGGTCGGCCCGCGGGTCCCAGGTGTCGACCTCGGCGCCGAGCGCCACCTCGTCAAGGAACCGGTCCAGGTCGCCGCCGCAGCGCGCCGCCAGCGGGCCGAGCACGTCGGCGGCGGCGCGGATGGCCACCTTCGCCTCGGCGCGGTCCGCCCGGCCAGCGTCATCGCAGGCCGCCAGCGCAACCCGAGCCGCGTCGGCCAGCCGTTCAGCAACAGTGGTCGCGCCGGCTGAGGCGGGCGCGACCATTGGGACCGGCGCGGCGGGTAGGGCCGACGTGGTGGCAGGCGTAGGCGCGTGCGGGGCCGGAGTCGCGGGCGCGCCCAGTCCGGCCAGCCCGGCCAGGATCTCCGGGACGCCGAGCATCTCCGCTAGCCGGGCGTGCGACCGCCGCTGGACGGGGAACCCGCGCTTCGCCAGGGCCTCGCCGACCGCCGCCGCCTGGGCCGTGGTCCGGTACAGCACGGCGAAGTCGGCGAACGAGAGCTGGTGCTGCGCCCGGTCCCGCGCGTCCACCGCGCGGCTGTCGAGCGCGTGGAACGACGCCCCGCCGAGCAGCCGCTCGACCTCGGCGGCCACCGCCTCGGCCTCCGCCCGCTCGTCCGCGGCCGCGAGCAGCGCGACCGGGCCGTCGGGGATGTCCGTCCTGGCCGGCACCAGCTCGCGGCCTGGCACCAGCGTGCCCGGCCGGATGAGCTGCATGGCGGCGCGCACGATCGTCGGTGCCGATCGGTAGCTCCGCGCCAGCCGCACGGACCTGGCGGCCGGGTAATCCGCGGCGAACCGCAGGAAGTAGCCGACATCGCCGCCGCGGAACCCGTAGATCGCCTGGTCAGGGTCACCGATCACGCAAACCCGGGAGTCGGGCGTGGTCAGCAGCCGCAGCAGCCGGTACTGCAGTTCGTCCACGTCCTGGTACTCGTCGACGAACACGTCGGTCCACCGCGCGCGGTAGGCCGCCGCCAGGGCGGCGTCGCTGCCGAGCAACCCGACGGGCAGCGTGACCAGGTCGTCGACGTCGACCAGGCCGCGTTCCCGCAGCGCCGCGTCGTACCGCGCGGCGAGCGCGGCGTCCTCGTCCTCGTCCGCCCCCTGCTCGGCGGAGGGGAAGGTGAGGCGCGAAGCATGCGTACGTTTCGATGATGAGATACGGGAAGCCAGCGCGGCGGGACTGCCGTCCGCGGACATCAGCCGCAGCACGGCCCGGCGCGTCGGCTCGTCGGCGACCTTCAGGCCCGCGTCGAGGCCGAGGCGCTTGCACTGCTCGCGGAGGATGACCAGGCCAAGGCCGTGGAAGGTGGCGACCGTGACCCGGTCGGCCGCGTCGCCGGGCAGCAGCGCGGCGAGCCGCTCGCGGAGCTCGTCGCGGGCGCGGCGGGTGAACGTGACGGCGAGGCAGCCCTCAGGCGGCAGGCCGGCGGCGATCCGGTGCGCGATCGCGCGGGTGAGCACCCGGGTCTTCCCGGCCCCCGGGCCCGCCACGACGAGCAGCGGGCCGCCATCGTGGGTCACGATCGCCTGCTGGTCGGGGTCGAGGCCGCCGGGCAGCGTGGCTGCCGGCAGGACGTCTGCTTCCTGGGCCACCGGATCCGTAGCGGGCGCACGCGATCCGGCGCTCCGCGCCTTGCGCGACCCGCGGGGAAGGGGGAGGGGCAGGTCGAACAACGCCGCGCCCGCCAGTTCCCCGGGGTCGAACAGCCGGATCGTCCCGTACACCCCGTCATAGCCGGCCTCGCGGCGCACCTCGCCGCGGCGCAGCCGGGCGATCGCCTCCGCCACGATCGACGGCGCGCCGCCCGCCAGGTCATCGATCGGCACGTCGCCGAGGATGGACAGTTCCGGGCCGAATCGCTCCACCAGGCTGGTGACCTGGGCCACCACCGACTTCGACTTCGGGCCGACGCCGGCGATCTCGCCGAGGATCTCCGGCAGCGGCACGAACGACGCGAACCCGGAAACCCCGTCAGGCCGGTAGCCCGCCGGGCGGTCGGCGAGGACGTCGACCCGGTGCTGCACGCCGATCGTCGGTGTCTTACCGCAGACCGGGCACTTGCCGCCCGCTTCCCTGGTCTCCTCCGGTGTCATCCGGACGTCACAGGCACGGTGGCCGTCAAGGTGGTACTTGCCCTCCTCGGGAAAGAACTCGACCGTGCCGGCGAAGCCGTCCCCGCTCCGCAAAGCCTGATAAACCGCGAAATAGTCCGGTTCCGGCACGTCGAACGCCGTCGCCTCCCGGCCGAGCATCGGCGGGGAGTGCGCGTCGGAGTTGGACACCAGCCGGTACCCGTCCAGGCTGGAAACGCGCCAGTTCATTTCCGGGTCGCTGGACAAGCCGGTCTCGATGGCGACGATGTGGTCCGCCAGGTCGGCGTAGCAGTCGGACACCCGGTCGAACCCGGACTGTGAGCCGAGGACCGCGAACCACGGCGTCCAGGCGTGCGCCGGCACCAGGTAGCAGCCGTCGCCGCCCTCCAGCGTGATCTCGAGCAGGTCCCGCGAGTCCAGGCCGAGGATCGGCCTGCCGTCGGCGGCGAGATTGCCTACTTTCGCCAGGCGGCGCGTGATCTGGTCCACCGCGTCAAGCGACGGCGCGTAAAGCAGGTGATGCACCTTCCGCGTCCGGTCGTCCCTCTTGTAGATCGTCGAGATTTCGGACGACAGCATGAACCGGACCGGCGTGCGGCACGCGGGCGGCAGCGTGTCGTGGACCGCGCGCTGCAGGTCCTCGCGCAGCCGGAACAGCCCGGGCGCGTCGGGCACGAGCTTCGCGCCGAGCTCTTCGCGCCACGCCGGGTGCGTAAAGTCGCCGGTCCCGACAACACTGATCCCTTTCCGCCCCGCCCACCACGCGAGATGTTCCAGGTCACAATCACGACTACAGGCACGGGAGTACTTGGAATGAACATGCAGGTCGGCGTAAAAGCGCACCTAGTAAATAATTCCGAACGGGCCCGTGCTTCGCCTCAATTTTCGGGGAAAGCGCCCCACGAGTCCGGGACGAATTCCTTGCCGGTGACTGGGTGCTTGTAATGGAACGCCAGTGTTGTCGTCTCCGGCCACAGCCGCGGCGCGTTCTGCAGGAGCTCGTCAGGCCCGTAGGGGTCGTCAGGGTAGACCTCGGTCGCGTTCGGCACGTAGTCCGGCTGCGTATGCGCCCAGCCGTCCTCCACCGTCCCGTGCCAGAACGCCCGGTAGAACAGCTTCTTGATCTTCCAGATGCCGTCGGTGTTGCTGTAGACGTTCTCGTACACCCCGCCCTCGAACCACTGCCGGACAGGCGCCTCCTCCGACGCGGCGAGCTCGTGAGTGCCCGCCTGCATCAGCGTCCGGAACCTGGCGTACGCGGTGCGCCGGTCGGGTGCCACGTGAATGACGTCCTGAAGCATCGGGTGGTCAAGGAGCCGGCCGAACTGCGGCCCGTTGTGCCCCTCGGTGAAACGGCTGCGGAACCGGCCCGTGTACAGCCGGGCGATGCTTGCCCGCCCCTTGTAGACACCGCCGATGAAGGTGACCTCGCCATCCTCGTCGAACAGGTCGAGCACCTCGTCGTAGTAGCACTTGTCCAGGTAATAGCCGTAAGCGTGCTGCAGCTTCCTGATCGCGAGCTCGTCCTCGACGATGCCCAGCCGGTGCTCGAGCTCGGCGATCCTGTCCTCTGCCGTCATGGGAGACCTCCTCGTCATCCGACTCGCTGCGCGAGCTGCTCGTCACTCACCCAGTTGCCGTGCAGGCC
Source organism: Trebonia sp. (assembly GCA_035571275.1). Classification (GTDB taxonomy): domain Bacteria; phylum Actinomycetota; class Actinomycetes; order Streptosporangiales; family Streptosporangiaceae; genus Trebonia. The sequence goes on from DATMKQ010000254.1 coordinate 10,476, forward strand.
GCCCGGCATCCGGATCGGGATCTTCAGCGTGGCGACCGGTTCGGCGTCGACATGCTGTGCGTCTAGGATCAGCAGGTCCGTGGAGCCGGTGGCGTGCCGGTCCACCAGTTGCATCACGTACCCCTGTCCGTTCGGCGTGTTGACGCCGGGCGGCACGAAGACCGCCTCCTGGACCGTGCTGTCCCGGCCGGCGAACCGGGTCTTCATCTCCCCGGTGCCCGGGTCGATCGAGGCCAGCCAGCGGAATCCCGGCAGCCCGTCGTCGGGCTTTTCGCCGGGCACGTCCGTGAGGTTGATGACGCCGAACCGGTAGCCCCGCGTCGCCCAGCGGTCGTCGGTGCGGGGAAACTCGCCCGAGCAGTCCGTGAGCCGCCGCTCAGCGAACGAGGTCGCCCCGTCGCCGAGGTCCTCGCGAGCGGAGGTGTCGATCGCCCATCGCGACAGCTGGGCGCTGGCCTTCTCCGGGTCGAACGGCGCGCCCGTGATGTCGGGGAACCAGGGGAACGCGGACTTCTCGCCGACGGGCGTGTCGATGTAAATGTGCCGCCCGTCGTCGAATGCGTTCATGATGTGCGAGGCGAACCTGTTCGTGCCCCGGTACCAGCGCACGGTACTGCCGCGCCGCGGCACGACGCCCAGGTAGACGTCCTCGGACCCGTCCCACACGTACAGCGGGCCGCCTGCCTTCAGCCGCTCCAGGCTGGCGGTGAGCGGGATGACCGGGAACACCACGAAGTTTTCCGTCACCGCCCAGTCGTGCACCATCGAC
>DATMKQ010000255.1:0-12170 GCA_035571275.1 Trebonia sp.
CGACCCCGACCCCGACACCAACTCCGACCCGGACGGCAACGCCTGCGCCGCGCCCCACGCGCACGGCTACTCCGCGGCCGACGACCAGAAAGCCGAGCGCTAGGCCACCCGCCACCAAGAGCCACCAGCGGCCTCCGGCGAAGAACCGACCCCGGCCGCGGCCCCGCGCGGTGCCTGAACCGCCGCCTAGCCTGCCCCCGCCCTCCGCGGCTCCGTCGAGCCCCGCGTCCCCGCCTGTGGTCCCTGTTCCGCCGGGAATCGCGGTCGGCTACTCCCTGCCCGTTCCCGCCAGCGTCGTCGCGGCGAACGCGCGGCTCATCGAGGGGGGCGACCCGGCCCCCCGCCGGACTGAGCCCGCCGGACCGGTTACGCTCGCCGTCCCGACGGGAACCGAGGTGGACGCGGTCACGGCGGGAACGCTCAGCATCGTCCCGGCGGGTGCCGGAATGTCCACGGTCGTGCTGTCTGGCACCGACGGCGCCACCTACACGTACCGCGACGCGAACGTCGGCGCCGCCAAGAGGACGAAGGTCGCGGCCGGCGCGCCGATCGGCGTCAGCGGACCGCGCGGTGTCACGTTCTCTATTTCCGTGCCCGACGTGCGCGGCGGGGTCGACGCCGCTGAGGCACTGCAAGCGTGGGAGACGGGTCTGTCTGTCGACGTCCGCGCGCTGCCGTCGACCATCGTGCCGGCCGCAGCGCCCGCCCGCAAGCAGGTGCTGCTGGTCACTGACGCGGGAGCCGGCGCGACGGCGACCAACCTGGCGAAGTCCCTGTCGGGCCCGCTGGTCGCGGTCCGGACCGAGACCGTCGGCGACGCCCGTTCCCCGAATGGCCGGACCGCCGCGGCACGGCGGATTGCCGCCGCGGACCACGGGCGACTGCTGCTCGTCGTCCTGGCGAACGGCACGGCCGCCCAGGCGGCGGCCCTGGCGGCGCGCCTGCCCGCGGGGCAGAACGTGCTGTGGATCGCGCCGCCTGACACCACACAGAAGCAGGCCGCGGCCTACCGGGCGATCGTCGCCGCCAGGCCCGGATTCCGGGTGGAATCCCTGCCCGCGGCCCTGGACGCCGTCAACTCGCTCGCCGGATCAGCCTCGGCGACCAGCGAGCACTGGTCACCAACCGGAGCGCTGGCCTCTGCCACCCTCGTCGCCGCCTACGCGTCCACCGCGTACCGCCTTCAGTCCGAATCAACCCAAGCCCGCACCGTGGTCAGCTGGGCAGAGCAGCAGCTAGGCAAGCCGTATCAATACGCGGCCGCCGGGCCGTTCACGTTCGACTGCTCAGGCCTGACCATGGATGCCCTGGCCCAGGCCGGGATCACGGTGACTCACAACGCGAACGCGCAGTGGCAGCAGACGAGGGCCCACTCGGTCGCGGAAAGCAAGCTTGCGCCCGGTGACCTCGTCTTCTTCGCCGGCTCAGACGGCACCCTGACCGCCCCGGGCCACGTCGGCATCTACGTGGGCAACGGTGAGATCCTCGACGCGCCGTACACCGGTGCGAGGGTCCGCTTCGACCCGCTAGCGAGTATCGGCGGATACGTTGGCGGCACTGACCCGTACGCCGCCGCACCCGCGACCGCCACGGTCCCGGCCGGCGGCATCAGCACGCCGGTGTTCGCGGGCGGCACCTCAACACCCGCCACGGCCGGGCTGAACCTGTACCAGAGCTTCGCCCAGACCCTCGTCACCGCCACGTGGGGACCCGGCCAGTTCCCCTACCTTGACCTCCTGTGGCAACGGGAGTCCGGCTGGAATCCGGCCGCGATCAACCCGGTCTCCGGCGCGTTCGGCATCCCGCAGGCGTTGCCGGCCGTGAAGATGGCGTCGGCCGGGCTGGACTGGGCGACCGATCCGTACACCCAGATCATCTGGGGCATCGACTACATCCGCGCCACCTACGGCACGCCCCAGGCGGCCTGGACCCACGAGACCACCTACGGCTGGTACTAATCCAGGGACCGTGACGGCGCGATGCCGGCTTCGCATAGAAGCCGCATGCCCATAACGACATAAAACGGGACAACAAAATGGTCGCGTCCTATGCGAAGCCGCCGTGGCCTATGCGAAGCCGCCGTGGCCTATGCGAAGTGGTCGCGGCCTATGCGAAGTCTCCGCATCCGGGGGAATCGCGGAAACCGCGGAGAGGCAGTCGGCTCGCGGAGGCGGACGGGGAGGGACTCCAAGCCATGGATGAGGCTACTGGGGCGCCAGCGTAGCGACGACTCCGGCGCCGCCAGCGACAGGCCGGGAAACCGCGCGAGCAACGCGCCGAACGCGATCTCGGCCTCCAGCCGGGCCAGCGGCGCGCCGAGGCAATAGTGCATGCCGTGCCCGAACGCTATGTGCCCCGATGTCTCCCGAAGCAGGTCGAGCCGGTCAGGATCGGGGAACCGGGAAGGATCGCGGTTCGCGGACGAGATCACGGCCAGCACCCACTCACGGCCAGGGATCGTCTCCCCGCCGATCTCCACCGGGGACACCGTGAACCGTTCTGTCGCGTGGTTCACCGGGCTGCAGTAGCGCAGCAGTTCCTCTACGGCGCCAGGCAGCAACGCCGGCGACGAGCGCAGCCGCGCGAACTCAGCCGGGTGCGAAAGCAACGCGAGCGTGCCGCTGGCGATCAGGTTCGCGGTCGTCTCGTGGCCGGCGATGAGCAGCAGGAACAGCATCGCGATGAGCTCGCGCTCGTCGAGCGAGTCGCCGGAGTCTTGCGTCTGGATCAGCGCGGACAGCAGGTCGTCGCCTGGCCGTTCGCGCTTGGCGGCCACGAGGTCGGTGAAGTACCGGTACATCGCCAGACCCGCGGCCTGGAACTCCTCCGGCGATGCCACCGAGGAGACGGTCGCGTGCGACCAGGCCTGGAACTCGTCGCGATCCTCGACGGGGATCCCAACGAGCTCGCAGATCACCGTGACCGGCAGCGGGAACGCGAACTCTTCGATCAGGTCGACGACGCCCGATCCCGAGGCCGCCCGCGACTCCATCGCGTCGAGCAGCGACGCCGTGATCTCCGCCACGCGCGGCCGCAGCCCGGCGACCCGCCGGGGGGTGAAGGCCTTGTTCACGAGCTTGCGCAGCCGCGTGTGGTCCGGCGGGTCCAGGTTGAGTAGGTGCTTGCTGAGGAAGCCCTCCACCACGTCTGGCTCCCAGTCCGGTGGCGTCAGCTTGCCCGCCCAGTCTTTGTACAGCCGCGGGTCGGCGAGCGCGCCGCGCACGTCGTCGTATCTGGTGACCATCCACACGCGGTTGCTGCTGTCGGGCAGCGTCACCGCGGTGACCGCCTCCTTCTCGCGCATCCGCGCGAAATAGGCGTGCGGGTCCTGGAAGTAGTCGTCACGCAGCTCGTTAGCCTCAAAGTCCACCACGTGCACCAGCTTAAGATATAACGCGACTCCGATCAAAGGAGCCGGAAATCCCGGACAGCCGCCACGGTCCGTTCTGGATAGAGCGAAAAGATCTGCTGGGTACGGCGGCGAGCGGCCGGGCGGCGGGCCGCCGGCGCGTACAGTTGCATGCGTGGCCGACCCGTCCCGCTACAGACCCGCCCCGGGGGAGATCCCGGAGGAGCCAGGTGTGTACCGGTTCCGCGACGACCGCGGTCGGGTCATCTATGTGGGTAAAGCCAAGTCACTGCGGCAACGGCTGAACCAGTACTTCGCCGACTTCACAGCCTTGCACCCGCGTACCCAGGCGATGCTCACCACCGCCGCCAAAGTCGACTGGACGGTCGTGAAGACCGAGGTCGAGGCGCTGCAGCTGGAATACTCCTGGATCAAGGAGTTCGACCCGCGGTTCAACGTCAAGTACCGCGACGACAAAAGCTACCCCTACCTCGCGGTCACCATGGACGAGGAATACCCCCGGGTGATGGTGATGCGCGGCGCCAAGCGGAAGGGCACCAAGTATTTCGGCCCGTACAGCCACGCGTGGGCGATCCGCGACACCGTCGACACGCTGCTGCGCGTCTTCCCGGTGCGGACCTGCTCAACGGGGGTGTTCAAACGGGCGGGCCAGATCGGCCGGCCGTGTCTGCTCGGCTACATCGGCAAGTGCAGCGCGCCGTGCGTCAAGCGGATCACCGCCGACGAGCACCGCGAGCTCGCCGAGGACTTCTGCGACTTCATGTCCGGGCAGACGGCGAAGTTCATCAAGAGGCTGGCCGCGCAGATGAAGGAAGCCTCCAACGAGGAGGAGTACGAGCGCGCGGCGCGGCTGCGGGACGACATCAAGGCGCTGGAACGGGCGCTGGAAAAGCAAGCGGTGGTGCTCAGCGACGGCACCGACTGCGACGTGCTCGCGCTGGCCGAAGACCAGCTCGAGGCCGCTGTGCAGGTCTTTTACGTGCGGGCCGGGCGGATCCGCGGCCAGCGCGGCTGGGTGCTCGAGAAGGTCGAGGATGTCACCACCGGCGGCCTCGTCGAGCACTTCCTCGGCCAGTTCTACGGCGAGGGCCTGGCCGAACAGGCGGCGGTCAACGCGGGCATCCCGCGCGAGGTGCTCGTCCCCGAGCTGCCGCCCGACGCGCAGGCGATGACCCAGTGGCTGTCGCAGCGCCGCGGCGGCCCGGTGCAGCTTCGCGTCCCGCAGCGGGGCGACAAGAAGGCCCTGGCGGAGACCGTCGCGCGCAACGCCAAGGAGGCGCTGGCGCTGCACAAGCTGCGGCGGGCCAGCGACCTGACCACGCGCAGCCAGGCACTGCACGAGATCCAGGAAGCGCTCGGCCTGGACGACGCGCCGCTGCGCATCGAGTGCTACGACGTGTCGAACCTGCAGGGCACCCACGTGGTCGCCTCGATGGTCGTGTTCGAGGACGGCCTGGCCCGCAAGAGCGAGTACCGCCGGTTCTCCATCCGCGGCTATGACGGCAGCGACGACGTCGCGGCGATCCGCGAGGTGATCACCCGCCGGTTCCGCCGCTACCTGGCGGAACGGGAGGAGACTGGCGAGCTCGACAGTCTCGGCGACCCCGAGGCAGGTCAAGAACAAGATCATACTTATTCGGAACGGACCGTGGCGGCTGCCCGCAAGTTCGCCTACCCGCCTAACCTGGTGGTCGTCGACGGCGGTGCCCCGCAGGTCGCGGCGGCCGCCGGCGCGCTGGGCGAGCTCGGCATCGACGACGTGGCGGTCTGCGGGCTGGCCAAGCGGCTGGAAGAGGTGTGGCTGCCGGGGGAGGAGTACCCGGTGATCTTGTCGCGCACCAGCGAGGGGCTGTACCTGCTGCAGCGGGTGCGGGACGAGGCGCACCGGTTCGCGATCACCTACCATCGGGCCAAGCGCGGCAAGGCGGCCACGGTGTCGGCGCTGGACTCCGTGCCGGGCCTCGGGCCGGCCCGGCGGGCGGCGCTGCTGAGGAAGTTCGGCTCGGTGCGGGCCGTGTCGGCGGCGTCGGCGTCGCAGATCGCCGAGGTGCCTGGCATCGGGCCGCGGCTGGCCGAGACGATCGCGGGCGCGTTGAGCAAACAGGGGTCAGGCAGTTCGGGGGGAAGCAATGACTGACACGAATAGCGCGCATAACGCGCCGGACATCGTCATCGTCACCGGCATGTCGGGGGCCGGGCGATCGACCGCGGCCAAGTCGCTGGAGGACCTCGGCTGGTTCGTGGTCGACAACCTGCCGCCGGGGCTGCTGCCCACGATGCTAGACCTCGCGGACCGCGCGTCGCTGGCCGGCATCGCCGCGATCGTGGACGTGCGGTCGCGCGCGTTCTCGACCGACCTGAAGACGGCGATCTCCTCGCTCGCCACCCGCGGCGTCTCGCCCCAGGTGGTGTTCCTCGAGGCGTCGGACGAGGCGCTGGTCCGCCGGTTCGAGAACGTGCGGCGGCCGCACCCGATGCAGGGCTCGGGCACGATCACCGACGGCATCGCCGCCGAACGCGAGTTGCTGCGGGCGGTGCGCGGTGACTCCGACATCGTGCTCGACACGTCAGCGCTGAACGTGCACGAGCTGCGCGCCCGGATGCATGACTACTTCGGCGGCGACTCGGTGACCGGGCTGCGGATGAACATCGTGTCGTTCGGCTACAAGTACGGGCTGCCCGTGGACGCGGACCTGGTCGCCGACTGCAGGTTCCTGCCGAACCCGCACTGGGTTCCCGAGCTGAGACCGCTGACCGGACGGGACACGGCGGTGCGCGACTACGTGCTCGGCCAGCCGCCGGCGGGCGCGTTCGTGGACGCTTACCTGGCCGTCCTCGACGTCTCCCTGCCGGGGTTCGAACGGGAGGGCAAACGCTACGTCACGCTCGCCGTCGGCTGCACCGGCGGCAAGCACCGGTCGGTGGCGATCGCCGAGCAGCTCGCGGTGCGACTGACCGGACGCGACGTGACGGTCTCGCACCGGGACCTGGGTCGGGAGTAGCTGGTTGATACGGCAGTCCCCGGGGGGGACGACCCCCCCGAACCCCCCCGCGGAACCCGCTCCGAGGCTGTCCCCGGGGGGGACGACCCCCCCGAACCCCCCCGGCAAATCCGCTGTGAGAGTAGTGGCGCTCGGCGGCGGGCACGGGCTCGCCGCTACGCTGGCCGCGCTGCGCCTGGTCGACGCGGAGGTGACCGCGATCGTCACGGTCGCCGACGACGGCGGTTCCTCCGGCCGGCTGCGCCGGGAGTACGGCGTGCTGCCGCCCGGTGACCTGCGGATGGCGCTGGCCGCGCTGTGTTCGGGTGAGCTGTGCGCTGACGAATCCGGGGTGACGTGGGCCCGCGTGCTGCAGCACCGGTTCGGCGGCGACGGCGAGCTGGCCGGGCACGCGGTGGGAAACCTGCTGATCACGGCGCTGTGGGAGCTGTTCGGCGACCCGGTCGCCGGGCTGGACTGGCTGGGCCGGATGCTGCGAGTCCGGGGGCGGGTGCTGCCGATGTCCGCGGTGCCGCTGGACATCGTCGCGACCGTCGAGGGCCTGGACCCGGCGCGGCCGCATGACGTGTCGGTCGTTCGCGGCCAGGCGTCCGTGGCCGTGACACCCGGCCGGGTGCGGTCGATCGAGCTGGTGCCCGGCGACCCGCCGGCCGTGCCCGAGGCCGTCTCCGCGGTGCTGTCCGCGGACTGGGTGATCTTCGGACCCGGGTCGTGGTTCACCAGCGTGCTGCCGCACCTGCTGGTACCGTCGTTGTCATCGGCGCTGGCGGAGACGTCCGCGCGGCGGCTTGTGACGCTGAATTTGGTGCCGCAGCCGGGGGAGACCGAAGGATTTTCGCCGCACCGGCATCTGGAAGTTCTCGCCGATCACGCGCCATCATTGTCTTTTGACGTGGTGCTGGCCGACCGCGGGGCGGTTTCCGGGGCGGAGGACGAGCTAGCGAAGGCGGCGGCGTTGCTGCACGCGTCACTCGTGCTGGCCGACGTGGCCGCCGCGGACGTCGCCCGGCACGACCCGGTGCGTTTGGCGAACGCGTACCGGAAGCTGTTCTCGGGTCATGGGGGTTACTAGAAATGGCGATGACCGGGCTGGTGAAGGACGAGCTCAGCCGGGTGCCGGTGGTGAAGCCCTGCTGCCGGAAGACCGAGGTGTCGACGCTGCTGCGGTTCGCGGGCGGGCTGAACCTGACCGCCGGCCGGATCGTGATCGAGGCGGAGCTGGACACCGCCGCGGTGGCCAGACGGCTGCGCGCCAGCATCACCGAGGTGTTCGGCCATACGTCCGAGCTTCTCGTGCTCGCCCCCGGCGGGCTGCGCAAAGGGAACCGCTACGTGGTCCGGGTTAGTCGCGGCGGTGACAGCCTGGCGCGGCAGGCCGGTCTCATCGACAGCTTCGGCCGCCCGGTGCGCGGGCTGCCGCGCCAGGTGGTGTCCGGCGGCACCTGCGACTGCGAGGCCGCGTGGCGCGGCGCGTTCCTGGTGCATGGCTCGCTGACCGAGCCCGGCCGGTCGATGGCACTGGAGATCACCTGCCCAGGGTCTGAGGCCGCCCTGGCGCTGGTAGGCGCGGCCCGTCGGCTGAAGATCGGCGCCAAGGCCCGCGAGGTCCGCGGCGTGGACCGGGTGGTGATCAGGGACGGCGAGGCGATCGCGGCGATGCTGACCCGGCTGGGCGCGCACGACTCAGTCCTGGCGTGGGAAGAGCGGCGGATGCGCCGCGAGGTGCGCGCGACCGCGAACCGGCTGGCGAACTTCGACGACGCGAACCTGCGCAGGTCGGCCCGCGCCGCCGTGGCGGCCGGGGCGCGGGTGGAGCGCGCTTTGGAGATCCTGGGCCCGGACGCGCCCGAGCACCTGACGATGGCCGGCAAGCTGCGCATCGCGCACCGGCAGGCGTCGCTGGAGGAACTGGGCCAGCTGGCCAACCCGCCGCTGACGAAGGACGCGATCGCCGGCCGCATTCGCCGGCTGCTCGCGATGGCCGACCGTCGCGCGCACGACATGGGCCTGCCGAACACGGAAACCTACCTGACCGTCGACATGCTCCCATAGCGGCCGGTTATGAATTCACGGCGCGCAAACATCGAATGGCTTATTCAAAAGCCTCAGATAAAGTAAAATCCGGCTCCTTAATTCGCAAATGATTGCATAACGCCGCCGACGGGGAGAGGATTGCCCCATGACGGCTTACGGGGGCCGCGGTCGACGCCTGCTCACCGCGGCGATAGCCGTGGCGGCGGCGGTTAGTCTCTGCCTTCTTGGCCAGGAAGCGAGCGCGACGCCGGCGCATACACGGCCGGATACCCTTCCCGCACGGCAGACGGTAGTGAACTGCGGCGGCGGAGTTCAGGAGATCTTCTACACTCCCGCCCCCGGTTTCGACCCGCTCACCGCGACCGACGCGGAACTGGTGGCCAACGGCCTGCCGATACGGCCCTCCGACGCTGCCGACATGACGGCGTGGCGGAACATGGTGACGGGGCCGGCCCGGCAGCCGGGCCGCGCCTGCGTCCTGGGCAAGGGACCCGCCACCACCGGCGGCGGGTCCGTCCCCCTCGGCGGCGGGCCAGCCGGCAGCGGAACGGCGCGCCCGGCGGCGCCCGGCATCCGTGTCAGCCAGAGCGTCAACTGGGCCGGTTACGTGGTGACGGGTCATACCTACGAAGACGTGTACGGCTACTGGACGATCCCGAACGTGGGGACCGACCCGCCGAGCTTCGCGGCGGCGTCGTCGCAGTGGATCGGCATCGGGCAGGGCGGCAGGAGCGGACTGCCGCTCGTGCAGACGGGCACCGAGGCCGACATCAACGTCGGCGGGCCGGGCCCGACTTATTACCTGTGGTGGGAAGTCGTTCCGAACAGTGCTTACCACCACGTCATCGACCTTGGCGTCACCGTCAGGAACGGCAATCGCGTGTACGCCCACGTCCACTTGTCCAGAGACGACGCGTACCTGACCCTGGACGACCTCACGGACCGGGCCGGCATGACATTCCGCTTCAATTCGGGCCGCACGACCATCAACCCCGATGGCACCGCCGAATGGGTCCTGGAGCGGACCGAGAACGCGATATTCGGCATCTTCCCGCCGTTGGCCAGGTCGACCGTCACGTTCAGCACGGCGCAGACATCGGGGATCAGGCTGGCCAGGCGAGGGGTAGGCACGGTGCCGCGGTTCGCCGTCGACATGTACAACTGCACCAACCCCATCAGGGAACTGGCGCAGACGCTCGGCATCACGCGGGCCGGAACGCAGTTCGAGGTGAAGTGGCTCCGCTACGGTCACGAGGACAGAGCCAACTCCGGCAGGTGCTGACGGATACTGGAGATGTGCGCTATCTAGAGGTTGACACCCGCACCAGGATTTCCAAGATCGGGTTGGGGACCTGGCAGTTCGGATCCCGGCAATGGGGATACGGCGAGCCGTACGCCGACCAGGAGGCGCGGGCGATCGTCGCGCGCGCGCTCGAGCTTGGCGTGACGCTGTTCGACACCGCGGAGGTCTACGGGCTCGGCCGCAGCGAGCGGATTCTCGGCCAGGCCATCAGCGGCCACCGCGACCAGGTGTTCCTCGCCACGAAGATCCTCCCGGTCGCGCCGCTGCCGCAGGTCGTGCAGCAGCGGGCGGTAGCCAGCGCGAACCGGCTCGGCGTCAGCCGCCTGGACCTGTATCAGGTGCATCAGCCGAACCCGTTCGTGCCCGACTCGGTGATCATGCCGGGGATGCGGGCGCTGCAGCGCGTCGGCCTGGTCGGCGAGGTTGGCGTCAGCAACTACACGCTCGACCGCTGGAAAGCGGCGGAGAAGGCGCTTGGCAGCCGCGTGCTCAGCAACCAGGTGCGCTACAACCTGGTCGCGGCCGGGCCAGGCACGGACCTGGTCCCGTACGCCGAGCAGGCCGGACGTGTCGTGATCGCCTACAGCCCGCTGGCGCAGGGGTTCCTGTCGGGCCGGTATGACCCGCGGACCCGGCCGGCCAACCGGGTCCGCTCGTTCAACACCCTCTTCCTGCCGGTCAACCTGGAGCGGGCCGCGGGCTTGTTCGCCGTGCTGCGTGAGGTCGCCGACGCGCACGACGCCACCCCGGCCCAGATCGCGCTGGCGTGGGCGATCCGCAGCCCCGCGGTGACGGCGATCCCAGGCGCGTCCAGCGTGGCGCAACTGGAGGGCAACGTCGCCGCGGCCGAGATCGACCTCACCGACGACGAGTGGCACGCGCTGCGTGCCGCCGCCGACAAGTTCCGGCCTGTCGCCGGTCCGGCCGCGGTGCCTAGCCTGGTTCGCGCCCGGTTCCGGCGATGAACGCCAAGGCCGCGGCGACCAGGGCGAGCGCGGACACCGTGGTCAGCCCAACGCCGAGCCCGACCGAGGCGGCCAGGAACCCGATCGCGGGCGGCCCGAGCAGGAACCCCGTGTAGCCGAGGGTGGAAGCGAGCGCGACGCCGTTCGGCCCGGCGAGCAGGCCGGCCCGCGTCATCGCGGCCGGGAACATGTTGGCCACGCCGAGACCGGTCAGCGCGAAGCCGGCCAGGGCCACCGGGAGGACGGGCGCGAGCGCCGCGGCCAGCATCCCGGCGGACGCGGTGACCCCGCCGAGCACGAGCACGCGCCGTTGGCCAAGACGCTCGAGCAGCGTGGCGCCCGCCAGTCGGCCGCAGGCTTCGGCCAGCGCGAAGGCGGCGTACCCGGCGGCGGCGAGCCCCGGGCCCGCGCCCAGGTCCTGCCGCAGATGCAGCGCTCCCCAGTCGCCGATCGCCCCCTCGCCGTAGGCGGAACACAGCGCGATGAGCCCGAAGAGCAGCACGACGCGCCAGACGGGCCGGCTGGAGGCGGCCGAGTGCGTCGTGAGCCGCACACGGTCGGCGAGGCCGTCCAAGTCGGCCAGGCCGTCGAGGCCGTCGACGCCGTCGAGGCCGTCGGCGGCATCGGAGTGGACCGGCACCGGGTGCGCGAGCAGCGCTCGCCCGCAGACGGCCGTCACCGCCAGCCCGGCCACGGCGACGAGCGCCAGGTGCCGCAGCGGCGACAGGTGCGGCGCGAGCAGCCCGCCCAGGCTCGCGCCCGCCAGCCCGCCGAAGCTCCACGCGGCGTGGAACGACGGCATCACCGGTCGGCGCAGCGCGGCGACGAGGTCGATGGCGAGGCTGTTCATCGCGACGTTCAGGCAGCCGTACCCGATGCCGAACACCACAAGCGCGAGCCCGAGCGACAGCGCCGACCTGGCGAGCGGCGGCAGCAGCACCGCGGCGGACAGCGCCGTGCCGCCCGCGACCGTGAGCGGCCGGCTGCCGAACCGGCGGCACAGGGCGCCGGAGATCGCCATCGTCGCCACCGCGCCACCGGACGCGCCGAGCAGGGCGAGGCCCAGCGCGGCGGGAGACGCGGCGGTCTGTTCCTTCACGGCGGGGATCCGCACCGCCCAACTGGCGAAGATGAACCCGTCGATGGCGAAGAATGCAGTCGTGGCCCTTCGGAGGACAGCCAGATCACGCCGCCCGGCACCGGCCCGCCCGGCACCGGCCCGCACGGCACCGGCCCGCACGGCACCGGCCCGCACGGCACCGGGTCGCACGGCACCGGGCCGCACGGAACCACGGGGCCGCGATACTTTGTTTAGCAACTGCACAAAATAAGAATAGGGTGTGAGTGGCTTGCGGACAAGGGGTGTGGGTGACTTGCGGACAAGAGCGCGCGCGGCTGATGGCCGGCTAGGCGGGGCGCGGTGATGGAGCGCGGCAGCCTGAGCGGAACGGCGCTGACGCTCGTCCACACCGGGCGGGCGCCAACGCGGTCCGCGC
>DATMKQ010000256.1:0-2961 GCA_035571275.1 Trebonia sp.
GAGGTACCTTCGGCTAGGTGCAGGTAACGGTCAGGACGTATGAGCCGCGTGACGCGGCCGGCGTGGCCGATGTCTTTTACCGGTCGGTCCGCGTGGTCGCCCGGTCCGATTACACCGATGATCAGGTGAAGGCGTGGGTTCCCGGACCGTTGAACGTCGAGCAGGGGCACCTGCGCTCCAGTGACGGACGGCTGGTCCTGGTCGCCACGGACGAGCAGGACGCCGTGGTCGCGTTCATCGATCTCGAACCGGATGGGCACATCGACCGATTGTTCTGCGCACCGGAGGCGGCTGGCCGGGGTGTCGCGTCGCGGCTGTACGACGGACTCGAGGCCGCGGCCCGCGAGCAGGGCATCGGGCGGCTGTTCACCGAGGCTAGCGAGCTAGCCCGGCGTTTCTTCGAGCGGAAGGGCTTCGCCGTGCTGGAGCGGCAGGACAAGATCCTCCGCGGCGTGATGATCCACAACTACCGGATGGCCAAGACCCTTGGCTAGGCCGACCCTAACCGCGCAGGCCCGAACGAGCCATGCTGGCCACGGCCGCGCCGACCAGGGCGCACAGCAGGGCGGCCACGAGCAGGGCCGCCGCCACCGCGTAGACGACGTTGTGCGTGGCCTGCGACTGGCCGCCGCCGTGCGAGATGACTCCGATCACCACCCCGGCCCCGGCCAGCGGGAGGCTGCCGTGCCGATTCCAGCGATTGACTGTCACGTGGCCGGGCTTGGTGTCGCGCCGGGTCAGGATCAGCGTGACCACGACACCCAGGACAACCAGGGCGCCGGACACGAGGACACCTATCGCCAGGGGCTGCATCTGGGCTCCATCCGCCGATTCGCGCCTCCCATGGTAGTGCGTCCGGCGCGGCGCGCCGCGGTCCCTGCTACCGGAGACACGGGTCACGACGGCTCGCGTGACTCCGGTTCGAACAGGTCGAGCGGGCTGCCTTCCACGGCGAGCGCGATGAGCCCCGCCTCGGTCCCGCTGGTGTGGATCTCTCCGGCGTCCCAGCGAACGCCCCACCCGGCGCTGATCCGCGCGTGCTCGCCATCTGGCCCAGCCGCCCAGCCGTGCCCCGCGATGACCAGGAAAAGCTGCGCGTCTGTGGCCGGGTGCGTCCCGATGATCCCGCCCGGCGCCACAGTCAGGCAGGTCAGCCGGACCTGGCCGGTGCCCGCCGCGACGCGGGTGGCGCGCAGTCCCCGGCTGCCGTAGCTCTCGATGACCCGCTCGCCGCGGTCGAACTGGAAGATTTCCACGCGGCTCCTTTCACATCACCGCCACCAAGCCAACCACCGTGACGCCGGACGCGCCCGCGATATGCCATCAGGCCAGGATTGTCAGTACCTCTGCCTAGGCTCGGGCTTATGGCGGATAGCAGCTTGTCTGTACGCGATCGCGAATTCTTCTTGGCCGAGCCTCACGTCGCGGCTTTGTCGGTGTCGGCCGGTCAAGGTCGTGGGCCGTTTACCGTGCCGATCTGGTATCAGTACGCACCGGGCGGGGAGGCGTGGGTGCTGACCGAGGCAGCGTCCCGGAAGGCGCGGCTCATCGAAACAGCCGGGCGTTTCACCCTGATGGTCGAACGGGTCATGCCCACCGTCCGGTATGTATCGGTGGAGGGACCGGTCACTCGCACGGTTCCGGGGACCGATGAGCTGTTGCGGGAAATCGCTGCGCGATATCTGCCGCCGGACAAGGTTCTGGCCTATATCGAGTTCTCCGCGGCGGAACTGGGCGAGCAGGTCGCGATTTACCTGCGTCCGGAGCGATGGCTGACGGCAGATCTTGGGCCAGGAGCCGTACCACCGCGGGTGACTTGACCTCCAGGTCACCCCTATGAACGATCTGGGTCCTGGCGTCGTGCTGCCATTTCATCACCGGATCTTCCTCATTCGGTCTGGCCAAGGCCAGCTCCTGTGGCTGGTCTCCTGCTCCGCGCTCGTCTACCCGGCGGCAAGGTCACAGTTGCCTAGCTCCTGCGCAAGCGTTTGCGCTTCGGGGCGACGTCACGCTCGATGTAGTCGAATGCCGGGGCTGTGCACCCGTTCACGGACGCCGACGCTGCGGCCAACGTGGCGGGCGGGGCACTGGCAGCGGGGCTACCAGACGAGCATGCGGCCGTGGCGAACAAGGTGGCGATCATAAGCAGTGGCACGCCGCCTGGATGCAAAATACTCGCACCCCGGTCATCCTTAGCGGGTGAAGCCCAGAGGGAATGGCTCGCCGAGACTTGTCCGTAGGGTGTTCGCGGCTGGGCGCCCCGGACGGAGGTGAGTGTCAAAGTGAACTACCCGTTGTGGGACCTGTTCTTGACCATGCTGGAGCTGTTCGTCTGGATCGTGTTGATCGTCCTTGTCATCTGGGTCATCCTCAGCATCCTCCGGCGCGATGACCTCAGCGCCTGGGCCAAGGTGGGCTGGCTTATCTTGGTGATTGTGTTGCCGTTCATCGGCGTGTTTACCTATCTCATCGTGCGCGGTGCGCACTTGGCCGGAGAGCAGGTCGCGACAGATAACGCCCCTCAGGATGAGGGGTTCCGCAGGTATGAGCGGTTCGAGGCGCAGGGCAAGGGCAGCGCTGATGAGCTGGCCAAGCTGGCCGATCTGCGAGACCGAGGTGTCATCACAGACGCAGAATTCCAGAAGCGCAAGACTCAGCTTCTGGCTTAACGAAATTACCAGGAGGGCCGGGCGACGCGGCCATCAGCTACGAAAAGCCGCCGCGCCGTTGCGGTGCTGCTCAGGGCTGGCTGCCGCGCTCGGAGGGACTCGAACCCCCAACCTCACAGATCCGTAGATCAATGGAGAGTGTCCAGCATGGACGCCATAGTCCGGTACCGTCCGGTTGGTTGCTGGTGAGCGCCGCGACGGCGACGCCGACTCAATCGCGAACGAGTTTCAGTGCCAGCCTGGGCACGACAAAGGATGCGAGAAAGATCGGCAAGAACCTCTTTCCGGTGCA
>DATMKQ010000257.1:0-16868 GCA_035571275.1 Trebonia sp.
AACCGAGCCCCCACCCGCTCACACCCCGCCCCGTCCCGCCCCGCCCCGCCCCGTCCCGCCCCCGCCCCGTCGTCGCGGCGGCGCGGCCCCGCTCGTCGTCACGGCGGGGCGGCCCCGCCCGTGGTCGCGGCGGCGCGGCCCCGCCCGTCGTCGCGGCGGGGCGGCCATTCGCTACGCCGCCCAGGGCGGCATCACCCTTCTCACGTCGGTGCCGGTGGTGGCTCGTGAATCTTGTGGCCTTCGGGGCGGGAGCGGCTCGGCGAGTGCGGCGTTGCCTCACCTCGCCTCCTCAGGCTGCCTGCGAGTTTGCTGCAAATCCGCTGACCGTCAACTCTGCACACTGAGCGACCACTTTGGTGTCCGATATGGGCGATATGTCTGGCGCGGAGGTATGCAAAGTGAACGGGTGGGGCTGGTGTGATCCACGGGGGTTCGCAACGGGGGGAGGAAGCGAGGGCTGGATGGATCCATAAGTACATGATATAAATGTCTTATGGGAATTGCGGAGGGTATGGCGGTTGAGGAGCTCGCGCTGCGGCTGGCCGGCGACCTTGAACAGGTTCTCGGGTTGTTCAGGTCGCTGGTGCAACCAAGCGCGCTGTCGATGACTGCCGGCGCGACGCTTTCGACGCTGGAACGGAACGGGCCATGCCGGCTGACCGCGCTGGCCGCCCGCGAGGGCGTCACCCAGCCGGCCATGACGCAGCTGGTCAGCCGACTCCAGGACGCCGGGCTTGCCAGCCGCGAGGCGGACCCCACGGATGGGCGGGTCGTCCAGGTGAGCATCACCGACGCGGGCAAGACGATGCTGGCGCGGCGCCGGGCCAGGCGGGCCGACGGGCTCGCGGGCGTGCTCGCACGCCTCAGCCCGGAGCACCGTACCGCGCTTGCCAACGCGCTGCCCGCGCTCGACGAGTTGGCCGCCGTCCGCCGCGACTTCGAGCCCGCGCCCGCGTAGCGAAGGCGTCACCCCGGCGCCCGTCGGTCGCGTGAACGCGCCCGAGACAACGGATGGCGAGGCGGCGGATATAGCCCGACAAGTTTCCCGACAGGTAGCAGTGCCGCTGGGTTCGCCTAGCACCTCGTGAGTTGCAGAACGGAGCAGCAGTTTCAATGAGTGTCGCCCGCACCGGCTCGGCGGCGAGCCCGTTCAAGCAGCAGAAAGCAGTGTTCGCCGTCGCTTTCGCCTGCGTCGTCTCGTTCATGGGCATCGGCCTCGTCGATCCGATCCTGCCGGCGATCTCCAACCAGCTGCATGCCTCGCCAAGCGAGGTCACACTGCTGTTCACCAGCTACCTCGTGGTCACCGCGGTCGCGATGCTGATCACCAACTGGGTGTCCAGCCGGGTCGGCGCCAAGCGGACGCTGATCAGCGGGCTGGTGCTGATCGTGATCTTCGCGGCGCTGGCCGGCACGTCGCACTCGGTGAGCGAGATCATCGGGTTCCGGGCGGGCTGGGGCGTCGGGAACGCGCTGTTCATCGCCACCTCGCTGGCCGTGATCGTCGCATCGGCAAGCGGTGGTTTCGCGGGCGCGATCGTCCTCTATGAGACCGCGCTCGGCGTCGGCATCGCAGTCGGCCCGTTGCTCGGCGGCACGCTTGGCGAGATCAGCTGGCGCGGCCCGTTCTACGGCGTGTCCGTGCTGATGGCGATCGCGCTGATCGCCACGGTGGTGCTCGTCGAACCGACACCCAAGCCCGCGAAGAAAACCAGCCTGTCGGCGCCCATCAAGGCGTTGCGGCACCGCGGCTTGCTGACGATGGCGCTGACCGCGCTCTGCTACAACTGGGGCTTCTTCACCGTTCTTGGCTACGCGCCGTTCCCGATGTCGCTGAGCCCGATCAAGCTCGGACTGGTCTTCTTTGGCTGGGGCGTCTGCGTCGCCTTGTTCGCCGTGTTCGGCGCGCCCTGGCTGCAGGAACGGCTCGGCATCGCGAAGACCATGTACACCAACCTTTTCGTGTTCGCGCTCATCATCGCGGGCATCGCGATCTGGACTCTGGACAAGCCCGTGCTGATCGTGCTCACGATCCTGTCCGGCATCGTCTGCGGCGTGAACAACACCGTCACCACCCAGGCGGTGATGACGGTGTCGCCGGTCGAACGGCCGGTCGCCTCCGCCGCCTACAGCTTCGTGCGGTTCATCGGGGGCGGGCTCGCCCCCTACTGCGCGGGCCGGCTGGTCGTCGACATCAACATCCACGTCCCCTTCTTCATCGCGTCCGGAGCCGTGCTCCTCGGCATCGTCATCCTGAGCACCGGTCACAAGCTGCTCGCCGAGGCGGAACGCGTCCAGGCCGCGGACGTCCAGGCCGCCGCCGCGGCCGCGGCGCCCGCCGCGGCGGCCGCCCCGGCAGGCGCCAGGCTCGTCGCCGTGGGCGTCAACGGCGCGTCGCGGAACGGGCACGCCCCGAGCGTGATCGTGGCCGCCATCGACAGCTCCCCCGCCGCCGCCCTGGTCACCGAGACCGCGGCACGGCTCGCCGCTGACGGCGGCCGGGTGGTGCACGTGGTGCACGCCCAGGAAGGCGTGACGGCTGGCGACAGCGGAACCGACGGTGAGGCGGTCGAAGCCGCCAAGGCGGTCGTCCGCGATCATCTGACCAAGCTCGCCGGTAGCCACGTTCAGGCCGAGGGCCAGGTGCTGTTGCACGCCACCGGCCACGGGACGGCGGGCAAGCTGATCGCCGAGTACGCGAACGAGATCGGCGCGACGACGATCATCGTGGGCGCGGCCACCCACCACGGAATGTCCGCGCTGATGGACGCCAGCGCCAGCGCGGAGCTTCGCCGGCACGCCAACGCCCGGGTCCTGGTCATCGACCCCGAGGCCCCGGCCACCAACGCCGCGGCCTTCGGGAGCTAGCCCGGCCTCTTGCTTGGGGGCGGCGCGGAGATGGGATTGAGGTGGCGGGCGAGGAAGGCTAGGGACGGGGGTTCCTGGGCGGTGAAGAACGAGCCGTCGTGGCAACCGTTGCCGAAGTCGACGACGGCGCCCTTTGGCAAGGCGCTGGCCAGGGCGCGCACGCCGGGGTAGAACGGGTCGGCGTAGCCCGCGGCAACGCGGACCGGCAGCCGCGCCAGGGCTGCGGCGTGGGTGACCGCGTCGTCGGCCGCGAAGTCGGCCGCGGACGCGTAGGCCCCGGCGTTCGCCGCCTTCGCCTGCGCGTAGCTTGTCCAGATCGCCGGGCTGATCGCGGCGACGGCGGCTACCAGCGGCGGGTATTTCTCGGCGAGCAGCAGGGCGCCGTAGCCGCCCATAGAGATGCCCATCACGCCGATCGGGTGCGGCGCCACGCCCAGCCCGCGGCGCCGGCACAGCGGGATCAGCTCGCCTGTCAGCATCTCCATCGGGTCGTCGCCCGGGTGCGGGTTCCAGTAACCGTCGCCGCCGTCCACCGTGACCATGGCCATCGGGCCCAACGGCACGGCTCCGGACCGTAGTGCAAGCGCCTGCGCGGGCGACATCCCGGAGACCGCGTTGGTGTGGTCGCCGCCGAAGCCGTGCAGCATGATGACCAGCGGCAGCCGGTCGCCCGGCCGGGCCCCAGGCGGGTAGGCGATCGTGTAGCCGACGGTACGGTTCCTGGCTCGCGAGTAGAAATCGCCGGACTGCGACGGACCGGGCGCGGCATAGGGCGTCAGGTCCGGCGCCGGCACCGAGCACGCGCCGTCGAACCTGTCGAGCACGGCCTTGCCCGGCAGCACGCCGCGGTCGACAAGCTCGGCGCCGACGGCGCCGGCCACCGCCACCGCCGCCACCGAGGCGAGGGTGTAGCGCAGCACGTGACGGCGCGGTGTGTCCTGGGGCTCCATCGGTCAGCGCCCCGCGAACCCGAGTCCGAGCCAGGCCGTGCGCGCCGCCCGCTGGGCGATCCCGAACGCCAGTGCCATCATCGTCACGCCCGCGACGTCTATCAGGCCAGCGTGGAACAGGCTGCGCTGGCCGCCGGTCGCCACCCAGCAGGAACAGCCCGCCAGGAAGACGGCCATCACCGCGCACGCCACGGTGCCAAGACGCGCCTCGAACGCCAGCAGGCGAGGCGAGAACTCGGTGCGGCGCACCAGCGTGGCGGCGGCGGCCACCGCGCACGCCAGCGCGATCGGGCTGACGCCATCCAGGCCAGTTCGGCGGCCGGGAACGCCGCGAGCGCCCCTGGGTGTGCCCAGTAGGCGGAGACCGACAGCGACGTAGCCCACTCGAACGCCGCCAGGCCGCCCGGGACCAGGCCGCGGTGTCCGCCGGTGCCCGGCCAGCCGTTGCCGAAGTGGCGGCCGCCGACGAAGAGCAGCGTCGTGGCTGTGATCAAGAGCGCGGCAGGGACCGTCAGGGCGCGGCGTGGCCGGCGCACGGCCTGGACGGCGACGGCGCAGGCCGCCGGAAGCGCGGCGGCCGCGCCCAGGGCCAGGAAAGCGAGCATCGCGGCGGACGTCACGACGGTGGCGACCGTCGCCGTGCCGCTCGCTGGCGCGGCCCACTGCCAGCCGATCGTGAGCTGGGACCACAGCGCGGCGCCGAAGCCCAGGAAGACAGCGGCCGCGCAGCCGAGTGAGGCCAGCCCGGCGCGTGCCTGACGGTCGCGGGCACCCGGGGCAGTCGCGGCTCGGACCGGCAGGCCAGCCAGGCCGGCGTCGGCAAGCCGCGCGACGATCCCGCCGCGGGCGATGTCCAGCGTACGGGCCGCCGAGCGTGGTCGTTCGCGGATGTCGGCGATCAGAAGTTCGGTGAACTCCTCGTCATAGCGGATGCGCCATGCCGCCGGATACCAGCGCAGCAGGCGGGCCGCGCGGTCAGTGGCCTCCCTGGGCGTGCCGGGGGCTGCGTTCACGCGGTGCCCCAGTGGCCGGCCAGGCGGCTTAGGCCGACGTCAGCGACCCGGCGTTGCGCGTCCAGGTGCGCCTTGAGCGCCACCGCCCCGGCGGCGGTGAGCCGGTACGGGCGGCGGCGGTCGTCGCTGTCGACCGCCTCGATCAGGCCCTGTGACTCTAGCCGGGCGAGCGCCTCGTACAGCGTGCCCGGCGAAATGCGCACCCCCGCGAACGACTCGATGTCCTTGGTCAGTGCGTACCCGTGCTTGACCCCGTCGGCCAGGCTGGACATGATCAGCGTGGCCGCGCCGGCGTACCGGCCGAATCCTGCCAGTGCCTTGCCCTCATCGGGCTCGTTCCTCGCGCCCTTCCGCATGCCCGCCATCTTATATCGGCCACCGATCTATCGGATACCGATACTAAGAAAGTAGAACGACGCAAGGACGGGCGTGGGTGGGTTCGGTTGGCGAGCGGGTTGGGGTTGGCGGGCGGGTTCGGGGGCGCGGGAAGACTGCGCGAGAATGCTTGCTGTGCGTCACATCTGGTCACGGGGCGCGATATCAGGCGTCGCGCTGATGCTGATCTGCGGAGTCGGCCTTGGCCTGGCCTGGCCAGGTCCCGGCGGCCCCGCGGACGGGTCGGCTCCCGCCCGCGCGCTCACCCAGGCCGGGGACGCGCCGAGGCCCGCCGGCTACGCGCGCGCGCCGGCCAGGTACGCCACGGCGCTGTTCTCCCCCGCGGCGAGGCCCGATCCAGCCGACGTCCGCGCGTGCGGCGCACTGCCGCGGTTCCCTGACGGCACCGCCGCGCAGATCATGGCCGGGCGGCTGACGATCGCGCCGTTCAAGCCCGTTGTCATCGACCCGGGCCGGGACGGCGGCATCGACTGGGCGATGAATCCCTACAACGACCCGACATGGGTACTCGACTTCCAGACCGGCACCTGGATCGAGTCCCTTGTCGAGGCATACCTGGCCGGCGGCCAGCACGCCGCTAGGTACCGGGCCCGGGCGGAGGCGATCCTCATGGGCTGGCTGGCCAGCGTGCCGCTGGCCAGCCAGAACCCGGAGACGCTGATGTGCTCGGCCGAGGCGTTCCCCGGCCAGGCCTGGATTCACGACCAGATTCCCGTCCTGCTCGACTACTACGCCGCGCACTGGCAGGGCGCCTACAACCACGGCCTGTCCCAGGACCTGGAACTGCTCCGGGCCGGCTGCGTCTACCCCGCGAGCCAGTGGGGCGGGCAGCCGTTGTACTGGCGGCAGCTCGCCAGGCAGCAGATGATCGAATCCTTCCAGCCGAACCAGTACGGGCCGGCCGTCGACGCCCAGGGCGCCACCAACGAGCAGGCCACCGGGTACGCGAACTTCACGTTCGGGCTGTGGACCACCGCCGAGGCCAACCTCGCGGCATGCCACCTGCCGCCGCTGCCGGCCGCGGACACCGCGCGGATCGCGAGCATGGCCACGTTCCTCGCGCTGGCCACCCAGCCCGACGGCAGGCTCGTCCAGATCGGTGACACCTACGCGATAACGCCACGCGACCGGGCCGGAACGCCACTGGAGTTCGCCGCCACCGGGGGCGCGGCGGGAAGGCCGCCGGCTCAGCGTGTCGGGGTATACGCCGCTGGTTACGTATTCGGCCGGTCCGGGTGGGGAACGCCCGCATCGCTGCGGACAATGTCCTTCTATTCGCTGCGATTCGGGCCTGGCACCCAGATCCACGGGCACGCCGACCACATGGGGCTGACCTACTACGCGCGCGGGCGCGACCTGATCGTGGACAGCGGGCACGACGGCTACGCGAACAACGCGTACCGAGCCTACTTGCTGTCGCCGGAGGCCGCGAGCACGCTCGTCCTGCCGGATGTGCCGTTCGACCCGTCCGCGGCCACCTCGGTGGTGGCCGACGATATCGGCGCGAGCGCACAGTTCTACGAGTTCACCGATACCGCATTCGGCGGGTACGTCCGCGACCGCAGCGTTTACGTCAGCCAGGCCCCGGACTTCGTGGTGGTGTTCGACCGGGCGGCGGGCGGCGGCGTTTACCAGCAGCTCTGGCACCTGGACCCGGGCCTGACGGTGCGGACGGTGGGCGCCGGCTACGCCGTCGCGACGGCACCGGGCACGGAACTGGAAATCCGGCAGGTCGCGCTGCCGGGTCAGGTCATCCCTCCGGGTTCAACGCGGGTTACCCGCGGGCAGGTCGACCCGTATCAGGGCTGGGTGTCCCGCGGCCAGAACCAGCGTACCCCCGCGCCCGTGGTCACGATGACCAGGTACGGGGGCAGCGCGGCTATCCTCACGGTGATCGTGCCGGCCGCGCCCGGCACCCCGGTCAGCGCCTCGGCCGTCGCGCACGGCGCGGGACAGTACCTGCTGCGGATCGCGATCGGCACCGCGGCGCGGACCCTGCTGGTCAGCGCCGACGGCGCGATCAGGGCGTAGCCAGCCGCGGCCGCGTCAGCCCGCGGGCGGCGCGGGCTCGTCGCGTGTCGCCTCGATCTCAAGCGTCACCTGCAGGCCGTCGGGAACCATGAAACCGCCTCCCGCCAGCGCCACATGACCGAATTTCAGGACGTCGAAGTCGCTGCGCTTGATCTCGGTGGTGGCCGTGAGCCCCAGTCTGTTCTTGTTCCAGACGTCGGTGATCACGCCGTTGACGGTGAGATCGAGGGTTACCGGCTGCGTGATGCCGTGCATGGTGAGATCGCCGTCCAGGGCGTAGCGGCCGGCCGATTCCTCGCGCAGCGCCCGAGAGGAGAAATCGATGGCCGGGTACTGCGCCACGTCCAGGACATCTGGACCCTGGATCTTTTGGTCGCGGATTTTATTTCCGGTTGCAATGGTGGAGGCGTCGATGGACGCCCGCACCGAGGACTCCACCGGGTTTTCCGCGATGGTGATCGCGCCCGTTGGTCCCGACGCTAGTCCCCGCGCGAACGCGACAGTGAAGTGCGAGACGGTGAAAGTGACGAAGGAATGCATCGAATCAATGGTCCACGTGCCTGGCTCGGGAGGCAATTCTGCCATGTGGAACTCCATTCAGGGTTGTGGCTGATGTCATCATCCCGCCGCCGCGGGCTCAGTCATATCAATTCGGCGGGAACGGGCAGCGAGCGAAGGTGATTCTCGAGCAGGGGCGCCAGCTCGGGCGGAAAACCCGCGGCGGGCGAGCGCACCGCCGATTCGGCTATCAGCCCACGGCGCCGGAGGGTTTCCTTGCGGATCGCGAGGCCTATCCCAGGCTGGTTCTCGAAGTTGGCGATCGGCAGCCACGGGCTGAACGAGTCCCGGGCGGCGGCGAACCCGTCGGCCTGGTACGCCCGGACCGCGGCGATGAGCCCCTCGGGATAGGAGAACCCCGTCATCGCGCCTGCGGCACCCGCCGTGAGCTCGTCGATGAGGCCGACGCCGCCGAGCCCGCCGAACAGGGGTACCGCGACGGAGCGGGCCAGGATCGATATCGCTACCGCGGTCGGCGGCGCCTCGCACTTGACGGCCGCCACGTACGGGCACCTGGCGACCAGGGCGGCGAGCGCGTCCGGCCTGATGCTGACGCCGCTGGCGACCGGATAGTCCTGCACCACCACCGGCAGTCCGCACTGATCGTTCAGAGTCCCGAAATGCCGCAGGAGCGTCTCCGGGTTCGCGCTGTTGACCTGAGCCATGAACGCGGTCAGCGGCGCGCCGCCTGCCTCGCGCAGCACCCCGGCCAGTTCCACCAACGGCCCGGTAGACCTCGGGCTGAGACCTGCCACCACGGGCATGCCCTCCCCTGCCTCGGCCACGGTCGCGATGACGTCCGCCTGCTCGCCGACGGACAAGCTCGTCGCCTCGCCGAATACGCCCAGCGCCACCACGCCTGCGGCGCCGATCCGGTGGTAGAACCGCACCTCGGCCTGGAGCGACCGGTGATCGACGGCCTGGCCGGGGCCGTGGAACGGCGTCGCGAGGACGCCCCACACCCCGGGCGCGAGAGTCTTGGCATACGTCCCTGACGACTGTTGGTTGGTCACGGATACTCCCAGGTCTTCCGCTACGTCTGCCGCGGGGTCTGGCTCGCGCCGAATTCGTACAGTACAGCCGGATTGCGCACGAGCACCCGCGCGCGTTCGACGGAGCCGGGCACCAGTCGGTGCAGCAGTGCCATCATGTCGGCGGTGCAAATCTCCTCGGTCCAGGAAAGGTGGGGGAAATCAGTCCCCCACAGCACCCGGTCCGGTGCCGCGGCCAGCAGCGCCCGCACCATCGGTGCGACGTCGGCAAAGCCGTCCTGCCCTGAGATCCGGTACGGGCCGCTCAGCTTGACCCAGCAGCGGCCCGGGCCATCGGTCATCAGGTCGAGCAGCGCACGAAAACCCGGCTGGTCCGGGCCTTCCCGGGCAGGAAACAGGCCAAGATGCGCGAGAACGAAATTGACCGGCAACTCCCGCAGCGCCGGGAGCGCTTCGACCACCAGCCAGCCGGGGGCGAGCAGGTCCAGATGCCACCCCAGTTCGCGCGCCAGCGCCCCATGGCGGCGCAAGCGCGGCAGGACCGCGTCCGTCCAGCCGGGTTCGGGGCGCATCGGCGACTGCACGCTGTGCCGCGCCTGGCTGAGCGGGAAGCAGTTGACCCGCAGGCCCCGGACGCCGAGGGCATGCCAGCGGTCCAGTTCCCTGTCGGCCGGGCCTGTCCCGGAATCGTCCAGTTGCACGACGCCGCGGGCGCGACCCGACCCGGCCGCTTCAAGCGCGTCGAGGAGGCAGCGGTTGTCCGCGCCGTAGAGGCTAGGCTGCACGAGTACCTGCCGGTCCAGCCCGAGCGGTCCCGCGATGGCGCGGTAGGCGTCCCAGGTCGCCCACCACGGAGCGGTCGTCAACCCGGGCCGCAGCGGGTAGCGCTGCTGAGGGCCGAAGACGTGCAAATGGGTGTCGCAGGCGGCGGCCTCCAGCGGGTTGGTCAAGTCACTACCCGCCATACCCGGCGAGGAAATCCAGGATGTGACGGTTGTAAGGTCCCGGGTTCTCCATGTACACGAGGTGACCACCGCCGGGCACGATGACGAGCCTGGAACCGGGGATCTGGGCCGCGATCTTCTCCATGTGGCCGGTCGTGCCGCGCGGGTCGTCGTCACCGTTGATCAGCAGCACCGGGATACCGGCTGCCGCGATGGGCGCGATGTCGTTGCGGCTGTAGAACGTGCCGTTCAGTCGCTGGGCCGAGACCCGCGAGTTGACCCCGATGAGTTCGGTGGTCAGCAGATGCATCTCGGGGCTGCGGGTGGAGAAGTCGTCCTGGCCGATCATCCCCTTGACCAGTTCCGCGTACGGCGGCTGCGGGTCATCCGCGGCGGGCGCACGCCGCCCGGTGTCGACAAGCCCGGCAGGCGTGCTGGACAGCACCAGCGCGCGCACTCGCTCGGGGTACCGGGACGCGAACCCCGCCACCACCGCTCCGCCGAGGGACTGGCCCATCAGCGCCACTTTTTCGTAGCCCAGATGGTTGAGGAGTTCCCTCAGATCGTCGACGGCGCTCACGCTGAAGTCGCCGTTCTCCTCCGAGAAACCGAAGCCGCGCTGATCGTATGTCACGACCGTGTGGTGGTCGCGGAACTCGACCACCTGGCGGAACCAGCTGATGTGGTTGGACGCGCCGCCATGGGCGAGCACCAGGGGAGACCCCTGGCCGAGTACCTCGTAATACAGCTCGGTGCCGTTAATCTTCGCGAAAGGCATCCTGATTTCCCCTGTCACTCATTGAAGGGAAGCGGCCGGTTCTCGTCGGACCTGCCGCGCTTGAAGATTTCGACCGCGTCCGGGAATTCCCAGTAGATCTCCACGCGGTTTCCGTCGGGGTCTTTGACGTAGATGGAATGCTGACTTTCGTGATTCATCGTGTTCTCGATCTGGACGCCGGCCTCTTTCAGCGTGTTGTAGGCCTCCACCAGGTCTTCTTCCGTGGCGACCTCAAGCGCCATGTGGTGCATGCGCTGGCCCGCTAGTTCGTCGAGTTGACTGGTCGATACCGCCGAACGGGGGAAGAGGTCGACGTTATGGCCGTGCGTCCCCACCCCGAGGAACGTTCCGCCGTGGTCGGGGTCCTCCTCGCGGATTTCCATGCCGAGGACATCGTGGTAAAAGACCTTCGACTTTTCCACGTCGCCGACTACTAGTGCCACGTGCCCTGTCTGCTTCAACCTGATCATTGTTCTTGCCCGATCCTTTCTGCGGGTGCGCTGACGGGGGATTCACGCTTAGGGGCCGCCATCTTGGCCGCGCCGCTGCCGAGGTACACACTGCCGATTTCCGCGTGGTCGCGAAGCCCTTGCGCTGGGCCTGCCAGCCGTACGCGGCCAGCCTCGAGCAGCACCGCCTTGTCGGCGACCTCGAGCGCCGCCTTGGCGTTCTGCTCGACTAGCACGACAGTCTTCCCGCTCTCGCGCATCCGCAGGATGCTGTCGTACACCACCCGCATCGCCGCGGGATCGAGTCCGATGGACGGCTCGTCGAGCAATACCACCCCAGGCTCTAGCATCAGGCACCTGGCGAACTCGACCACCCGTTGCTGGCCACCGGAAAGCCGCCCGGCGCGCTGCTTGGCGTACCTGGTCACGATCGGGAACATCTCGTCGATCATGGCGCGGCGCTCGGCGAAGACGCGGTGGTCGCGGACCGTGTAGCCGCCCAGGTTCACGTTCTCGTCCACCGTCATGTTAGGGAAGAGGCTGCGTGCCTGCGGCACGATGACGATGCCCGCGGAGATCGCTTGCAGCGGCGAGATCCCGGTGATCTCCTTGCCGTCGAGCAGGATCCGTCCGGAGCGCGGGCGCAGCAGGCCCACGATCGTGGCGAGCACCGTGGACTTGCCCGCGCCGTTCGGCCCGATCACCGCGGTGATGCTGGCGCCTGGAACACCGAACGACACTCCGCGCAGCACGTCGCCGCCGCCGTAGCCCGCGACGAGGTTATCCAGGATCAACGTGTCAGGCCCGCCCGCCGTCATGTCAGCTCCTACCGTCGCCGAGGTAGGCGTCCAGCACCCGCGGGTCGCTGCGCACGTCGTCCGGGCAGCCGCTGGCGATGGTCGATCCCCGGTGCAGCACCGTGACCGGATCGCATAGCTCCATGACGAACTCCATATTGTGCTCGACGATCAGGAACGTCTTGCCCAGGCGGTTGAGTTCGCGGATCTGCCGGGCAAGCTGCTCGATGAGCCTGGCGTTCACTCCGGCGGTCGGCTCGTCGAGGAGAATGAGCTGTGGGTCCGTGACCAGGACGAAGGCGAGTTCGAGCAGCCGACGTTGACCGTAGGACAGCGAGCCCGCGGGATCTTGCCATTTGCCTGCGAGACCGACGAAGTCAAGAGCCTCAAGTGCCCGCTGCCGCTGCGCCTTGGAGCCCTTCGTCTGCACCATGCTGCGCACCCAGCCGGTGCCGGACTGCGTGGCGACCAGCACGTTCTCAAGCAGGCTCAGCTGGGCGAAGACCCTGGACAGCTGGAAGGTCCTCGCGACGCCGAGCTTGAAGATGGTGTCTGGCCTGCGGTTAGTGATCGCCTTGCCGTCGTAGCGGACTTCCCCCTGTCGTATCGGCAGGTATCCGGTGATCACGTTGAACAGCGTTGTCTTACCCGACCCGTTCGGTCCGATGAGGGCCGCGATCTTCCCGCGTTCCACCGAGAGCGTGCAGTCGGCGAGGGCAAGGAGGCCACCGAACGACCTGCAGACTCCGCGGACCTCGATCAGCGCGTCCATCCTCACTTGCCTCCCGCGGTCGGAATGTGCGAACGAGTAGACCGCAGCGCCTTGATGACCGGGTGCAGGTCGTGGCGGAGCTTGCGCGGGTGCAAGTGCTGGTGGATCAGCGGATAGATGCCCTGCGGCAGGAACAGGATGACGATGACGAACACGACACCGTAGAGCACCAGGTACAGGGTGGTCGACGAGAACGTGAGGGTCAGGTACTGCTGCAGGGATTCGAGCACGGCGGCGCCGAGGAGCGGACCCGCGATCGTGCCGAGGCCGCCGGCGATGCACATCACCGCTACCGACGCGTCGAAGAGCGGGTCAAAGGCGAACTGCGGGAGAACCTGGCCGATGAAGTAGGCGTAGACCGCGCCGGCCATGCCGATGGGGCCGGCCGAGATGACCCATGCGACCAGCTTCACCCGCCCGGTGTTCACGCCCAGGCTGATGGCGCGGTCTTCATCGTCGCGGATGGCGTTGAGCTGGAGGCCGAACCTTGTCCGGCCCATCCACGCGTAGAGCACGACGGTGGCGATCACCAGGATGAGGCCGGCGTAGTAGAAGTGGTCGTTGAAGCTGTCGCCGATCCACGGCGCGACCGGCATGTAGATCCCGAATGACCCGCCGAGCCAGTTCCAGTTGAAGGCGACAAGCTGGAACACAAAGAAGATGGCGACGGTCAAGATGACGAACTGATGCCGACGGGTCCGCAGCGCCACGATCCCGTACGGGATGGCGACGACCATCGCCACCAGCCCTGCCAATGGCGCCAGGGCGAATTCCAAGTAGCTCCCCGACAGGTGCATGCCGCGGACCAAGACCGCCTCCGCGTAGGCCCCGGTGCCGTAGAAGGCCGCGTAGCCCAGCGAAACATATCCCGAGGACCCGGCGAAGCCGCCCCAGCATGTCGCGGCGGTCATGAACAGCAGGGCCCAGACGCCGATGCCCGTCGCGACTGGATTGGTCACCACCACAGGGAAGAGGGCGAAGACCGCGATGACGAGGACCACTCCGGCCACCCGGCCGCGTGACCGCACGGCCGGCGATATGTCCGCGGCTGCCTGGACGTCCGTCTGGTCCGCGCCGCCAGGGCCGGACAGGTTCAGCACGCTCATGTGGCGACCGCCCGGCCAAGCAAGCCGTTCGGCCGGACGAGCAGCACCACGACGAGGACCACGGAGAAGACAAGCGGCGCCCAGTCGGGCGACCAGAGCACGGCCACGAGGTTCTCGACCACGAGCAGCACGATGGCCCCGACCAGTGCCCCGCCCATGCTGCCGAGGCCGCCGAGTACGACGATCGTGAGCAGCCGGGAGATCAGGTCCGATCCGCTGTCGCCGTTGAACGCATTGGTCGCGCCGAAGATCATCCCACCGGCCGCCGTGACGGCGACACCGATGCCGAACACGATCGTCGATACCCGATGTACCGGCACCCCGACGAGCATCGCCGATGTCCGGTTCTGCTCCGTCGCCCGTACGCTGCGGCCGAACCTGGTGCGGTACAACAGCAGGCTCAGCGCGCCGAGCAGGCCGGCCGCCAGCAGGAACCCGTAGACGTAGATTTCCGGCAGGTGCATGCCGAACCAGACGAAGGAGTTGTCGACGTACGGGGCCTGCACCTCCACGAGCCCCGAGCCGAAGATCATGTCGAGCACGCCTTCCGTGATGACCGAGACGGCATAGGTCGCCAGGATCGCCATCACCACGAAGTTGAAGATGCTCAACGTCCGGAGCCTGCGGATGAGCAGCATCTCGATGCCCACCCCGAGCAGGAATAGCGCCGGAACCGTCACCAGCAGCCCGACAAACGGGTCGATCTGAGCGTGCTGCTCGAGCTCATAGCTCAGGTACGCGCCCAGGACGACCAGCGCGCCCTGGGCCACGTTGATCACCTGCATCACGCCGAAGGTCAGGGTCAGACCCGCGGCCATCAGGGCGTATACGCCGCCGGTAAGTATCCCGTCTACGACGGCTTGCCCTACTATCACGCCGACCCCTGTCGTCTGTTCCGTGTCATCAACTGGCGCCCCAGGCGGGCTTGGGGAAGACCAGGCCCTGGACACCGGACTGCGGCGGGTCGGCGGCGACGTACTGCCCGCCCTGCCACTGGAACAGGAACGCGCTCGCCGCCTTGTTCTGGCCGAGCTTATCGAAGGAGACCGGGCCGAGCACCGTCTGGATGGTGGCGCCGGAGTGCAGGTAGTTCATGATCGTCTGCTGGTTCAGGCTGTGCGTTGCCTCGACCGCCGCCTGCATGACCTCGCCGACCGAGTACCCTTCCGCCACGGACGGGTCGATGCTGCTCGCCGTGCCGCCGTACGCCTTGAGGTACGCCTTGACGAATGCCTGGCTGTCGGGGTTGTTGTAGTCCGGGTACCAGCTTCCCGAGGTTACGATGCCGTTGGCGTTGGCGGTGCCGCCGATGGCGGGCGCGAACTGCGGCGGGTTGGCCCCGTTGGCCGTGTAAAACGCCTCGGGGTTGTACCCCTGCTGGATGAAGGCGTGTACGAACGGCGACAGCACGGACAGGTCACCGGCTCCGAGGATCACCACCTGGGCGTGCGTGGCGGCGATCTGGTCCGCTATCGGCGTGTAGTCCGCCACCTCCTGCGGGAAGGTCTTGCTGTAGACGGTCTTGATGCCCGCCGCCTGCAGAACCTGCTGCGCGCCCTGTGTCTCGGGCTCATCGAAGGGGTCGTTCTCTGTGGCGTACGCCGCGGTCTTGGGCCGGTCGGACACGGGCAGCGACGCGAGGTACTTCGCGAACGGCACCACGGTTCCCGCTATCGTCAGTCCGGTGTCGAAGACGTTGGTCAGACCCGAGTTGAACACGACGGGGCCGCCGCCCGCTCCCTCGACGAGCGCGTAGCCGAATCGCAGCGCCTCGCGGGCGGCCGGCACCGTGAACAGCGTCGACACCGGACCGAAGAGCAGCGAGGCGTGGTCGACGGAGATCAGGGCCTGGTAGTTTGTCGTGACCTCTGGCTGGTTGCTGGCATCCGAGAGGATCTTCATCGTCACCTTGCGGCCCAGCAAGCCACCGTGACTGTTGACGTAGCTGGCCCACATGTCGTACCCGCGGGCGTACGGAAGTCCCTCCGTGGCGAAGTCACCCGATAGCGATAGGTCAGCTCCCACGACAATGGGCGCGCTGCTCGTTGTCGTCGTGTTGGCCTTGGTACCGCCCGATCCGCAGGCGGCGAGAGAAATTGAGAACAGCACTGATGCTGTAACCAGAGCAATCGGGGTCCGCTTCATTGCAACCCTCCCCTTTGTAATCTCTAGTGAGAATCGATAACGCGCCGGACGAAGCGGTACTGAAGCTCGCCCGCCGTCCGCGGAGCGCGTTCACCGGCGACACCACGAATCCATGTCACCGGGCAGCCGGCCGCCTGGGCGACAGCGTGATCCGTGCCGCCAGGAGGTGAAGCGATGTCGATAACCAGGCAACCGTCGAGTTCCTTCAGCACCGCGAGCGGCATGCTGGAGGTGGACGGCACCGTATTGACGATGACCGTCGCGTCCGCCATGGCGGCGGCCCGGTCATCGAATGCCACTGTCTGCGCCCCGCGCTGTTCGGCCCGGGCCAGTGACTCCTCCCGGCGAGCGGCCACTGTCACGCGAGCACCGAGCAGCACCAGCCGATCGGCGAGGGCGGACCCGGTGGCGCCATAGCCAAGGACGAGAACTCGCTGATCGCGCAGCACCTGGTCGGTCCGGCCCACTAGCAGCGCGAGCAGCCCCTCGGCGGCGGATGTGGCCACGCGCACCCGCAGGGCTTCGTCGTCCTTAGTCTGATAGACGGTCGTCGGCACGGTATCTGCCAGTGCCAGCAGGGAGGACGAGGCCCGGCCGAGCACGATCCCGCCCTTGGTCACGTCGGAGGCGCGCAGCACCGACTCGTTCAGCGAGATCGGGCCGCGCGCGTAGGGCGCGTACACCACGTCGCCCTCGCCCAGGCCGGGCGCCGGGCAGAGCAGCCACCGCCGCCCCGCCACGGCTTCCAGCGCCGAACTCGCCTCTAGCTTGGCGACGCCCGCCAAGCCGTCGTCCAGCCCAAGAGACTGGCAGGCCGACGGTCCGAGGCCGTATGTCGTGACGTCAAAACCATCCCGGCACAGCAGGTTGGCCATGATGACCTCGCGCGCGTCGCCACCTAGTACTGCGATGGACGTGCGGGCATCAGCGTCGCTCACGCGGCGGCCTCCTTCCGGGAGTAGGGGGTTTAGCCGGTCTTGACCGGCCCGTTCAGGAAGAAGTTCAGGACGAACTGCCGCGACTTTTCGATGTGACCCGTCATCTCGGCCTCCGCCCTGGTCGCGTCGTG
>DATMKQ010000258.1:0-2658 GCA_035571275.1 Trebonia sp.
GGCGCCGGCGGTGAGCCCCGCGACCTGATCGCGGTAGACCGCCTCAACTAGAGACTCGCGGGTGGGGAAATGCCGGTAGAGCGTGGCGATGCCGACCCCGGCTTCGCGTGCGATCGCGCGCATTGACGGCTCGGTGTCGGCAGACACGAACACGCGGCTCGCCGCTTTGAGGAGTTGGTCGCGGTTGCGAGTCGCGTCCGCTCGTAGCGCGCGAGTCTCCAACTCCCCCAAAACGGATCACGCTCCGATTATGTTAGGGTGCCTCTTGTAAGCGGAGCATAGTCCACTTTCGCTCCTTTCATTCGTCGCCAAAGGAGACAACTGAGCATGCAAGAACCGAGCGTCAGCACGCCGGCGACCACGAGCCGGGCGGTCCTGCTCGAGTCATTCGGCGGCCCCGAGGTCCTGAACCTCCGCGAGGTACCCGCGCCGCAGGCTGGCTCGGGGCAGATCCGCGTGCGAGTCACCGCGGCTGGGCTGAACCCGATGGACTGGTTCATGACCTCCGACGCAGAGACCGCCACCCGATTCGGCTTGAGCCTGCCCTCCGGGTTCGGAACCGACTATGCCGGGGTCGTCGACCAGGTCGGTGACGGCGTGACCGAGTTCGCGGCTGGCGACCGAGTGTTCGGCGGCGCCCTGTCCCGCGCGGTCGCCGACTACGTAGTAATAGACGTGGCAGGGACCATCGCGGCGGGCGGCGACGCGCACCATACCCCCGACGGGGTTGACGACCGCACCGCCGCCACCCTTCCTATAGCAGGGTGCACGGCCGCCGCCGCCCTCGCCGTCGTCAATCCCGGCCCGGGCGACACGCTGCTCATCGGCGGCGCGGGAGGCGGGGTCGGCGTGTTCACCGTGCAGCTCGCCCGGCTCGCGGGCGCACTAGTGATCGGAACGGGATCAGCGACGTCGGCCGATGCCCTGCGTGCCCTCGGGGCCGAGCCGGTTGCCTACGGGGGCGGCCTTGCCGGCCGGGTCCGTGCCCTGGCTCCCGGCGGCGTCACCGCGGCGATCGACCTGTACGGGACGGACACGGTGCAGGCGGCACGAGAACTTGGCGTGCCTGACGAGCGCGTCACCACCATCGCTGCACAGGTCAACGGGATCACGCCGGCAAACGGCGCTAATGCCGCCCCCGGCGCCATCGAGGAGATTGCGCGCCTGGTCGCGGCGGGCCAGCTCCGTGTGCCCATCGCGGCAACCTTCCCGGTCGAGCAGATCCGCGCCGCGGTCGAGCTCCAAGCCGGCCGGCACGTGCACGGCAAGGTCGTCATCGACCTCTAGCTTCCGCCTCCCCAGAGTGCTATCTCGACCCCTCATCGGCAAGGTCGGACGTCTCTTGATACTGGCCGCTTGCCCTGCTCGGTCAGAGCGGTCTCGGCCTCGTGACCAAGCGTGACAATTCTGGGTGCGGCATACCGTTTGGTCGTCTAGCCTCCTGGTCATGTCCTTGGAACCGTTCGCAGACCTGGCCAGCAGCACGGAGGAATTCGCCAAAGAGTTCCGCGAGTTCATGACCCGCAACCCGCGGCCAGCAGCGGGATCTCCCGCTGACAAGGAAACCCAGGGCGAGCCATTCGCTGGCGACTGGGGCGAGCACCCATCGCGCGACATCTTCGCCACGACATACCTCGCAGCTACCTCCTGTACTGATCTCCTTCTCGGCCTCGCTGACGTCCTCCGCGCTCGCAACGCCCTGTTCGCCACCTACACCCTCACTCGCGGCGCCGTCGAGGCCGCCGCGCTGGGCTGTTACCTGACCGACCAGGACATCGACGGCAGAGAGCGAGTCCGCCGGACCCTGAACTACCGGCTCGACGCCATGTGCGAGCGAGTCTGGCTGTTCACGGACATGCACGGCGACTACGCCGCCGAGAAACTGGATGAGACCAAGCAGCGGATCGCCGACTTCGCCCGCGGCGCCCGCCAGCACAGCTTCAGCTTTCACGACATGAACGGCAAAGGTCGCTCTGCCCACATCGGTCCATCACAGCCCGCGGCGATGAACTTGATAAGTCTCGCTGTAGACAAGGACACCCCTGAACTCGGGCGGACTTACCAGCGGCTGCTGAGCGCGACGGCTCACTCGGGTGTGCATGGCCTGGCACGAATGCTGACGCCGCTGGCGCCGAACGAGGGTCGTCCCGGCGAGGCGCTGGCAGCCGTCAACATCGACCCTCGAACAGTCGCAGTAGAACTGGTCGTCGGACCGCTGACCGCGCACAGCCTCGCGAGAGGTATCGAGTGGTTCACCGGCTGCGACATGACCGCACTGCACGGCCCCGCGAACCAAATGCTCCAGACCTGGGGGCGTATCGGCCGCATAAGCGTGGCAACGAGGTAACACGGCCGGTAACGCCCATCGGTCGCCTGGCGACACTCGCCGAGATCCCGCTCTTCAAGCTCCTGGCCTTCGAGGTCAGCCCACCGCTTGAGCGATCGCACGACCAGCGGCAGATCCGGACGTTCGCCCGAGGACGCCGATGCATAAACATACAGATCGAGCCGCTTGCGCGTTGGACCATTGCCGGGCGGCCAATGGCGCGAAGTCCGCTAAATAACCGCGCGCCGACCCGCCGTTATAGCGCCGAATCCCGCTCAGCCAATATGCCGTCCGAGCCGAGCCCGAACGGCCGTTCTGTTGCCAGAGTGCGC
>DATMKQ010000259.1:0-2715 GCA_035571275.1 Trebonia sp.
AGTGAAGTGGTTCAACGCCGACAAGGGTTTTGGTTTCATAGCCCCCGATGACGGGACGGCGGACGTGTTCGTCCACTTCTCCGCGATCACGGGTTCCGGCTACAGGTCGCTGGATGAAAACCAGAAGGTCGAATTCGACACGACCCAGGGCCAGAAGGGTCCGCAGGCGGAGAACGTCCGCCCGGCCTGACGCAGGACACGCTGCGGCCTCCCCGGCGGGTCAAGACCTATGGCTCGCCCGGGAGCCGGAGCTGGAGTGGTGCAAGGGTTATCTCGTCGATGTTCGGTGCCGTGCTCGACCGAAGATCCTGCCCGATGCCCTGGCCCGAGTAGATGACTCCGATGGTGGTGCTGTCCCAGTTGTACTGCGGGTTGGCGATGAACTTGATTGTGTTCGTGCCGGCCCGGAGCCTGACCGGGATCGTGAGATTCCAGAACTGATTCCAGTCAAACGTGTTGGCGAAGTTGACGTGGAACGTGGGCGCTCCGTTGACGCTGATGTCGGCCGGGGCGGTCATCAGGTCCGGGTTGTAGTGGTTGGCCACTAGCTGCTGGTTGTTGGCGAACCGGACGGTCATCCCGTAGGTGCCCGCCGTCCGCGCATGCACGGTGAAGGTCAGCGAGTTCGCCGGGCCGTTGCCGATGCCGGTGACGACGCCGCCGTTGGCCTGGCTGTAGCTGTTGTCGACGTGGGCGGTGCCGGTCATCGCGCCGTTCTCGGCCTGGTACGTAGCGAGGTACGGCTGGACGGCCGGGCTGCTGGCGTCGACCGGAGTGACAGTCAGCTTGTCGAGGGTCACCTCGCCGCCGGCGCCGGTGACCACGACCTTGTTGATGCCCGCGCTGAGATACACCCGGTCGGTCTGAGTCGACCAGTTCCGTGCGCCGCCGCCGGTTAGCCAGCCTTCCAGCGGCAGCGTGTTGACCGAGGCACCTGCCGCTCCCGCGCCCTTGTCGCGGAAGGCCAGATCCGCATAGCCGTCATCGGCGGAGTAGACCCAGAAGGTCACGCTCTGGCCGCGGTTCAGGTCGACGGCGCCCGCGCCGGACTGCCCCTGTGCGCGGTAATCCGTAGTGGCTCCGCCGCCCAGATCGGCCTGCTCGGCCTCGTAGATGGCGGAATTCTGGACCGGCGGATCGTCGAGCTGAAGATCGATCTTGTTGATGATCGCATCGCCGTTCGTGGCGGCGCCGTCTGCCCCGGTCGTCGACAGGCTGATCTGATGGCTGCCCGCCGTCAGGTGGACGGTGGTGTCGGCGTGGTTCCAGATCACCCAGTTGTAGCCGACCGGCAGCCACACCTCCTGCGGGCTGCCGCCGTCGACCCGCACGAAGATGTTGGTGGGGCCGGACACGTCGGAGGCCGCCGAGTCGCTCCCGTCGAATATGGACAGGTTGTAGTTGCCTGTCTGCGGCACGTTCACGCTGAACGTGATGACCGTGCTCGAGCCCGTCCGCAGGCCGCCCACATCCTGTTCGCCGGCGGTGGCGTAACCGCCGAGGTTGCTGGGCGTGCCTTCGGTGTTGATGTTCCAGCCGGTGCCGGTCATGGTGGCCTGCGCTGCCAGGTAGCTGTGCAGCCAGGTGGCGTCCGTCGGAGTGGCTGAGCCGGTTCCTCCCGGGGCGAGGATGACCTCGTAGGCGTCCATCGTCGGCGGTACGGCCGGGTCGGAGATGATCGTCCCGTTGCGCCCGTTGCCGGAGGAGTCGATCACGGTGGCGCCGCCGGTCTCGTCGAACTTGTAGTCCGCGACGTTGCCGTCGCCCGGCTGCCCGCTCGCGAGCGTGGCGATCTGCGCGGCGTTCAGCGCGCTGCTGTAGATATTGAAGTCGTCGATCTCCCCGTCCAGGTAAGGGTCGGCCGGGTACTGCGAGTGCCCGATCCAGTCCTGGGTGGTGTCACCGAGGTCGGCGGGAGTCAGGGTCATGTCGCTGTTGGTGCCGACCGCCGTGCCGTTGACGTAGAGCGTCCCGGTAGTTCCCGAGAGCGTCACGGCCACGTTCGACCAGGTGTTCAGGGGAAGTTCGCCGGTGCCGTTGATCTGCTGCTCACCGCCAGCGCCGCTGGTGGTGATCGCGAACCGCACCGGGCCGCCGCCGGCGTTCAGCGTCAGGAACATGTAGTCGTTGGTGCCGGTTCCGAAGTCGAACACCCGCGACCAGGCGGTGTCCGCCGAGGGATTGACCCAGGCCGAGATCGTGAAGTCGTTGACGCCTTGCATGATGCCGGACGGCAGGCTGACGTATTCGTTGTTGCCGCACAGGGACACGGCGTTGCCGATCTTCCCCTGGACCCGGGGCCCGGTGGCGTCGCACGACGCGGCGTTGCCGCCGGCGCCGTCGCCCTGGTCGCCGTTGGTCACCGGAAGCGTGATCGAGCCGTCAGCACCCACCGGCACGTCGCCGTCGAACGTGCGGGTGGGCTCGGCCGCCGCTCCGGTCATGCCGCTCCACCGGTCCTGCAGGATGGTGGCGTGCACGGTGTTGCCG
Organism: Trebonia sp.; assembly: GCA_035571275.1. Lineage (GTDB taxonomy): Bacteria > Actinomycetota > Actinomycetes > Streptosporangiales > Streptosporangiaceae > Trebonia. The sequence continues at coordinate 2,491 of DATMKQ010000259.1, forward strand.
AAGATGGCCGGGTCGATGTCCTTAACGGTCACGCCCTCTGGCCCGGCCGGGCCGCCGCCGAGGATGATGCGCGCCTGCCTCTTGGCCTTGTCGAGCGTGGCCAGGCCCTGCAGCGTGTCGTCGGTGTTGCCGTCCGGCGTGGTCACCGCCACGGTGCTGCCGCCCATCGAGGAGTACCAGTTGTACAGCCACCACTGGGCGTTCGGGATGTTCTGCTGCGCGACT
>DATMKQ010000260.1:0-8142 GCA_035571275.1 Trebonia sp.
GGCGGCGCCTCGCCGAGGCCGGAGGAGATCTTGATGTAGCCCGGCGGGATCTCGTCGACCACGATGGGCCGCTTGCTCTTGGCGACCTGCCCGATCAGCGACTGCCCGATCCGGTACTGGATCGGGGCGTCCTTGTCGGCGCGGAGCCCGTACCCGGCGATCAGCCGCAGCCTGGTCTCCCCGGCGGACTCCTCGGCCAGGAAGAACGTGCCGTGCTGCGCCCCGAGCAGCGGGGCGAGCTCCTCCATGATGAGCTCGGCGACGACCTCGAGATCGCGGTGTCCCTGCATCATGGACCCGACGCTGGCCAGGTTCGACTTCAGCCAGTCCTGGTCGCGCGAGGCCTGGACCATCTCCCGCAGCGCGACGACCATCGCGTTGATGCTGTCTTTCAGCTCGGCGACCTCGCCCGCCGCCTCGACAGAGATCGACTGGTCCAGGTCGCCCGCCGCCACCTTGCTCGCCACCTCGGAGATCGCGCGGACCTGCCGGGTCAGGTTCCCGGCCAGCTCGTTGACGTTCTCCGTCAGCCGCTTCCAGGTCCCGGACACGCCCTCCACCTCGGCCTGCCCGCCCAGGCGGCCCTCCCGGCCCACCTCGCGGGCCACCCGGGTGACCTCCGCGGCGAACGAGGACAGCTGGTCGACCATCGTGTTGATGGTCGTCTTCAGCTCGAGGATCTCCCCGCGCGCGTCCACGTCGATCTTCTTGGTCAGGTCGCCTTGCGCGACCGCAGTGGTGACCTGCGCGATGTTCCGCACCTGGCTGGTCAGGTTGTTCGCCATCGAGTTGACGTTGTCGGTCAGGTCCTTCCAGGTACCCGACACGCCCCGCACCACGGCCTGCCCGCCGAGGTTCCCCTCGGTGCCGACCTCGCGGGCCACCCGGGTGACTTCCTCGGCGAACCCGGATAGCTGGTCGACCATCGTGTTGAGGGTGGTCTTGAGCTCGAGGATCTCCCCGCGCGCGTCCACGTCGATCTTCTGGGTGAGGTCGCCCTTGGCGACCGCGGTCGCGACCTGCGCGATGTTCCGCACCTGGGTGGTCAGGTTGCCCGCCATCGCGTTGACCGACTCGGTGAGGTCGTTCCAGGTCCCGCAGACCCCGGTCACGTGCGCCTGGCCGCCGAGCTTGCCTTCCGTGCCCACCTCGCGGGCGACCCTGGTCACCTCGGCGGTGAACTGGTCAAGCTGGTCGGCCATGCCGTTGAACACGCTGCCGATCTCGTCGACGAGCGGGTCACCTGACGGGGCGAGGCGCTTGCTGAAGTCGCCGCCGCGGACCGCGGTCAGTCCCGCGAGCAGCTGTTCGAGGGCCGCCCTGTCTAGCCGCGGCAGCTCATGGTCGACGTCCGTCATCCGCTGCTCCCGTTCCCCGCGACGCCGTGGTAAACCCATAGCTACTGACAGTAATACGGTAGCGGCGTCGCCGCTGCCGGTTCGGCCCAGAGTAGGAATCAATCGTCATAAACTAGTCTAATCCTGGCTTAGCGAGTTCTTCATTTTTCTTTTACCGAACGAATACGCCTGACTCTGCCAGCGTAGGCGCTCGCGGTGGTCGCCGGACGCCCGTCGGGGGTAGCGGAGGGTGGTACGGTTTTCCGCATCGCGGCGGGAAGGCGGTGGTCGTGGTCGACACCGGTACGGATCTGCCCCGGCTGGCCGCTGTGATCGAGCGGCAGCGGCGCGAGGTCGCGCGACTGCGGACCGAGGCGGCCGCGGAGTCGGTCATCGCGATGGCCAAGGGCGCGCTGATGGAGCGGAACGGCAGCTCCGCGGGTGAGGCGGCGCTGCAGCTCACCAACATGGCCGCCGCGGCGGGCCTGCCGCTGCGCGAGATGGCCGCGGCCGTCCTGGGGCAAGAGCCGCACCCTCCGGCGCGGTCTGTGCCGGACGGGCCGGAACCCGCCGAGCTGGAGCCGCGGGACCCGGTCGGCGTGGCGATGGCCGAGCGGGCCAGGGACGGCGCCGAACTCATCGCCGTGCTGGCCGAGCAGCTCCGGCCGCGGTTCGGCACGGCCGCGGTCGCGGTGTGGCTGCTCGAAGCGGACGGCGCGCTTGAGATGCTCGGCGCCGACGGCCTCGGCGGCACCCAGGCGGCGAGGTGGCGGCGGCTGCCGCCGCAGTTCGACTGCGCGGAGCAGCGGGTGGCGGTCGCGGGCGAGGAGATGTGGCTGCGTGACGAGCCGGACGCGGCCCGCGCCGTCCTCCCGCTCAGGGATCGGACGGGAGCCCTGCTCGGCGTGGCGGAAGGCTGGTGGCGGGCGCCGCGCGAGGAATTCGCCGAGGAGTTCAGGTCCGGGATGTCCGCCGCGCTCGCCGGGTTCACCGAAGTGCTCAGCCTGCGCATGAACGAGGGGCCGATCGGATCGACGGCGCCGTCGCCCGCGGTGTTCGCAACCCTGGACCAGATGGCGGACTCGCTGCTTGTGGTCCGGCCGCTGCGCAGCGATGACGGCGAGATCGCCGACTTCGCCATCCTGCGCGTCAGCCCCGGATACATCGACCCCGCCGGCGGGGTCGCGGGTGAGGCGGCCAGGGACGTGAGGGTTCTCGCCGGGCTGACCCTGCTTGAGGCATACCCGGCGTCGATGGCTGGCGACGGCCTGTTCGCCCGGGCCCGGCGGGTGCTCGCCAGCGGCCGCGCCGAGCACGTGCCGGGCACCGTCGCCGCCCCGCTGACCGGTGACGTTGATCGGGTTAAGGTCGCCGACCTGCACGCCGTCCCCTTCTTCGCCGGGGTCGTCTTCACCTGGCGAACGGTGGGCGAGGCCGAGCAGCGAGCCGACCTGCTCGGGCACGCGCAGCGCCTTGGCCAGATGGGCGGCTGGGAGGAGCATCTCGCCGGCGGCACGGTCCGGTGGACCGAGGCCGCCTTCGCCCTGTTCGGCCTGGATGCGCGGCACGCCGCGCCGATCCCGACAGCCGACCTGCACAACTTCGTGATCGCCGCGGACCGCGGGCCGGTCCAGCGGTTCCGGCAGTCGCTGCTGACGCGACGCGAGTCCGCCGTGGCGGTGTTCCGCATCGTCCGGCCGGGCGACATGGCGATCAGGCAGATCCGGATCTACGCCGAGCCCGTCCTGGCCGGCGACGCGGTGGTGGCGCTGCGCGGCGCGTTCCAGGACGTCTCCGCGCACTACCACACCGAGGTAGCCCTCGCCGCGACCCGCGACCAGCTCGCCGACAGCGAGCAGCGCGCCGCGCAGGAGCACCAGCTCGCGGTGCGCCTGCAGCGCGCGATCATGCCGGAGGACCCGCCGCCCGTGGAGGCGTCCGGCGTCGATGTCGCGGTGCGCTACCGCCCGGCCGAGCCAGGGCACTTGGTGGCGGGGGACTGGTATGACGCGGTGCAGATGCCCGGCAGGGACCTGTTGCTCGTGGTGGGGGACATCACCGGTCACGGCATCGACGCGGTCACCGGCATGATCGCCGCGCGCAACGCGCTGCGCGGGCTCGCCGCGACCGGAGGAGGCCCGGCCGCGCTGCTCAAGTCGCTCAACTACGCGGCCTGCCACATCACCGAGGGCGTCGCGGGAACCGTCGTCTGCGGCAGTTACGACCAGGACAGCCGCGTGCTGCGGTGGGCGCGGGCCGGGCACCTGCCGCCGATCCTGGTCCGCGACGGCGCGGCCACGACGCTGCCGCTGCCGGGCGGCGTCCTGCTCGGGCTCGACCCGGAGGCCGACTACGAGGAGGCCGAGCTCCAGTTGCGTCCGGGCGACGTGCTGCTGCTGTTCACCGACGGCCTGATCGAGCGCCGGGCGGGCTCGATCAGCGACGCGCTGCGCGACATCACGGCCGCCGCCGTCTATCGGGGCGCGGACGCCGCCAGCCACGCGGACCACATCCTGTCTAGCGCGATATCGGACACCGGCGACGACGCCTGCCTCGTCGTGGTGCGGATCCTGTTAGCGGACGCCGAGCGCCGCGGCCCGCTCGTCGGCTAGCCGCCCGGCCGCCGGCTCCTGCTCCCGCGGGGGCACCGACGACTCGGCCAGCATGCGGCGGAACCAGTCGATCGTCTCGATCAGGCCCTCCTGCCACCGCACCCGCGGCTCGAAGCCGAGCACCGTGCGGGCCAGGGTGATGTCAGGCTGACGGGACATGGGATCGTCCGGCGGCCGGGACACGTAGCTGATCGGCGACTCCGACCCGGCCAGCCCGATGATCCGCGCGCGGCGATCTGGCGGACCGTGGCCTCATCGGGGTTGCCGATGTTGACCGTGCCGCGGAAGTCACCGGCCGCCAGCAGCAGCAGCCCGCGCACGGTGTCGTCGGCGTGGCACAGCGACCGGGTCTGCGACCCGTCCCCCGTGACGGTGACCGGCTCGCCGCGCAGCGCCTGGCAGATGAAGGTGGGCACCATCTGGCCGGTGTCCGGCCGCATCCCGGGACCGTACGTGGTGAAGATCCGCGCGATCGCCGCGTCCGCCTGCCCGGCGCGGTAGTAGGCCGCGGTGAGCGCCTCGGCGTACCGCCTGGCCTCGTCGAGGACGCCGCGCGGCCCGATCGGGTCGACGTTTCCGCGGTAGTCCTCGCGCTGCGGGCTGACCAGCGAGTCGCCGTACACCCCAGCGGAGGAGGCCAGCACGAAGCGCGCGCCCTTGCGCGCGGCGAGCCGCAGCGCGTTGCGGGTACCGAGGCTGCCGCACTCCATCGTCTGCAGCGGGTACCGCTCGTAGTCCGCCGGTGAAGCCGGGGACGCCAGGTGCAGGACGAGGTCCACCGGCCCGGCGACGTCGAATGGCTCAGTGACGTCGCAGAACTGGAATTCCAGCGGTGGCCCGTCCAGCGCGGGGACGGCGCAGCGCCTGCCGGTCAGCAAGTTGTCGAGGCACACCACGGCGGTGCCCTGTTCAAGCAGCCGACGGCACACCAGCGACCCAAGGAACCCGGTGCCGCCGGTGACCACCGCCCGCGAGAACCTGCGAACCATACGTTAGCTCCTCTTCGTCATGCCGGACGTCGTGCGGCTGGCTACCCGACGGCCGCCAGACCAAACGGCCAGGTTCTCCCGCCCCGCCCCGGCGCCCGCTGCCCCGCTCCGCCCGCCGGCCAGGCCGCTCCGCCCGCCGGCCAGGCCGCTCCGCCTGCCCGCCGGTTCGCTCCGCCTGCCCGTGGGCCGCTCCGTCTGGCCGCCGGGGTGCTCCGTCTGCCCGCGGGCCGCTCCGCCTGCCTGCAGGAGTGCTCCGCCTGCCCGCCGGGTGCTCCGCCCGGCCGCCGGCAGGCGTCCCGGTTTCTCGTGGGCACCACCGGCCACAAATACCGCGCCTGCCCCGCGTCTGCGCCAAACCGGCGCTGCACACGCCAAGGATCACGAAAACATTTTTCAGCGTGTAAATAAATCGTAGCTATTAGTCATAAAAAGCTCCACAATAAAAAGAGTCTTCCCGCTAATGCACAGTTCTGGTGCTCCTGCGCCTGGTGTGGCAGCCGGGCCACCGCAGCGCGACAGCGCCAGCCAGCCAGCCAGCGCACCGCACCGTGACAGCCGCAGCCAGCGCACCGCACCGCGACAGCGGCAGCCAGGGCCACCCCAGCGCGACGCCGGCGGCCAGCGCACCGCGCCGCGACAGCCGCAGCCAGGGCACCGCACCGCGACAGCGGGGCCGTTAGGCGGGCGGCGCGGGCGGCGCGGGCGGCGCGAGCGGCGCCGGCGGAGCGACCGGAGCGGACTGGCCGGACCGGCGCAGGGCGTCGGCGACGAAGCCGCTGGCCTTCAGTTCCTCGACGAGCCCGCGCAGGAACCGCGTCGTCTCCAGGCTCTTGGTCTTCGCCGTGCCGACCGCCTGCCGGATCTCCATGAACCGCCCCTCGATGAGCCGGACCCCGGGATGCGTCCGCACGAACTCGGCGACCGGTTCCCTGACCCCGGCGGCCGCCTCCAGCTTCCCGGCGAGGAACTCGTCGGTCCCCTCCGCACCTCGCACCACGGTCGCGTGCCGCAGCGTACGAGACAGGAACAGGTCATAAGCGGACCCGTGCTTCACGCCGATGCGCACGCCGGGGCTGTCCACGTCCTCAGCCGTGCGCAACGCCGACTCATCAGGCACCGCGTACACGCCTTCGATCAGCACGTACGGTGCGGTGAAGGCCACCTCGGCCTCGCGCGCGGGCTCGATCGCCAGGAAGCAGATGTCGGCGCGTCCCGTCATCATCGCCTCGAACGAGTCGCGCGCCGCGGTGAAGCAGGCGAACTCCACAGGCACGCCGAGCCGCGCGGCGATCTCGCGCGCGATGTCGACGGCGACGCCCGCTGGTGACTCCGGCGTGCCCTGGGCCAGCACGGGATTGCCCAGGTTGATAGCGGCCCGCAGCACGCCGCCCGGCGCCAGCTCCGCGACGACATTCACCATCGCAACAGATTACTCAGGCGCCCGCGCCCATATCCACGTCACGCGAGAGCACGACCGCGCACTCGAGCATGCCCGCGTGCACGAACGCCTGCGGCAGGTTCCCGCGCAGCTGCCGCTGCCGCACGTCGTACTCCTCGGTGTACAGCGCTGCCGGCCCGCACGCGCCCCGGTTGCGCTCGAACCAGTGCGCGGCGGCCGCGGGGTGGCCGCAGGCGTGCTCGACCTGCGCCAGCCAGAATCCGCACAGCAAAAACGCGCCCTCGGCGGAGTGCAGCGGGCGCGCGTCATGCCGGAACCGGTACACGTACCCGTCGACGCCGAGGTCGCGCCGCACCGCGTCGATCGTCGCCACGCTTCTCGGGTCTTCAGGCGGCAGCGCGCCGCGGATCACCGACAGCAGCAGGGCCGCGTCGACCCGATCGTCGTCGGGTGCCCGCCGCCACCGGCCCGATGAGTGGACGCAGTCGCCGAGGCTGGCCAGGATGCCGTCGGCGAGCGCGCACCACCGCGCCGCCTCCCGGTGCCCGTGTCCGCCGGCGGCGCCGTCGGCCGCGACCGCCGCGATCGCGCGCAAGCCGGACACGCAGGCGAGCCGGGAGTGCGCCCATCGCCTGTCGCCGAGTTCCCAGATCCCGGCGTCCGGCTCGGGCCACCGTTTCTCGATCGCGTCCGCGGCTACCGCGACCGCGCGCCAGTCGTCCTCGGCGAGCATGTCGTGCCGCGCCGCCGCCGCGAGCAGCGACAGCGCCTCGCCCAGCGCGTCCAGCTGGAACTGGCCGCGCACCCAGTTCCCGGCCAGCGCCGACCCGCCGGGGTAGCCGCGCACCCGCAGCCGCCGCTCGGCCGGGATGGTCGCGCCAGTCACTGTGTACGCGGGCATCAGGTCCGGCCCGTCGGCCAGCAGGCGCTCGGTGACGAACCTGACGGTCCCGGCGAGAAGCGGGTGCGGGCCGTGCGCGGCGACGGCCAGCCCCGCGTAGCACTGGTCCCTGATCCACGCGTACCGGTAGTCGTAGTTCCGGCCGCCCTTCAGCCGTTCCGGCAGCGACGTCGTGGCGGCCGCCACCATCGCGCCGCTGCCGGACGTGAGACCGCGCAGCACCGCGTAGGCGTGCCTCGCGTCGGCCACCGCGATCAGGTCGCCGCAGTCGGGAACGACCTGTGACCACGCTTCTTCGGTCGCCGCCCAGCACCTGCCGGAGTCGGGCGCCTCATCAGAAAATTCACAATCAGACATTTCCAGAACGAGGTCGTGGTGCTCTCCGGCCTTCAGCTTCACGCTCATCCGCAGGCCGCCTGCCACCCGCCGGGCCCGGCCGGCACCCGACCAGCGGAACCGGGTCGCCCCGGCCTGGCCCGCCCACAGGTCGCCGTGGCGGGACAGCGTGGCCGGTCGCCCCCGCCCGTCCCGAACGTCGAGGACCACCGTGACCTCGGCCGGGCCTTCGACCGCTTCGATCCGGCGCAGCAGCACGGCCCGGCGCGGGTCGGCCGGCATGGCGAGCGCCTCCCTGCATTCGATCCGGGAGTCGCCGACCCAGCGGCTGCGCCAGATCAGGCTGCCGTCCTCGTAGTAGCCGCCCCAGACGTGCCAGGGATCGGCGGGCGTGACGGTGTACCGGCCGGTGCCGCCAAGCAGTCCGCGACGTGTGGATCAACGTCGCGTTCACCTCGGTGTTCGCGCCGTTCACGGAGATCAGCCCGGAGGATTTCCGGCGCGTTACCGAGGTCAGTTACCTGGGCTTCGTCTACGGCACGAAGGCGGCGCTCGCCGCGATGCTGCC
>DATMKQ010000261.1:0-3889 GCA_035571275.1 Trebonia sp.
GCACTCTCAACAACACGCAACCTACCTGCGCCGACTCCATGCCGTGCCGCCATCTACAGTGTGGGTCGTGCCCTTTCCTGATGCCGGGGAGTCCCCGTTCCGCGACGACCACGGCTCCGTCGAGCCGCGGGTCGCGGCCGCCCTTGCGGCGTTCGGCTCCGGTCAGGGCAGCGAGCACGCCGCGCTGACAGCGCTGGCAAGCTCGCGGCTGCTCGTGCCCATCGTCGCTGTGGCAGCCGGGAGCGACGGCGAGCCGCAGCGCCCCGGCCACACGCAGCCCGGCGGCGAGCCGCAGCGCGTCGGCCACACCCGGCCCGGCGGCGAGCCGCAAGGGCCCGGCCACACCCAGTCCGGCGGCGGTGACTCCGGCGCCGAGATGTCGTTGCCCACTCTGGTCGGGCGCGATGGCAGGCGGGCAATCCCGGCGTTCACCTGCAGCGAGGCGCTGGCCATGTGGCGGCAGCAGGCACGGCCGGTGCCCGAGCCGGCCGCCCAGGTGTGGCGGGCCGCGGCCGAGGACGCGTGCGCGGTCATCGTGGACGTCGCCGGGCCGGTCCCGATAGCCATCGACGGCGCGCGGCTCGCCGCGCTGGCCGACGGCCGGCCGGTTCCGCTGCCGCACCAGGATCCGGACGTGCTGGCTGCGGTGCGAGCCGCTGGGGCCAACCAGCCCGCGATCGCCGGGCTGAGCGTCGCCACCGCGGACGACGGCAGCGACCTCCAGATCAACGTGATGCTCGCCGACGGCTGTGCCGCGGTGGCAGGCCAGGAGGCGGCCCGCCGGCTCGGGGCCGAGGTCATGGCAAGCCTGGGCGGCCGGCTGCGCCGTGGCATCGCGGTCGCGGTGACTCCGGCGGCCCCCGCGGCCGGCTGGCCGGAGCGCTGAACATGACAGGATCGCTCGTATGCTGCGCTGGCTGACCGCGGGAGAGTCGCACGGACGCGCGCTCGTGGCGATCTGCGAGGGCGTGCCGGCCGGCGTCGAGGTCACCACGGCCGACATTGCGTCCGCGCTGGCCAGGAGGCGGGCCGGGTACGGCCGCGGCGCGCGGATGAAGTTCGAGCAGGATGAGGTGGAGATCACCGGGGGAGTACGGCACGGCGTGACGCTGGGCGGCCCGGTCGCGGTCCGGATAGCCAACACCGAGTGGCCCAAGTGGGAGACCGTGATGTCACCCGACCCGGTGAGCGCGGCGGAACTGGCTGATCAGGCGAGGAACGCCCCGCTGACCAGGCCGCGTCCCGGTCACGCGGACCTTGCCGGGATGCAGAAGTACGGTCATGACGAGGCACGGCCGGTGCTGGAGCGGGCCAGCGCCCGCGAGACCGCGGCCCGGGTGGCGCTCGGCGAGATCGCCCGGCGTTACCTGTGTCAGGTGCTCGGCGCGCAGATCCTGAGCCACGTGGTGGCGATCGGTTCGGTGTGCGCTCCGGACGGGGTGCTGCCGGCCCCCGGTGACGGCGCCAGGGTCGACGAGGACCCGGTCCGCTGTCTTGACCCGGACGCCAGCGCGGCCATGCGGGAGGAGATCGACCGCGCCCGCAAGGACGGCGACACCCTCGGCGGCGTTGTCGAGGTCGTCGTCTACGGCGTGCCGCCAGGCCTGGGCAGCCACGTGCACTGGGACCGGCGGCTCGATGGCAGGCTGGCTGGCGCGATGATGAGCATCCACGCGATCAAGGGAGTCGAGATCGGCGACGGCTTCGCCACCGCCCGCCGCCATGGTTCCGTGGCGCACGACGAAATCGAGGCGGCCGCGGGCGGTGTCCGCAGGCGGACCAACCGGGCGGGCGGGATCGAGGGCGGAATGAGCACCGGCGAAGTGATCAGGGTGCGGGCCGCGATGAAGCCGATCTCCACGGTGCCAAGGGCCCTGGACACCGTCGACGTGCGCTCCGGTGAGCCGGCGAAGGCCATCAACCAGCGCAGCGACGTCACCGCGGTGCCCGCGGCCGGCGTGGTAGCCGAGGCCATGGCGGCGCTGGTGCTCGCCGACGCCGCCACCGAGAAGTTCGGCGGGGACTCGGTCAGCGAGGCACAGCGCAACTTGCGCGGGTACCTGGACGCTCTCGTCATCGGGTGAGGCCCCGGCTCAGCCAGCGGCGCTGCCGCAGTTCGTCCACTCCAGGGGTGCCCGCCCGGCCACTGCCACCGTCGCGCGGCGGATGGCGCCAGCGAGCTCGGGGGCCAGGCCGAGGCCGGGGATCATCGCCACCGCCTGCTCGGTCATGTGAGCCAGCCCGTCGTACACGGGGCAGCCCGCCTCCAGCGCCATGACCTGCAGCGCGGTCATCTCGCTGCGGTACACGAAGTCGTAGACCGCTGGCCGGTGCCCGAGCAGCCCGTCCGGCACTGGGGAACGCTGGTCCGCGGCGTCCATTCCGATCGGTGTCGCGTTGACGATGAGGTCGGCCTCACCGGCCGCGGCGGGGACCGCGTCCCACGCCACGACGGCCGCCTGCACTCCCCAGCCGCGCGCCCTGGCGGCCAGGGTGCGCGCCGCAGCCTCGTCCCGGTCGGCGATGACCACGCGGCGTACCGCGGCGACGCTGCCGCCGAGTGCCGCCGCCCCCGCGCCCCCGGCGCCGAGCAGCAGCGTGCTCGACGAGGCCACGCCGCGCAGCGCCACCCGCACCGCCGCGACGTCCGTGTTGCTCGCGTGCAGCATTCCAGCGCGGTTCACCAGGAAGTTCGTCGCGCCCACGCGCTCGGCGTCCGCGTCCCTGACGTCGGCGAGGGCCGCGGCGCGCGCCTTGTAGGGCATGGTGACGTTGGCCGCCGCGACGCCCGGATCCCGCACGCCGCCAACCGCGCGGGGCAGCTCCGCAGGTGAGATGTCGTGGCTGCGGTACCGCAGCGGGATCCCGAAGTCGGCGAACACGCGGTTCCACACGCCGGGTGAGAACGAGGCACCGGTGCGCTCGCCGATCAGGACCACTTGCCTGGTGTCGGGCGCGTTCCCGTTCACTGGCCTGCTCCATGGGATGTACTAACGAGTTCGTTCATAGCTGGCATAGCTCGCATGGCCGCGCATGCCGGGCCAGCACGCCGACGGCTAGCCCGCCGCGGCGGTCATCCGGTGAGGTAGCTGACCACCATGTCGCCGACCATCTCCCGGTGGCGCTCGTGGCTGGCCGGGTCGACGAGGTCGCGTCCGAACGCGGCCAGGAACGTGTGCTGGTTGGCCACCCGGAAGAAGCAGAATGCGCTGATCATCATGTGCAGGTCGACGGGGTCGACCTGCCGCCGGAACACGCCGTCGGCGTAGCCGCGGTCGAGTATCCGTGCGGTCGTGGTGATCACCGGGCTGTTCAGCCGGCGGAGGATCTCGGACTTGCTGATGTTCTCGGCCCGGTGAATGTTCTCGATCGCGACCAGCCTGATGAAATCCGGATGCGCCTCGTGATGGTCGAGGGTGAGCTGAGCGAGCTGCCTGATCGCGGCGACCGGGTCGAGGTGATCGACGTCGAGCTGCGCCTCGACATCGCGGAACAGCGAATAGACCCGCTCCAGGGCCGCGATGAAGAGCTGCTCCTTGCCGCCGAAGTAGTAGTAGATCATCCGTTTCGTGGTGCGCGTCTGGGCGGCGATCTCGTCGACCCTCGCTCCGGCGAGCCCGTTGCGGGCGAACTCCCGGACCGCGACGTCCAGGATTTCCTCGCGGGTGAGATCGGGATTCCGCCGCCGCGTGGGCACCTCGGCGGAGTCCGGCCTGGCAACCATCGCATTCCCTTCGCGCGCGGCCCGCGCCGGGCGTGGCCGTCGCCTTTCCATTCTGCCTCGCAGAAGCCCTGATCCTACGTCCGCCAGTGCCCGGCCCCGCGGCGGGAGATGCCGCGGGAAGCGGCTCGTTCCGTGCGGTTCCGGTCCGCGGGTTGAGTCCGCTAA
>DATMKQ010000262.1:0-4618 GCA_035571275.1 Trebonia sp.
CTCGACCACCAGGCTCAGGACGTTCTTGCCGTCAAGGTAGATCGCGCCCGGGTCGGTGAACGCGAGCTTTCCGGTGGCGATCGTCTTCAGCGCCGCGGGCGCATCCATGATGAACGGATCCCACCGCGGGCCCGCGAACACCCGGACGCCGTGGACCTGGCCGCCATGCTCGTCGTTCACCCTGACCGAGACCGTTGCGCCCGTCGGCGTGGCGCACGTGCCTTCTTGCCCTGGGCCGTTCGCACCGGGTCCGCGCACGGGGGCCGAGAACATGCAGTCGATCACGATCTCTTCGCCGCCCGCGATGAACGGCGCCCCGTCGTTCCGATCGCTCGCGGTGAGCGGGCGCAGCCGGAAGCGGTAGATGAGCCCGTCAGAGAACAGCGCCGACGGCGGCGCGAACGGCAGTGTGTTCAGCACCAGGACGAGCCGGCCTGAGTGTTCGGGACTCGGGAACGCGTAAAGGTCGGTGATGTCCGCGATCGGCTCGGCCGCGGCTCGCGGCCCGGAGATGTGATGCGACATCGCCCGCCTTCCGATGGGTTCACGGTTCGTTCGCCGCGGGCCGCCTAAGCGTCTGCGGCCTCGTTGAGCAGCGGCTTCAGCGCGGGGTGCCGCAGCGCCTCAGCGGCGGCAGGATCGTCGAGCACCTGCTGGAAGGCCTCGTTCACCCGCAGCGCCTTGCGGATCTCCTTCACCGTGCCGGGGTAATTCCGGGCGTAGGCTCCGGCGCTAACCTGTGCGCTCAAGATGAAGTCCTTCACCGCGGTGAGGTCCGGGAGGCCCTCGTAGCCCTCGACGTGCCGGAAGATCGAGTCGAAGAGCTGCAGCGGCTTGGACGCGAAGTCCTCCATGTAGGCGTCCCACGGGCCATCGAAGCTCGTCGCGAACAGCAGCCGGGTGTCACCGTCGAACAGCACGAACCTGGCTTCGTGAATGACCGCGATCGGCATGTCATAGTCCCCTGGCCGGTAGCCGGGACTGTTCTGCAGCGCCTGCACTGCTTCGCGCAGGTCATTCTCGTGGCCCGGCCTGACCCGGAAGAACAAGCTGAACTCGCTCGTGGAGCCGACGCGGACACCTGGTCGGGGCGTTCCTGAAGGGGTTGCCAAGATCTTCCTCCTACCGATAAGGGCATGGTCTTGATACCGCGTGCGCCGGCGGCGAGTTCAGGCAACGCCGGACTCCACTGCCGTTTCAAGATGATCGGTCGCCCACATTCCGGTGCGATCGAGTTCGATCGCGGCGAGAACCGCCGCCCGGCCCAGGGCGTTCGCGTACGTGGGAAACGAGAACGGGACCAATGCCAGTTCCTCGACGGGCATCTTCGCGGCCATCGCGGTCGCCGCCAGCTGCGCAAGCTCGACGGCGCGCTCGCCCACGACGTGGCAACCCAGAATCGTATGGAGTTCGCGGTCGACGACCAGCTTGCAGAACCCCGTCTGGCGGCCATCGATGATCGGTCGCGGGAGCGAGTCGAAGCGTACCGTCGCCGCGACCACCTCGCGGTTCTCCCGGGCGGCCGCCTCGGTCAGCCCGGCCGAGGCGTACTCGGGATCGGTGAAGCTGCCGATCGGGCTCACCTGAGGCGGCAGGACCGTGGTTGGACCGAGGACCGCGTTGGTCGCGGCCACCAGTCCCTCGCGGACCGCTTCGTGCACGACCAGCGCGCGCCCGGTGATATCGCCAGCGGCGAAGACGTGCGGCGCGGTCGTGCGCAGGTGCGCGTCCACCTGGACGTACCCGCGCCGGTCGGTCTGCACCCCGGCCCGGTCGAGGTCCAGCCCGGCGGTGGCCGCTACCCATCCAGCCGCGACCACGGCGAGCGCGGCATCGTGGCTGTGCTGCCCGTCGCGTGTCGAAAGGGTGAGCCGCACGCCGGTCGCACAGCGCTCGAAGCGGTCGATCGTCCCGGCGTCCTCGACGACCTGGACGCCGGACGCGGCCAGGGCGGCACGGACGGCTTCGGAGACCTCCTGGTCCTCGGTCATCAGGATGCGAGGGGCGATCTCGATGAGGTGGACGTGTGAGCCGAAGGCGTTGAAGATCGAAGCGACCTGCACGCCGGTCGCGCCAGCGCCGATCACAAGCAGCGACGGCGGTACCGAGGAAAGGTGCCACGCATCGCTGTGCGTCGCGGTCAAGTCGAAGCCGGGAACGGGCAGCGGTCGCGAGGTCCCGCCGGTGCAGATGATGATCTTGCCTGCTCGAAGCCGCGGCGCGTTGTCGCTTTCGACCGTGTGGGCGTCGACCAATCGTGCGGTCCCGGCGTGCTCGTGGATGTCTACCCCGGCACGCTCCAGATCGTCGCGCAGCAGCGTGTGCTGGCGTGCGTCCTCGGTCACGTCACGGACACGCGCCAGCAGCCGGGGATAATCGAGCGAGGGTTCGGAGCCCGCGATCCCGTAAAGCGGGAGCTGCCTGGCCTCACGGATCAGCCGCGCGGCCTGGGCCAGGGTGCGGACCGGCACCGGGCCGTCATTCGCGGCCATTCCCCCGAACTGATCGCGGGTGATCAGCGCCGTACTGGCCCCGAGACGAGCCGCGCGGAGCGCCGCGACGACCCCCGCAGGTCCTGCGCCGACGACCACGACGTCGAATAGGAGAGGCAACGATGAGGCCATGACTCCGATCATCCAGAGCGCTGCCACGGCTGTCATCACCCCTTCTGGGGTGAGGCGGACGCGCCAGCCGGATGCGACGATGCATACATGTGCGCGATGACCGTGAAACCCCGGTGGAAGGGCCGAGGACCGTCGCCGCCGCGCCGGAGGTAATGGTTACTTTCAGGCCTGCCGATGCCGGAAGGGCAAATAGCACCCGGCCGGGCGTGGGCAGCAAACGAAAAGGAGACAGTGATGTTCAGACGACGGCGACCGTTGATGCGCGCAGCCGCGGTGGGCGGCGGTGCATACCTGGCGGGTAAGCATGTTGCCAACCGGCAGGCAGAGGGCGCACAGATGGAGGCGGACCAGGACGAGCGCATCAGTCAGCTCGAACAGCAGCAGAACCAGGCCCCGCCGCCGCAAGACCAGCAGCCGCCCGCCGCGCCGCAAAGCTCGTCGATGATTGACCAGCTGAACCAGCTCGCCGACCTGCATCAGAAAGGCGTCCTGACCGACGACGAATTCGCTGCCGCCAAGGCCAAGCTGTTCGGTACCTGAGTCCTGGCTGACCGGTTTCCCGTGCCCTGACGGACTCGCGTGGGTGACGCTCCGCCAGGTGGTGTGAATCTTCACCGTGTCGGGCGGCCGTGCGGGGTGCCAAAAGTCTGCTGTTCCTGTGAGCTGCGGCGATGCGCCAAGGTCAGCCCGTAGGACATGATGATCGGCCGTGTCCCTTCGGCTGCTCTACCTGATCTTCATTCGGCTCTGCGGCTGGCTGGTCCTGCTCGGCCGCTCCTCAGCGTCCGTCAACGCGGAACTGCTGGTGCTGCGTCACGAGGTCGCCGTGCTGCGCCGCACTAAGCCCAGGCCCCGGCTGGACTGGGCTGATCGAGCCGTCATGGCCGCGCTGATCCGGCTCCTGCCCGGGAGGCTGCGGGCACACCGGCTGGTCACCCCTGGGACCGTCCTGCGGTGGCATAATCGCCTGGCCGCCAGGAAATGGACGTATCCGCAGCGGACGGGCCGGCCGCCGGTGAGCGCCGGGATCGCCGCGCTTACCGGGCGCCTCGCCGGCGAAAACCCGCGCTGGGGCTACCAGCGGATCCAAGGTGAGCTGCTCAAGCTCGGACACCGGGTCAGCGCTTCCACGATCCGCCGGATCCTCAGGACGCTGAAGATCTCGCCGGCGCCGAAGCGGCACACCGGCATGACGTGGCGGCGGTTTTTGCGCATGCAAGCCGCAACGATGCTCGCCATCGGCTTCTTCCACGCGGACTGCGCGGTGACTCTCCAGCGCCGGTACTGCTTGTTCGTGCTGGAGGCCGGCTCCCGGTCCGCCCGCATCCTCGGCGTTACCGCCACCCCGGACGGGCCGCGGACTGCGCAGCAGATCCGCACACTGCTGATGGATCTCGGTGAACGCGCCGCCGGCTTCAGGTTCCTGATTCGTGACCGGACCGGGCAGTTCAGCGCGTCGTTCGACGCGGTCCTGGCAGGCGCAGGCATAGAAGTGATCAAGATCCCGCCGCGAAGCCCGAAGGCGAATGGCTGCGCGGAGCGGTTCGTGCTCACCGCCCGGACCGAGGTCACCGACCGGATACTCATCTTCGGCGAACGCCATCTGCGGCGCGTCCTAGTCCAGTACCAGGCCCACTACAACGGCCGACGACCCCATCGCAGCCGCCAGCTTCACCCGCCCGTACCCGATCACCTTGTCGCTGACCTCTCCCAGGTCCGGGTCAAACGCCAACGCGTCCTCGGCGGCCTCCTCAACGAGTACGAGCGGGCCGCGTAGAAGCCCAGGTCACCAAAGTGGCCGAGTTCTGGAACCCCACAGGACCACCAGACGCTCCGCGCCCGGCGATACGACGCGTCGGCGGTCGTCATCGGCACGGATGCCACTGATACTCACTCGCGCCAGGGCAAGGGAAGGAGGACCGCCTAGGGAGAAGCGGTAAGAGAGCACCCGCCGTGGCCGGAGGCTAGACGCGGGTGACGATCGAGCATGCCCG
>DATMKQ010000263.1:0-9516 GCA_035571275.1 Trebonia sp.
ACCACCGCCGAAACCCAGCTCACTGCCCTCACCGCCAGCCAGCCGGTCGCAGCCGACCCCGCCATCCTGGACGAGATCCCCTACGCCGGAGACCTCCTCCCCGCACTGCCGCCCCAGCTCAAAGCACGCCTGTTCGCCGCATTCGACCTGCACATCCTGTGGAACAAACCCGGCAACCAAGCCACCATCCACATCGAAATCACCGACACCACCCTCCACGCCCTGCCCGCCATCCTCAACCCCGACCAAGACGGCTACCACGACACCGCCGCACCAGAACACGCCGACACAGCCGGTTCCCCGGGGGCCGTGGGGCCATTGACACAGCCCCCTATAGCCAGCTGTACGGGACATTCATCCCGCTGAGCCCGGACGGGCGTGGCGTGAGCGACCGGGAAGGACAACTCGGCCGTCAGGCCGCCCTCAGGGCGCGGGGTAAGTGCCAGGGTCGCGCCGTGGGCGGCGGCTATCGCCTGCACGATGGGCAGGCCCAGGCCGAGGCCATCGCAACCGCCGCGGGTTCGCTGCGCACCGCGGCGGAATGGGAGTAGCAGGCCGTCTACCTCGGCCGGGGCGATGCCCGGGCCGGGGTTGGCGACGCTGAGCACTGCCCGGTCGCCGGCGGTGCGGACGCTGACCCACACCGTGCCGCCGGCCACGTTGTGGCGCAGAGCGTTGTCGATGAGATTGGCCACCGCTCGTTCGGACAAAGCCATGTCACCCACCATGAGTGCGGGCGCGAGCGTGACCTCCATGCCCAGCCCGCGCGCGGCCACCTCGGTGCCCCGGGCGGCGAGCGCGTCGCGCGTGACCGAGGCGAGGTCGAGCGGTTCGCGGCGGGCGATCCCGCGCTGGCCGCGAGCCAGCATGAGCAGCGCCTCGATCAAGCGTTCCTGCTCAGCGCCGGAGGCCAGGACCCGCTCGCAGGCGGTGCGCAGCGAGCCCGTGGAAGCGCCGGGGTCCCGCAGCGCGACCTCGAGCAGCGTGCGGGACCGGGCCAGGGGCGTGCGCAGCTCGTGCGAGGCGTTGGCGATAAACTGGCGCTGCGCGTCGAACGAGGCGTCCAGGCGGGCGAACAGGCCGTCGATCGTGTCCGCCAGTTCGCGCAGGTCGTCGTCGGGACCTGCGAGCGCGAGCCGTTCATGCAGGTTCGTCGCGGCGATCCGGCGCGCGCCCGCCGTGATGCGGCGCAACGGCCGCAGCGCGTGCCCGGCCGCGAACCAGCCGAGCCCGACCGACATCACCATCATGATCGCCAGCGCGATGCCCGAGTACAGTAGCAGCGCGTCGTTCTCCCTGGCCCGTGCCGCGCTGACATACTGCAGTGCCTGCTGCTGCAGCGCCGCGACGTCCGGTAGCACCGTCGGGCCTGTCCCGCTGCCGCCGGAAACCTGTCTGGCGACGAAGATGTCGTTTGTCGCGTGGCTGACCAGGCCGTAGGTGATCGCCAGCAGGGCCGCGCCGGCCGCGAGGAACAGCCCGCCGAACAGCAGCGTAAGGCGGAGCCGGACGCTGCCGCGTTTCATATCCGGTACCCCGCCTGGGCGACCGTCTCGATCACCGGGGGATCGCCGAGCTTGCGCCGCAGCCGGCTGACCGTCACCTTCACGGCGGTGCTGAACGGGTCGGCCATCTCGTCCCACGCCCGCTCGAGCAGTTCCTCGGCGGACACCACCCGGCCGTCAGCCGCCATCAGCAACTCGAGGACGGCCAGTTCCTTCGGGCCGAGGTCGAGAGGCCTTCCGTACCTTGTAGCGTGGCGGCGCGCGGGGTCAAGGGTGATGTCGCCCGATCTCAGCACCGGACGCACCGCTGGGTGGCTACGCCGGGCCAGCGCCCGGATCCTGGCCACGAGCTCGGCGAAGGCGAAGGGCTTGGGCAGGTAGTCGTCGGCGCCGAGCCCGAGGCCGCCGACCCGGTCCTCGATCGTCACCGCCGCGGTTAGCATGAGGATTCGCGCCCGCACCGTCCCGGCGAGCGTGGCGCAGACGTCGTCGCCGTGCACCCCTGGCAGGTCACGGTCAAGCGCGATGACGTCGTAGTCGTTGACAAGGGCATGCTCAAGCCCGAGGTCGCCGTCGACGACGGCGTCCACCGCCATGCCCTCGATGCGCAGGCCGGCGGCGATGGCGTCGGCTAGCTCGCCATCGTCTTCGATCACCAGTACCCTCATGACGCCATCGAAGCCCCAACCGCTGACACCTGGCTCAAGGAATGCTGGCGGCGTCCTGAATCGTGTCACCGCCGTGCAACCAGCCAGCACGTACAAACGGCGGCATGTTCTTCTACACGTATCTGGCCAGAGAGCTTGGCCGCCGGAAGCGGCAGGCGGTATTCATCGCGCTTGGCCTGGCCGTCGGGGTCGGTCTCGTCGTCACGGTCACGGCCGCGTCCAGGGGCGTGCAGAACGCCCAGGCCGGCGTACTCAAGGGATTGTACGGAGTGGGCACCGACATCACGGTCACCAAGCCGCCGCCGGCATTGAGACCTGGAAGTTCGGCGGGCACGAGGGTCACGATCGGACCCGGCGGCGCCGAGGTGTGCAACAACGACAAGTGCACCCACGGTGCCCAGAGCATCGATACCCTCACCGGCGAGACCGGCGGCGCCCTGAGCGACGCGACCGTTACCGACATAGCTAAGCTCCGCGGCGTCGCGGCCGTGACCGGCGGCCTGTCGCTGACCGACCGGCAGCTGACGATCCCGGCTAACATCGGCAGCCCTGGCAGTTCGCTGCCTGAGCCCGTCTCGTTCACCGTGCAGGGCACCGACATCGCGACGGCATCGAAGCTTGGCCCGCTCAGCGACGCGACGCTGACCAGCGGCCGCCACTTCGACAGCGCCGACGCCGACGCCACCGTCGCGATCGTCGACGCGAACTACGCCACCGCGAACAACCTCAAGACCGGCGAGACGATCACCATCGCCAAGACGAAGTTCACGATCATCGGCCTGGTAACGCAGCCCCAGGGCAGCACCCCGCCGGACGTCTACATTCCGCTGGCCCGCGCTCAGGCGCTCGCCACGCTCGCGGGGAGCAGCGCGAAGGGCGAGGTGAACACGATCTACGTCACCGCCGACAGCGCGTCCGACATCCCGGCGGTGCAGCAGGAAGTCTCCCGGCTCCTGCCGGCGGCGACGATCACCACGCCAAGCAGCCTGGCCAGTGAGATCACCGGATCGCTCAGCTCGACCGCGAAGCTGGCCAACGACCTCGGCAAGTGGCTGTCTGTCCTGGTGCTGATCGCCGCGTTCGCGATGGCGGTCATCTTGACGATGGCGGCCGTATCCCGGCGGGTGCGCGAGTTCGGCACGCTGAAGGCGATCGGCTGGCGCAGCAGGCGCATCGTCGCCCAGGTCATGGCGGAGTCGCTGGTCATGGGCGTGCTCGGCGCCGCCATCGGGGTGGGCCTGGGCTTCGCGGGGGCCGCGATCATCAACGCGATCGCGCCACGGCTCTCGGCCACCCTTACCGAAGCGACAGGCCAGCACATCGTCACACCCTCGGGCGTGAGCAATCCCACCGTCAGCCACACGGTCGCGGTTCCGCTGTCCGCGTCGGTGAGCGCCACCGCGATCGTCGCCGCGGTGCTGCTGGCGCTGGGCGGCGGGTTGATCGCCGGATCGTTCGGGAGCTGGCGCATCTCCCGGCTCCGCCCGGCAGACGCGCTGACGAGGGTGGGGTGAGGTCGGTGTATCAGCTGACCGGCGTGCGCAAGGACTTCATTAGTGGATCCCGAACGGTCCGGGCCGTCTGTGACATCGACCTGCTCATCCCCGACGGTGAGTGGATCGCGGTGCGCGGTCGCACCGGGCACGGCAAGTCCACGCTGCTGAACCTGCTCGGCGGACTGGACCGGCCGACCGCGGGGAAGGTGCTGCTCGACGGGCGCGACCTCGGCTCCATGGGCGATGCCGAACTGACCCGGCTCCGGGCCAACGCCATCGGCTTCGTGTTCCAGACATTCAACCTCGTGCCCACGCTGTCCGCGGCCGAGAACGTGGAGACCGCGCTCGTCCCGCTGCGGCTGGGGCAACGGGAGCGCCGCCGCCGGGTGTCCGCCGCGCTGGAGAGCGTGGGCCTGGCCGACCGGGCGCGTCATCTGCCGTCGGAATTGTCCGGCGGCCAGCAGCAGCGGGTCGCGATCGCGCGTGCGCTGGCCAAGGAACCGAAGGCGCTGCTCGCGGACGAGCCGACCGGCAACCTGGACGAGGAGACCCGGGACGAGATCGTCGGGCTGATGGAGAAGCTGTGGCGGGAGCGCGGGCTGACACTGGTGCTGGTCAGCCACGACAGCGTCGTGGTCCGGCGGGCTCAGCGCGTCGCCGTCATGACCCGCGGCCGCATCAGCGTGACGAGTTGACGGCCGGTCCCGAGAGGCCGGCCGTCAACGGTGACTAGCGGATCGTCAATGATCATTCGCAACAGTGCCGGGCGTGAACGACACGCCGCGCACTACCTGGTCGTACGCCGCTGGAACCACGGCGTAGAAGGACTCCCAGGCCGGCGCGCTGGTGGCGTCGAGCTGGTCGGTGATCGACACCAGCTTGTTCGGGTCGGCGCCCTGGTCGCCGCCGCCGCTGACGGTCGACGTGACCGCCCAGATGGTGACCGTGCCGTCCCTGTTGACCCGGCCGGTGATGTTGCGCAAACCGTCGGTGGCCGGCGCCCACGGCAGTCCGGTGCCGTCATCGCTCGTGTTGAGCCCGGTCGGGTAACCCGCGACACCATAAGGGACGCCGAGGTTCAGGCCGTTCTGGAGGGTGTAGGCGAGCTCCCACTGGCCGGCGGCGGCGTTGTACACCCACTTCTGCAGGCCGGCCGTGGTGGACGCGGCGGCCGCGGTGTACGAGCCGTTCGCGTAGGTGTTGTCGCCAGCGCCCTCGTCAGCGACGTACAGCGTGTCCGCGTTCGCGAACCAGATGCCGAACGGGTAGTCGCTCGCGTCCGTCGCTCCCTTGGCCAGCGCGGTCGGGAAGCCCTTCAGGATGCACATGTTGCTGGGCAGGCCGCCGCTTTGCAGCGTGGCCAGGTCGTAGGACAGCGCGGTGGTCGGCAGTTGCGCGCCCGGGACCGGGAGCCCGACGCCGTTCTGGCACGCGGTGCCGGTCGTGTCGAGGAAGTACACGGTGTCGACCCCGTTGCCGCCGCTGCCCTTGGTGTAGTAGAGCACGTTGTTGTAGATCGTCAGGCCGCGGAAGTTGTCGTCCTTGCCCACCTTGTCGGCCTTGCCGCCAAGCTGGGTGACGTTGAAGCTGCCGACCGGGGTGGGCGTGCCCGGGTTCTGCTCGGCCTCGGGCTGGTCCGACGGGGTGATGATCTGCGCGCCCGCGCCGAGGATGACGCCGTCCGGCTGCGGGTTGGAGCCGTTGCCCGCGTTGCCCGCCGTGAAGATGTAGTACTTACCGCCGATCTTGGCCTCGATCGCGGCCCGGCCGTTGTTGCCGCTGTAGGCGTTGGTCTCGGTGAACGTGAACTTGCCGTCCCGGGAAAGCTGCGCGACCGCGCGGTAGTACGCGCCGGGGACCGGGTTGGTCGGGTCGATGACGCCGGGAGTGTTGGCGTTCGAGGCGTCGACCGTGTCCTTGGGGGCCACGTAGTCGATGAACGTCACGTACTTGCCGTCGGTGGACAGGTTGAGCGCGCCTTCCGACTTGGACGAGAAGCTGGTGTTCAGTTCGCTCGTCGGCACCGGGATGACGTCCGCCGTGCGCCCCCACGGGGTGATCTCCCGCAGGAAGAGCCTCGAGGTGACCCCGAATGAACCGTCGACAGCGTCGTTGTTGAACACGTACGGGTAGTCGCCGTTCGCGACCGCGGTCCCGCACCCGGACGTGCAGCCGGGCGGCAGCACGGTCTGCCCGGCCACAATGTCCGGATCGTTGCTGTAGTAGCTCTCGCTGACCAGCAGGTCCCCTGGGACCAAGTCGCGGGCGTGGCCGCGGTCGGCGGCGCCCGCGGCCGACCGCGTGCTAGCGCCGGCCGCGGTAGCGCCGGCCGCCGTAGCGCTGGCCGCCGTGGCGGCGAGCACGCCAGCGGCGCTTATTACGGTCAGGAACGCGGCAATGCCGGTTCGTGGACGCATGTTCCCTCCCTTTATTCAAGGACATCCGGGCACATCGAATCGGCCACGCCGGTCGCGTGCGCGTCCCCCAAGAGAACGGAGGGTTTCATTTGCGTGACTTATCAGTTTCCACGGGAAAACCCCCGAATCGTCGCCTTTCCTGGGACCGTCGGCGTCTCCCGCACGCGCTCCAGCCGGGGCCCCGCGCCACTGTGCACCTCCTCACAGGTTGAGGGATGATATGTCCGGAATGTCGGGAGCAGGCATCCACCGTGTCGGCATACTCGCCATGCATCGCGGGTACGTACCCATCCCCTGCACGCCGCCCGCAGTCCACGTCCCCAGCCATGTCGGCAGCCACTCCGCGTACGCGAGGCAACACACGTCCCGCCCAAGTTAACGCATAAGAAATGTGATTTAACCAGCTATTTAAGACGAACTGTGTACCTTTGCAGCTCTGCCACCGTCGCGCCCCGGCTGAAACTAAACGGAACAGGATGTCGTTATATGAACATGACAGTCTGGGAATGGTTTGAGCAGCGCTCGTTTCATCACCGGGATTTTCGTGATCTCGGGGTGTCGAGCAACGGGGCGGAGCGACCCTCCACGACCCTGATCTTCCCTGCCCGCAACGTCGCCGGCACCATCGGCACCATCCTCACCATCGTCGCCGACCTGCAAGCCCGGACCGGGCTGCCCGACCAGGTGATAGTCGTAGACGCGGACTCACCCGACGGGACCGCGGATATCGCGCGAGCTCACGGCGCGGACGTGTACTCCGAGAACGAGCTCATGCCGGGCTACGGCCCCGCCCAGGGCAAGGGCGACGCGATGTGGCGGAGCCTGTCCGTGGCGCGCGGGGACATCATCATGTTCGCCGACTCGGACACCACCGACTTCCGCGAGCACTTCGTCTACGGCACGCTCGGCCCGCTGCTCGCGGACCCGGCGATCCAGTTCTGCAAGGCCGCGTACCGCCGGCCGTTCACCCAGGGCGAGGAGTCCGTCGCCGACGGCGGCGGCCGGGTCACCGAGCTCATGGCCAAGCCGCTGATCAACCTCTTCTACCCGGAGCTTGCCGGGTTCGTGCAGCCACTGGCGGGGGAGTTCGCCGGCCGCAGGGAACTGTTCAACGCGATGCCGTTCTTCACCGGTTACGGCGTGGAGATCGGCATGATGATCGACGTGTTCGCCGAAGCGGGCCTGGCCGCAATGGCGCAGGTCGACCTCGGCACCAGGCAGAACAGGCACCAGCCGCTCGCCAGCCTCACCAGGATGAGCTCCATCGTGTTGCGCACCGTTGCCCTCCGCAAAGGTCTGGCCCTGCGCGAACTGGACAGCGTCGACTCCGGGCTGTGGGAACTGCGCCAGCCCGAGACCTACCTGCACGCCGTCGCCACCGAGGACGGCTTGCGCCTCGACGAGCACCTCAACGAGTTGATCGAGCGCCCGCCGCTGGCCCGCCTCACCGGCGGAACCGCCGTGACCATGAACGCGTAGCGTTTGTGCGACCGCGGGCACGCCGGGGCCGCATGTCTGTGCCGTCGCGTCAATGACTCCAGCCGGAAAACACGCATCATGTGACCATGGAAGCCAGACGCGACAGCGACAGCGAGTTCGACCACATCGTCGTGGGTGCCGGGTCGGCGGGCTGCGTCATCGCGCGGCGCCTGGTCGACGCGGGGCGCCGGGTGGCGCTGATCGAGGCAGGCGGCCGGGACGACAACCCGGCGATCCACGATCCGAGCCTGGCCTGGCAGCTGTGGAACAGTCCGGAAGACTGGGCCTACAGCACCGAACCCCAGGAGCACGCCCTCAAGACGACCGTCTTCTGGCCGCGCGGCAAAGTACTCGGCGGCTCCAGCGCGCTGAACGGCGTGATCTACGTACGAGGCGCCCGCCAGGACTACGACAACTGGGCTTACAACGGCGCGGCCGGCTGGTCCTACGACGAGGTCCTCCCGTTCTTCAGGAAGTCCGAGGACTTCGAGGACGGGCCTTCCGAGTATCACGGCAGCGGCGGTCCGCTGCCGGTCACCCGCATCCACAACCCGAACCCGGCCACCATGGCCTGGCTCGAGGCCTGTGCCGAATACGGACTGCCGCTGAACGACGACTTCAACGGCGCGGACATCCTCGGCGCCGGGCTCACCCACCTCACGGTCAGGAACGGCCGCCGCGCGAGCGCCTGGACATCGTTCGTGCTGCCGGTGATCGACAACCCTCTGCTCACAGTCATCACGGGCACTCTGGTGGCGAGGCTTGTCTTCGATGGTTCCGGGCGAGCGTGCGGTGCGCTGCTTTATCGCGCCGGCTCCCCGGCGTCTCCTCCCGACCCGGAGGACCCGACCACGACGATGCGCTGCTCTGGGGACGTGATCGTCTCCGGCGGCGTGATCGGCTCGCCGCAGCTGCTGATGCTGTCCGGGATCGGCCCCGCCGACGACCTGCGTGCGCTCGGCATCGACGTCACCGCTCACCTGCCCGGCGTAGGGGAGAACCTGCACGACCACCTGCTGGCGGAGATCTTGTGGGAGTCGGCCAGGACGGTGCCGCCGGGTCGGGCCAACAACCTGGAGATGGCCTGGTTCGCCAAGAGCGACCCGGGAATGGCGGCGCCCGACCTGCAGCCGTTCATGTCGCATTTCCCGATGCCCGTTGAGGGCTACCCCGCCCTTGACTACGGGGCGGGCTACGCGACCCTGGCGGGCGTCATTCGGCCGCTCAGCCGGGGTCGCCTGTGGCTGCGTTCCGCGAACCCCGCGGAAAAACCGGCGCTCGACCCGCACTACCTCGAGGAGCCGGCCGACGCCAAAGCGCTGGTCACCGCGATGCGGCAGTGCCGTGACATCGGCGCGCGCAACGCGATGAAGGACTGGCGGGCGCGGGAGGTCGCGCCCGGCCCAGACGCGCGCACCGACGCGGAACTCGCCGAGTACGGCATGCGCACCCTGCTCAGCTACCACCACCAGGTCGGCACCTGCAAGATGGGCATCGACTCGATGGCGGTCACCGCGCCGGACCTGCGGGTGCACGGCGTCGCGGGGCTCCGGGTCGCTGACGCCTCGGTCATGCCCGCGGTCACGTCGGGCAACACGAACGCCGCGTCGATCATGATCGGCGAGCGCTGCGCCGATTTCCTACTCCACTAGCCCCCGCCCCGCCCGCGCCGCCGCCGCGCCGCGCCCGCCCCGCCCGCCGCCGCGCCGCGCCCGCCCCGCCCGCAGATGAATGTCCCATCCAGCTGGCTATATGCAGCTGAATGTCCCATTCAGCTGGGTGGGTGGTGGAGGGTGGTTGAAGCGTGGGTGGTGGAGGGGCAGTGGAGGGAGGAATAGCGGGTGCAGGGCGTCAGGAGGGGCGGAACGGGCCTGCCTTCGGGGCAGGCAAGTCTGGGGGAGTCAGGAACTTCGGCGGGCCTTCCAGGTCGAGGGCGCCAAGCGGGGAGAGG